>NZ_JAZDUE010000013.1:0-174046 GCF_036350515.1 Gordonia prachuapensis | reverse complement strand
AGTTTCGGCGGCCATAGCGGAGGGGAAACGCCCGGCTCCATTCCGAACCCGGAAGCTAAGCCCTCCAGCGCCAATGGTACTGCACCCTAACCAGTGTGGGAGAGTAGGACACCGCCGAACACAACTTGAGCAACGGCCCTGTATTCGAAGCAATTCGAGTACAGGGCCGTTCGCGTGTCTTCGTGAGTTCCTGCCGGCGTCTGGTCGGCGACTCGACCCGATGCGGCGATGCGTTCATCGACCGCCACCGCACTTCAAGGCATAGATTGGCTGCTATGAGTGACCGCGACCGGTTCGAGCGACGAGATGGTGGCCCGCGCAGGGACGACTCGTCGCGTCGTACGAATACATCCCGCAGAGACGGTGAACCCCGTCGCGCCGGCGGTGCTCGACGCGACGGCCGACCAAATAGCAGCGCCCCGAGGGCGGGGCGTCCCCAACGACCGTCCCGCGGAACGGGTTCGGCAGGTCGTCCCGACGAGCCGCTGCTCCCCGACGACGTCGCCGCATCCGACCTCGATACTGAGGTCAGGCGCGATCTTCTGACGCTCGACAAGACCAATGCGGAGAATGTCGCTCGGCACCTCGTCATGGTGACCCGACTGCTGGAAGACGATCCGGCAACAGCCCTCGAGCATGCCCGTGCGGCGCGTCGTCGCGCCGGCCGTGTCGGGCTCGTCCGCGAGACCCTGGGCATCGCCGCCTACAGCGCGGGTGAGTGGCAGGAGGCCGTGTCGGAACTGCGGGCCGCCCGGCGCATCACCGGCAACCCCGGATTGTTGCCGCTGATCGCGGACGCGGAACGCGGGCTCGGACGCCCCGAACGGGCAATCGAGATCGCACGCAGCGACGACGCACGCAAACTCGAGGGCGATGATGCCACGGAGATGCGGATCGTCGAGTCCGGTGCGCGGATCGACCTGGGCGAACCCGAGAAGGCGGTGGTGACACTGCAAACCGGCGATCTGTCGCCGGGGCGCAGCGGCACCCCGGTGGCGCGCCTGTACTACGCGTACGCCTCTGCTCTGCACGCAGCAGGGCGCGTGGACGACGCGGTCACGTGGTTCATGAACGCCGCAGCGGCCGACGTCGAGGATGTCACCGACGCTGAGCTGCGGCTCGTGGATCTCACCGACCCCGAGGCGGCGGAGACGGCCTCCCAGGCTGAGCGGCCAGAGCACGACTCACTCGGCGATGACGCGGCCGACAGTGTGGTCGTCAGTGACGCCGTTCCTGCTGATGCCATTGCCGCCGAGTCTGCCGCACCTGACACGCTCGTGGCAGCGCCGCCCGCCCCGGACGCGGCGGCGCCGACGACCCTGCCCGCAGAGGTGGCGGAGGCTGCTGAAGTCGGCACCGACTCCGGCGCATCAGTCGTCGTCGACCGGCCGGTGGAGACACTCGCCTCGCGCTATGACGCGCTGCTGCTCGACCTGGACGGGACGGTCTTCGCGGGCCATCGGGCGTTGCCCGGTGCTCTGGACACCCTCGAGAACATCGACACCGCACGGTACTTCGTCACCAACAACGCCAGTCGCCGTCCCGCCGACGTGGTCACCCATCTCACCGAGATGGGTTTCACGGCGACCGCGGAGCAAGTGATCACCAGTGCCCAGTCGGCTGCCCGGTTGCTGGCGGAGCATCTCGATCCGGGATCGCGTGCGCTGGTCATCGGGACCGATGGGCTCGCGCAAGAAGTGCGCGAAGTCGGCATCGCGGTGACCCGTAGCGCCGACGATCGTCCCGCAGCGGTGATCCAGGGGCACTCACCGGAAACGGGCTGGGCCGAACTGTGTGAGGCCGCGTTGGCAATCGGTAACGGGGCCTTGTGGATCGCCTGCAACACCGACGCGACCCTGCCGTCCGAGCGGGGCAAGCTCGTCGGCAACGGGTCGATGGTGGCCGCGGTGGCCAATGCCACCGGCAAGGAGCCCCTCGTCGCGGGCAAGCCGGCGGCACCGTTGATGGCCGACGCGATCGCGCGCAGTCGTGCGTCGCGACCACTGGTGGTCGGCGACCGCCTGGACACCGACATCGAAGGTGCACACGCGGTCGGGCTGGACAGCGTGCTGGTGCTCACCGGTGTCAGCTCGGCGATGGACCTGCTCGTCGCTCCGCCCGAGCAACGTCCCACGTACGTCATCCGCGATCTGACCGGCTTGCACGCGGGGGCGAACGCCGTGCGCATCGGACCCCATGACGGCTGGGATGTCGAGCTGGACGGATCGGCCGCGACCATTCGGACCGACGGGCCGGCACGCCCGGAAACGGTGGTGCCCGCGCTGGCCGCGGCGGTCTGGGCAGCCGCCGACTCCGGTGCGCTCGACGACACGGACATCACTGTGACCAGCCCGAATCCCGACGTCGTGCGCGTTTTGGAGTCGGTCGGCATCATCCCGGTGCGCTAGCGTTGATGAGGTCATGAGCGAATCCGAGAATCCTGCGCCGACTGCCGCCTCGCAGTCCGGTACGACAACGGTCCCACCGCGTCCGGGGCCTCACATGATGCCCGGTGCGATCGGAACGTCCGGCACGCAGGACGCGGACGAACCGGGCAGCGACGTCGACCCCGCGTCCGTGACCAGGTCGGTGTCGGACCTGCTCGAGCAGGTGGACGATATCCGACAGACCACCGGGGGATCGTTCGACCTTGCGGCCTTGGGCCGCCAGACCGAACTGCTCGAACGTGCGCACGAGGTGCTGACGGCGGCTCTCGACGACGTCGACCCACGATGACGCGGGGCTGACCGTGGCCCCACGCGCGCGACTCGACGCCGAACTCGTCCGTCGCCACCTGGCGAGATCCCGCGAACATGCACGCGGCCTGATCGCCGACGGCCTCGTCAAGGTCAACGGTGTCGTCGCCGCCAAACCCGCCACCAACGTCGCTCGCGACACCCCGATCGTGGTGGCAGAGACCGTCGGCGAGGAGTGGGCGTCGCGCGGCGCGCACAAGCTGCTCGGCGCGTTGGACGCATTCGAGGCGTCGGGTCTCGCCGTGGACGGCAGGCGATGCCTGGATGCCGGAGCATCCACCGGCGGGTTCACCGACGTCCTCCTGCGCCGGGGGGCTGCGCAGGTGGTCGCGGTCGACGTCGGGTACGGCCAACTGGTGTGGCGCTTGCAGAACGATCCGCGGGTGAGCATTCACGACCGCACCAACGTGCGGCACCTGCGAGCCGACGACATCGGCGGCCGGGTGGACCTCGTCGTCGCGGACCTGTCGTTCATCTCCCTCGGGCTGGTGCTGCCGGCGCTCGCCGGCGCGGTGCGACTCGGGGGTGACCTGATCCCGATGGTCAAGCCGCAATTCGAAGTGGGCAAGGACCGCGTCGGCTCGGGCGGTGTGGTGCGCGATCCGGCGCAGCGGATCGATGCGGTCCTGGGAGTGGCGCGGGCTGCGCGGCAACTCGGATTGTCGACGCTGGGCGCGATCGCGAGCCCCTTACCGGGACCGTCCGGCAACGTCGAGTACTTTCTGTGGCTGCGTCGGGACCACGCGGACCACCGCGGCGCCATTCCGGACCCGAACCGGCCCGGCACGGATCCCGGGGTGCCGGATAGGGTCGGAGATCGAGCAGATGAGGCGCCGGATGACGACGTCGTCGCCGGCGACTCCGGGGCATCCGACGACCCGGAATTGGTCGCGATGATCACACGGGCCGTCGAAGACGGGCCCCGCTGACAGACGAAGGGACCACAGTGGCCAATGACGAGGTCGCCGGTCCGGGGGAGCATCGGGAGTTCCTGGTGGTCGCTCATACCGGTCGAGAAGTCGTCACGCAGACGATGGACTCCATCGCGCGGTATTGCGCTGCGGCCGGTGTACGGCTCCGGGTGGTCGACTACGACACGAAAACCCGTGACACGGTTGCCACGGAGTCCGACGAGGGCCCGACCGGACGGGCGCGCCCGGTGAGCCATCCGGTCGACACCGAACATCTGCGCGATCTGGGTGCCGCCGTGCAGCTGGCATCGCCGGAGCCGGCGTCTGCCGAGGGGTGCGAACTCGTGATCGTGCTCGGTGGTGACGGCACATTCCTTCGGGCCGCCGAACTGGCCTATCCGGCGCAGGTCCCGCTCATCGGGATCAACCTCGGACACATCGGGTTCCTGGCCGAAGCGGAAGCCAATCGAGTCGACGCCGTCATGCAGCAGCTCATCGCCGGTGACTATCGGGTCGAGCCGCGAATGACCCTCGATGTGACGGTCATCGACCCCGCCCGGCCCGACAACCCCGTCGCACGTACCTGGGCATTGAACGAGATCGCCATCCTCAACGCCCAGAACAAGGGCGTCCTCGAGGTGGTCACCGAGGTCGACGGCCGGCCGGTGTCCGCGTTCGGGGCCGACGGCGTGCTGGTGTCGACGCCGACCGGTTCGACGGCGTACGCGTTCTCCGCGGGCGGACCGGTGATGTGGCCGGATCTCGAGGCCATCCTGGTGGTCCCGAGCAATGCCCACGCGTTGTTCGCGCGCCCACTGGTGACCAGTCCGCTCTCACGCGTGGCGGTGGAGATCGACAAACGCGGCCGCGCCGCTGTGGCGTTGTGTGACGGGAGACGTCGGATCGATGTCTCGGCCGGTGCTCGGGTGGAGGTGGTCCGAAGTGACCGATCGGTGCTGTGGGTACGAATCGACGCCGAACCGTTCACGGACCGACTGGTGACCAAATTCGACCTACCGGTGACGGGATGGCGGGGGAGGCAGACCTGACGATGTTGGAAGAACTGTCGATCGAGGGACTCGGCGTCATCGAGCGGGCGTCGGCACGATTCCATCCCGGATTCACCGCTCTCACCGGTGAGACGGGCGCGGGCAAGACCATGATCGTGACGAGCCTGCACCTGCTGTCTGGAGCGCGCGCCGACGCGTCCCGGGTCCGGTCCGGGGATACGAAAGCGACCGTCGAGGGCCGGTTCCGGCTCGCGTCTTCGGAGTCGACCGCGGATCAACCGGTCACCGACCCCGTCGTCGGCGAGATCCTGGAGGCGTCGGGCGCCGAGGTCGACGAGGACGGCACCGTCATCGCGATCCGGTCGGTCGGTGCCGATGGGCGCTCCCGTGCCCACCTCGGCGGCCGATCGGTGCCCGTCGGCGTGATGGGACGGCTCACCAATCACCTGCTCACCATCCACGGACAGAACGATCAGCTGCGGCTGATGAAGCCCGAGCACCAGCGGGCCGCGCTCGATGCGTTCGCCGGGTCGTCGGCGACGACGGCGATCGAGGCCTACCGCGCGGCGCGCGACGAATGGATCACCGTTCTCGACGACCTCGACGCCCGCCGCACCGACGAGCGGGAACTCGCCCAGGAGGCGGACCGGCTGCGGTTCGGAGTCGACGAGATCTCCGCGGTCGATCCACAACCCGGCGAGGACGAGGATCTGGCCGCGACCATCCGGCGTCTGACCGACCTGGAGAGCATCCGCACCGCAGGTTCGCAGTCCCATGAACTCGTCGCCGGCGACGAGGGATCGGTCATCGACGGCCTGGGACAGGTCCGCAGCATCCTCGAATCCAGCGGAGATGATTCGCTGCGCGCTCTGCTGCCGAGGGTCGGCGAGGCGCTGACGGTGATCACCGATGTCGGCGACGAACTGTCCGGATTCTTGGCCGATCTCCCGGCCGACGCCGAGGAACTCGACAAGATGCTGACCCGGCAGGCGGACCTGAAGGCCCTGGTACGCAAGTACGCTCCCGACATCGACGGTGTGATCGCCTGGCGGGACACCGCCCGTGCGCGACTCGCCGAGATCGACGACCCACAGCAGTCGATCGAAGAACTCGAAGCAGCCGCTGCCGCCGCCCGGGACAAGGTGACCGAAGCGGCATCCAAACTCCGGCGCCGACGTCGCACCGCCGCCAAGTCGATGGCGACCAAGGTGTCGAGCGAACTGGGCGGACTCGCGATGGGCGATGCGGCCCTGTCCGTGGATGTCGGTATCGAAGCCGCGGCGGACGACGACCGCCTCGCGATCGAGCTCGACGGGGTGCGTGCGCACGCCGGGGCGTCGGGGGTCGATAGTGTCGAGTTCGCACTTCTCGCCCACAAGGGGGCCACTCCGCTGCCGATCGCCCGTTCGGCCTCCGGTGGTGAGCTGTCCCGACTCATGCTCGCGATGGAGGTTGTGCTCGCCGCGCCGACGAGTGGTTCGGTGATGGTGTTCGACGAGGTCGATGCCGGCGTGGGCGGTCGCGCCGCGGTCGAGATCGGCCGCCGCCTCGCGCGTCTCGCGAGCGCCCATCAGGTGATCGTGGTGACCCACCTACCCCAGGTCGCGGCTTTCGCCGACAACCACCTCGTGATCGGCAAGACGTCGGGCAGCGGCAAGAACCGTCCGCACAAGAGCACTGTCCGCACGCTCGATCGCGACGAGCGCGTCGCCGAACTCGCACGAATGCTCGCCGGCCTCGGTGATTCCGACACCGGTCGCGCCCACGCCGAGGAGTTGCTTGCCACCGCAGAAGCGGAGAGGGGCCCGGCGTCTGACGGTTGACCCCAGCGACGGGCGACACGGGTGAGTGTGTTACTCGTGTGACAAAAGTTGCAGTTGTTGCGGCGCGCCTCCCGGAAATCTCCGGGTCCCGTGTCGATCATGGGCGTCATGAAGATGCCTGCTCTGCTCGCCCGCACGACCACCGAACTGCCTGGCGTCACCGGAATCGCCAGGATCGACAAGAACACTCGGCGATTGCTCGACCGGGTCGGGCCGGGCGACATCGCCATCCTCGACGAGATCGACCTCGACCGTGTCACCGCGGACGCGTTGGTGGCCGCCAACGTCGTGGCGGTCGTCAACGCGTCGCCGTCGATCTCGGGACGCTATCCCAACCTGGGGCCCGAGGTGCTGGTCGCCTCCGGGATCGCGTTGCTGGACAACGTCGGCGACGAGGTGTTCAAGCGGGTGAAAGACGGCGCGAAGCTGCGCATCGACAACGACCGGCTCTACGTCGGTGAACGACGCCTCGCGCTCGGCACCGAACTCGCCGAGCACGACATCGCCGACAAGATGATCGAGGCCAAGACCGGTCTCGTCGACCATCTGGAAGCGTTCTCCGGCAACACGATCGAGTTCATCCGCAGCGAGTCACCGTTGCTGATCGACGGGGTCGGCGTGCCGGACGTCGACGTGAACCTCGCCGGCCGGCACGTGGTCGTCGTCGCCGACGGACCCGATCGCGAAGCGGATCTGCGGGCACTGAAGCCGTTCATCAAGGAGTACTCACCGGTGATCGTCGGTGTCGGGGCGGGTGCCGACACCCTCATGAAGGCCGGGCACAAGCCGTCGCTCATCGTCGGCGACCCGGACGAGATGAAGACCGCGACCCTCAAATCAGGTGCGCAACTGGTGCTTCCGGCGGACACCGACGGCCACGCGCGCGGCCTGGCCCGGATTCAGGATCTGGGCATCGGTGCCACCACGTTCCCGGCGGCGGGCAGTGCCGCCGACCTCGCGTTGCTGCTCACCGACTACCACGGCGCCGACCTCATCGTCACGGTCGGCTACGGCGGAACGCTCGACGACTTCTTCGATCGCTCCCGCCGCGAGAGCAACCCGTCGACGTTCCTGACCCGCCTCAAGGTCGGTCCCAAGCTGGTCGACGCCAAGGCGGTCGCCACCCTCTACCGCAGCCGGGTGTCCGGTGCCGCCATCGCGTGCGTCATCCTGGCCGCCCTCATCGCGGTCATCGCGGCGGTCATGCTGTCCAACATGGGCCCCGAGGTCATCGACTGGTCGGTCGCGCAGTATCACCAGGCCGTCGAGTGGGCCCAGGGAGCGTGGAACAGGTAAGCGATGATCTCTCTCCGGCAACATGCGATCTCGCTCGTCGCGGTGTTCCTGGCGCTGGCGCTCGGGCTGTTCCTCGGGTCGGGTTTCGTCGGGGACCGGGTCAACTCGCTCACCGGCGCTTCACGCGACCGGATCGGTGACCTGGAGACCGAGCGGGATCAACTCAACGAGCAACTCAACGCCGCCAACAGTTTCGACGCGGCGATCGCACCGCGACTGATCACCGGAGCGTTGCGCGGCCAGTCCGTGCTGGTGGTGACATCGCCCAACGCCGCCGAGACCGATGTCGACGCGGTCAAGGAGTCGTTGTCGACGGCAGGGGCCCAGTTCGCCGGCCAGGTCGCGTTGACCGACGACCTCGTCGCCGACGAGAACGCCGAGCAACTGCGCACCATCGTCGACCAGACGATCCCGGCCGGCACCACCCTGCGCGCCGAGCTGACCGATTCCGGCGGCCGTGCCGGCGATCTCCTCGGTGCATTGTTGCTGCACCCCGAGGGGCAGGCCGCAGCCGACCCCGGCGACATCCGCCTCGGCCTCGAGGCCCTACGTGAAGGTGGCTTCGTCGCCGCGGCGGACAACGCGGTCTCGGCCGCCGACCTGGTGGTGGTGGTCACCGGTGATCCTCTCGGTGACGACGCCGGTGCGCGTGGACAGCTGATGGCGCGACTCGCGGCGGCGATGGCCGCGCGTGCCCAGGGCGGCGTCCTCGTGGGTCGATCGGGCTCGGCGAGCGGAGGATCCCCCATCGCCGTGGTGCGGGCGGACCCCGCGCTGGGAAACGCGGTGTCGACCGTGGACAACGTCGATCAACAGACCGGCCTGATCACCACCGTGCTCGCTCTCGCCGACGAGGCCGAGGGCCAGACCGGCGCGTACGGGACGGGGGCGGGCGCACAGGCGATCACCGTCGGCGCCGGACCCGGTCCCGCCACCTGATCGGTGAGGACACACTTCTCGGCTGCCCGCCGGACCGCGAGCACGGCCGCGCGGTGTGGCGGCAGTCGATCGGCCGGGGAGGTGTTACCCTGGAGTCCCGTAGGTAATCAGGGTTTTCTGGCCTGGATCGGCCGACGGGAGACGGGTTTTGCGACCACTTCGCCACATGCACGATGGCACCAAACACATCTTCGTGACGGGCGGTGTCGCGTCGTCCCTGGGCAAGGGACTGACCGCATCGAGTCTCGGACAATTACTCACCGCTCGTGGCCTACGGGTCACGATGCAGAAGCTCGACCCGTATCTGAACGTGGACCCGGGCACGATGAATCCGTTCCAGCACGGCGAGGTCTTCGTCACCGAGGACGGTGCCGAAACCGACCTCGACGTCGGACACTACGAGCGGTTCCTGGACCGCAACCTCTCGCAGTCGGCGAATGTCACCACCGGACAGGTCTATTCAACGGTCATCGCGAAAGAGCGGCGCGGCGAGTACCTCGGTGAGACGGTGCAGGTGATCCCGCACATCACCGACGAACTGAAGGCTCGGGTGCTCGCGATGCGCGAGCCCGGTGAAGACGGTGAGGCCCCCGACGTCGTGATCACGGAGATCGGCGGAACCGTCGGCGACATCGAGTCGCAACCGTTCATCGAGGCGGCCCGACAGATCCGCCACGACGTGGGTCGCGACAACGTCTTCTTCCTGCACGTGTCGTTGGTGCCGTACCTCGCCCCGTCCGGCGAACTCAAGACAAAGCCGACACAGCACTCGGTCGCGGCGTTGCGCAACGTCGGCATCCAGCCCGACGCCCTGATCCTGCGGTGCGACCGGGAGGTCCCCGAGGGTCTCAAGAAGAAGATCGCCCTGATGTGCGACGTCGAGATCGAGGGCGTGATCTCCACCCCGGACGCACCGTCGATCTACGACATCCCGAAGGTTCTGCACCGCGAACAGCTCGACGCCTACGTGGTGCGGAAGCTGGGGCTGCCGTTCCGCGACGTCGACTGGACCGAGTGGGGCGAACTGCTGCGCCGGGTACACGACCCGCGTGAGACGGTGACGGTTGCGCTGGTCGGCAAGTACGTCGACCTTCCCGACGCCTATCTGTCGGTCACCGAGGCCATCCGCGCCGGCGGGTTCGCCTGGAAGGCGCGGACCGACATCAAATGGGTGCCGTCGGACGAATGCAGCACCCCGGAGGGTGCGCAGGCGGCACTCGGCGATGTACACGCCGTACTGATCCCCGGCGGCTTCGGTATCCGTGGCATCGAGGGCAAGGTCGGCGCGATCTCGTACGCACGCAAGCGTGGGATCCCGCTGCTCGGCCTGTGCCTCGGCCTGCAGTGTGTGGTGATCGAGGCGGCGCGATCAGCCGGTCTCGACGACGCGAGTTCCACCGAGTTCGACCCGGACACCCCGTATCCGGTCATCTCGACCATGGCGGATCAGGCCCAGGCCGTCGCCGGCGAGGCCGACCTCGGCGGCACGATGCGACTGGGTGCGTACCCGGCGAAACTGGAGGCCGGCAGCGTCGTCGCGAGGTCCTACGGCAGCACGGACGTCTCCGAGCGTCACCGGCACCGCTACGAGGTGAACAACGCCTACCGGGACAAGATCGCGTCGTCGGGCCTGGTGTTCTCCGGCACCTCACCGGACGGGCATCTCGTCGAGTTCGTCGAGTACCCACGGTCGATCCATCCGTTCCTGGTCGCCACGCAGGCGCACCCCGAACTCAAGAGTCGCCCCACCCGCCCGCATCCGCTGTTCCGGACGTTCATCGAGGCCGCGCTGAAGTACAAGGCCGAGGAACGTCTCCCGGTGGACATCGGCGACTACGACAGTCCGACCGAGGGCGGAGACGGATCCCACGGTCACGACCGGGCGCATGAGGGCGACGACGTGGAAGCCGACGCTTGACCGGCACGGTTCGCGGCGGTGACGGGCCGGGCAGTCACGACTTCGCGGTACAGGACACGCGGACGGTCTACGACGGAGCGATCATCACCCTGCGCATCGACGACGTCGCGATGCCCGGCGGTCGGGTTGCCGAGCGGGAGGTCGTGGAGCACTACGGTGCGGTAGCGGTCGTCGCCCGTGACGACGAGGGTCGGATCGCGATGGTGCGCCAGTATCGTCACCCGCTGCGGAGACGTCTCCTGGAACTTCCCGCCGGGCTGCTCGACGCCGGACCCGACGAATCCCCTCTCGACGCCGCGAAGCGCGAGCTCGCCGAGGAAGTCGATCTCGCCGCCGACCACTGGCATGTCCTGGTGGACCTCGCGCTGTCGCCCGGTTTCACCGACGAGGCGTTGCGCCTGTACCTCGCCGAAGGACTCCACTCGCTCGACTCCGCCGAACGCCACGACGAGGAAGCCGACATGGCGGTCGAATGGGTGAGGCTCGACGACGCCGTCGCCGGTGTCCTCGCCGGCGAGATCGTCAATGCGACGAGTGTCGCGGGCATCCTTGCGGTCGCCGCGGCGGACGTGCGCGACGGGGGTCTGCGGCCCGTCACGGCACCCTGGCCGGATGAGCCGACGGCGCTGCGCGCGCGGCGGCCGACACGGTGAGCGGGATCGCTGTGCCCACCGAGACCGTCGCCGACCAGGTCACCCGTTATCTCGACCACCTGACCGTCGAGCGCGGGGCGGCGACCAACACCGTGAACTCCTACCGCCGTGACCTGGGGAGATACGCACAGTATCTGGTCGCGCGGTCCATCGAGGGCCTGGGCGAGGTCACCACCGACGACGTGCGAGAGTTCCTGGTCGAGCTCCGCCGCGGTGACTCGGACGCCGGCCTTGCCCCGCTGGCAGACAGCTCGATCGCGCGAACATTGGTGTCGGTCAGGGGGTTTCACAAGTTTGCGGCCGCCGAGGGTATCGTCGCCGCCGACGTCGCGCACGAGGTGCGGCCGCCGCGACCGGCCCGCCGGCTCCCCAAGTCGCTGCCGATCGACGAGGTCCTGGCGATCCTGGAGTCCGCCGGAACCGACGAGCATCCCCGAGGGCTGCGTGACCGTGCGCTGCTCGAACTCCTCTACAGCTGTGGTGCCCGCATCACCGAGGCGATCTCCCTCGACATCGACGACTTCGACACCGACGCCCGCGCGGTCCGCCTCCACGGCAAGGGCGGCAAGGAGCGTGTGGTCCCGGTCGGCGGGCCGGCGATCGCTGCGATCGAGGCCTATCTGGTGCGTGGTCGACCGGCTCTGGTCCGGCGGGCCGAGCCGGCGCTGTTCCTCAACGCCCGCGGCGGACGGTTGTCGCGGCAGAGTGCGTGGCAGGTGCTCGTCGACGCAGCGCGCCGTGCCGGGCTCGACAAGGCGGTGTCCCCGCACACCTTGCGGCACAGTTTCGCCACGCACCTCCTCGACGGCGGCGCCGACGTCCGGGTGGTGCAGGAGTTGCTCGGGCACGCGTCGGTGACCACCACGCAGGTCTACACACTGGTCACCGTCAACACGATGCGTGAGGTGTACGCCACGGCCCACCCGCGCGCGCGGTGAACCCCGTCTGGCAGGAAGGCCTGTTCCACATCGGCGATGCGTCGCAGGATCCGGCAGGTCACCCACTACTCTGGGACCAGCAATTCACGAGCGGGACGAGCGAAGGGAGCGGCGGACACGTGAGCACCCCGGGGCCACCGCGGTCTGCCGACGAGCAATATCGGATACCGGTCGCGCAGTCCCACGACACGGACGACGACGATCACCACGAGAACGAGATCGGACCCACCGGTCGTCCCTACCGGGAGATCCCCGAACCCCGACCGCTCGACCGTCACGGCCCGGCCACCGTGGTCGCCGTGTGCAACCAGAAGGGCGGCGTGGGCAAGACGACGTCGACCATCAATCTGGGCGCTGCCCTCGCCGAGTACGGTCGCCGTGTCCTGCTCGTCGACCTCGACCCACAGGGCGCGTTGTCGGCCGGACTGGGTGTGCCGCATCACGATCTGGAACAGACGGTCTACAACCTGCTGGTACCGCCGCAGGCGGCCACCGACGAGGTGTTGATGCGGACCCGGATCGACGGACTCGATCTGCTGCCCAGCAACATCGACCTGTCGGCCGCCGAGATCCAGCTCGTCACCGAGGTGGGGCGTGAGCAGTCGCTGGCCCGGGCGCTGCATCCAGTTCTCGACCGGTACGACTTCGTGCTCATCGATTGCCAGCCGTCGCTGGGTCTGCTCACCGTCAACGCGCTGGCCTGCGCCGACACCGTGGTCATCCCCATGGAGTGCGAGTACTTCAGTCTCCGCGGACTCGCGCTGCTGACCGACACCGTCGACAAGGTTCGTGACCGGCTGAACCCGAGACTGACCCTCGGCGGCATCCTCGTCACCATGTTCGATGCGCGCACCCTGCATTCCCGTGAGGTGATGGGGCGGGTCGTCGAGGTGTTCGGCGACGCCGTGTACGACACCGTCATCAGTCGTACCGTGCGGTTTCCCGAGACCAGTGTGGCCGGTGAGCCGATCACGTCGTGGGCGCCGAAGTCCGCGGGCGCGAAGGCATATCGTGCGCTCGCGCGCGAGGTGATCGCTCGCGACGCCACGTCGGCATGACCGACGGTCCGGTCGGCAGTGCAGCGGTCGAGCCTCCTGTAGCCGACGCCGATGCGGCGGACAACGACACGGCTGGACCCGTCGGCTTCCAGGTGCGACTGCCCAACTTCGAGGGCCCGTTCGACCTGCTGCTCAACCTGATCAGCCAGCATCGACTCGACGTCACCGAGGTCGCGCTGCACGAGGTGACCGACGACTTCATCGCCTACACCCGTGACCTGGGTGCCGAGGTCGGACTCGAACAGACTACCGAGTTCCTCGTCGTTGCGGCCACGCTGCTCGACCTGAAGGCGGCCCGCCTGCTGCCGTCGGGTGAGGTCGACGATCCCGAGGACCTGGCACTGCTGGAGGCGCGGGACCTGCTGTTCGCGCGGCTGCTGCAGTACCGTGCCTACAAGCAGGTGGCGGCCCTGTTCGGCGAGCTCGAAGCAGCTGCCCTGCAACGCTATCCGCGTGCGGTGTCGCTGGAGAAGCAGTTCGAGGACCTCCTTCCCGAGGTGACGCTCGGAGTCGACGCGGCAGGATTCGCGAGCGTTGCCGCCACCGCGATGACACCGCGGCCGGTGCCCACGGTCGGGCTCGACCACCTGCACGACATGCACAGCGTGTCGGTGCCGGCGCAGGCCGAGCGCATCGCCGGCCTGCTCACCGCGCGGCCCGGCGCATGGCTCTCGTTTCACGAGTTGACCCTCGGATGTGCCTCGGGGCTGGAAGTCGTCGGAAGTTTCCTGGGACTGTTGGAGTTGTACCGCGAGCGAGCGGTCGCGTTCGAGCAGCCCGAGGCGCTCGGTGACCTGCGGGTCACCTGGACCGGTGACCGCACGGTGGACGACCTGGACATGAACAAGGCGGAGGACTACGGATGAGCGATCAGGCCGATTCCGCGACGGACACTGCGCCCGAAGCCGCGATGTTCGACGTCGAGCCCGAGCCGACGCTCGACGACGGGCACCTGCGCTCGGCCCTCGAGGCGGTACTGCTGGTCGTCGACACGCCGGTGACCGTCGACGAGCTCGCCTCCGCCGTCGGCGAGGACGCCGCGCGAGTACGGGCCATGGTCAGTCGCATGTCGGAGGAGCTCACCGCCGCCGGAAGCGGGATGGACCTCCGATATGCCGGCGACGGGTGGCGGTACTACACCCGCGCCGACTACGCGCCCTACGTCGAGCGACTGTTGCTCGATGGGGCCCGGTCCAAGCTGACCAGGGCGGCGCTGGAGACACTGGCCGTGATCGCCTACCGTCAGCCGGTCACACGGGCGAGGGTCAGTGCCATCCGCGGCGTCAACGTCGACGGGGTCATCCGCACCCTGGTCGCGCGGGGGCTGATCAACGAGGTCGGGGCCGACCCGCAGACCAGCGCCATCACGTACGCCACGACCGAACTGTTCCTCGAGCGGCTCGGCCTGGCATCGCTGGACGAACTGCCCGATCTGGCGCCGCTGCTGCCGGATGTCGACCTCATCGACGACCTCGACGACGAGATCTCGTCTGATCCACGATTCGCCAAACTCGGCGGTCACCGGTCAGACTCGACAGGGAACGATTCATCCGGGTCGGACGCGGACGCGCCCGAATCCGGCACCGACGATCAGGAACGATGACATGGCATCCGCTGGCCGAGACGGCACACCGGGTCCGCGCCGCAAGAAGCAGGCACGGACGCAGGGCACCGGCAAGAACACCCGCAAGACCGGAGACAAGGCGAACCCGAGGGTCGCCGGCACCTCGTCCAAGAAACCGCACCGCAAAGGTTCGTCGAAGCCCGACGTGTCGTCGGGCAAGGTGCGGCTGAACAACGCCAAGCCGGCCCGCCACCAACGGCCCGATTCCGACACCGGATGGCGCGACGACGAGTCGGGTGCGACCTATGTCGCCGACGGCGTGCGTCTGCAGAAGGTCCTGGCCGCCGCGGGTGTCGCGTCCCGACGCGGAGCCGAGGAACTGATCGCCGCGGGACGGGTCGAGGTCGACGGCGAGATCGTCACCGAGCAGGGCCTGCGGATCGACCCCGACACCGCCATCATCCGCGTCGACGGAGCCCGTGTGGTGATCGACGAGGACAAGCAGTATCTGGCGCTCAACAAGCCCAAGGGGTGGCAGTCCACGATGGCCGACGATCAGGGTCGCCCGTGTGTGGGTGACATCGTCGCCGAGCGGGTCATGGCCGGACAGCGCCTCTTCCACGTCGGACGCCTCGACGCGGACACCGAGGGGCTGCTGCTGCTCACCAACGACGGCGAACTCGCACACCGGTTGATGCACCCCTCCTATGAGGTCCCCAAGACCTACCTCGCCACCGTCCGTGGGGAAGTGCCGCGATCGCTGGGCAGAACCCTGCGCGCCGGTATCGAACTCGAGGACGGCCCGGTCGTCGTCGACGGGTTCACCCCGGTCGAGGTTCACGAGGGCCAGTCGCTGGTGCGGATCGTCCTGCACGAAGGACGGAACCGGATCGTACGTCGCCTCATGGAAGAAGTCGGATTCCCGGTGACCGGACTGGTACGCACCCACATCGGCACGGTCGCGCTCGGCGATCAGCGCCCGGGCAGTCTCCGCGTGCTCAACAAGAACGAGATCGGTGCGCTGTACAAGGCGGTGAACCTGTGACCACGCCGAACTCGAACGGTCCCCGGGTCATCGCGATCGACGGACCGGCCGGAACCGGGAAGTCGACCGTGTCGAAGATCCTCGCCGACCGCGTGGGCGCGCGGTTCCTCGATACCGGCGCGATGTACCGGGCGGCAACCCTCGCCGTGTTGAATGCCGGTGTGCCCCTGCAGGATGCCGCGTCGATCGGTACCGTCGTGGACGCGGCCGACATCCGGCTCGACGTGGCCGAAACCGGCTCCACGACCTACCTCGACGGCGTCGACGTCTCGGTGGCCATCCGCACCGACGAGGTCACCGACGCAGTGTCGGCGGTCTCCGCGGTACCGGAGGTCCGCACCAAACTCGTCGCGGTACAACGTCGGGAGGCCGACGGGTCGTTCGTCGTGGTGGAGGGTCGCGACATCGGCACGGTCGTGTTCCCGGACGCCGATCTCAAGATCTTCCTCACCGCGACACCGGAGGCCCGAGCGGTCCGACGGCACCGGCAGAATCTCGCGGCCGGCCGCGACAGCGTCCTCGACGAGGTGCTGGCCGGGGTGAACCGGCGTGATCACCTCGACTCCACCCGGACTGTGTCACCGCTTCGCCCGGCCTCCGACGCGGTCCTCGTCGACACGAGCGACCTGACCCTCGACCAGGTGATCGACACCCTCGACAACCTGGTCCGCGATCGGATCGGAGTGCAGTCGTGAGCGAACACGGTTCAGCGGGAGAGGATCTCGCGCAGCCCGGCGACGGGACGTGGTCGGACGAGTCGGACTGGGAGATGTCCGGCGTCGACGTCGACGGCCTGCCGATCGATGCGACCCCGGTTCCCGTTGTCGCCATCGTCGGGCGCCCGAACGTCGGCAAGTCGACCCTGGTCAACCGTATTCTCGGCCGCCGCGAGGCGGTCGTTGAAGACATTCCCGGTGTGACCCGGGACCGGGTGTCCTACGCCGCGAGCTGGTCCGGGCGACGATTCACCGTCGTCGACACCGGCGGATGGGAGCCGGACGCCAAGGGGCTGCAGCAGGCGGTCGCCGCGCAGGCCGAGTTCGCGATGCAGTCCGCCGACGCCATCGTGCTGGTCGTCGACGCCACGGTCGGTGCGACGGCCACCGAGGAGGCCGTGGCCCGGGTGCTGCGTCGGTCCAAGACCCCTGTCGTGGTCGCCGCCAACAAGGTCGACAGCGAGCGGGCCGAGGCGGAGGTCGCGACGCTGTGGTCGTTGGGACTCGGCGAACCCCATCCGGTGTCCGCGGCCCACGGCCGTGGCGCGGGTGATCTGCTCGACGTGATCCTCGAGGTGCTGCCCGAAACCCCCCGCGAGGCACCGTCGCTCGGCGGCCCGCGACGCGTCGCGCTCGTCGGGAAACCGAACGTCGGCAAGAGTTCGCTGTTGAACAAGCTCGCGGGATCACAGCGTTCGGTGGTCGACAACGTCGCCGGCACCACCGTGGACCCCGTCGACGAACTCGTCGAACTCGGCGGCAGCACATGGCAATTCGTGGACACCGCCGGTTTGCGCCGCAAGGTGCGAACGGCCAGCGGACACGAGTACTACGCCTCGCTGCGGACGCGCTCGGCCTTGGAGGCCGCGGAGGTGGCGATTCTGCTGATCGACGCCTCCGATCCGATCACCGAGCAGGATCTGCGGGTGCTGACGATGGTGATCGAGAGCGGCCGCGCGCTGGTCATCGCGTTCAACAAGTGGGACCTCGTGGACGAGGATCGCCGCTACCAGCTGGACAAGGAGATCGACCGAGAGTTAGCGCGGGTGCCGTGGGCGCGCCGGGTCAACATCTCCGCCACGACCGGGCGAGCGGTGCAGAAGCTGGTACCGGCACTCGACGGGGCACTGGAGTCATGGGACAAGCGGATCCCCACCGGCCGGCTGAACAACTGGCTCAAAGAGGTCATCGCCGCGACACCACCGCCGCTGCGCGGCGGTCGACAGCCGCGGGTCATGTTCGCCACCCAGGCCGCAACCAGGCCGCCGACTTTCGTTCTCTTCACCACCGGATTCCTGGAAGCGGGCTACCGCCGGTTCCTGGAACGCCGCCTGCGTGAGGAGTTCGAATTCGACGGTTCACCCGTGCGGATCAACGTGCGGGTGCGCGACAAACGGGAGCAACGCCGCAAACGCTGACCATGTGCGGCGCGAGTGGTTGGTCATGCGATACTGCCACTCGTGCTCATCATCGGAATCATCCTGTTCGGAATGCTGATCGGCGCGGGAGCGCAACTCGTCCTCGGCAAGGGCGCCAAGGGGATCGACTGGACGTTGGCGATCGTCGCCGGACTCGTCGGGTCGTTCGTCGGCGGTCTGTTGATCAGCCTGCTGTCTGGCGACGGCCTGGAGTTCCGCGCGAGCGGCATCATCGGCTCGATCGTCGGTGCCATCCTGATCACCGCAGGCTGGATGTTCTACAAGGGTCGTTCGGCCGCCAACTGACCGCGGCCTGACCAGGCGATTGGATCGGAACACCCGTCGTCGGCTAATGTCATCAGGGCCTCGTTCGCGGGGCAACGGGCTGTGGCGCAGTTTGGTAGCGCACTTGACTGGGGGTCAAGTGGTCGCAGGTTCAAATCCTGTCAGCCCGACAACGAAGCGGTTCCTTGTTCAGGGCCCATTCTTGATGGGTGGATGAACCAACACTTGGCAGCAGAGGTCCAATGGGGCAGACCCGATGGAGCCGAGCGCGTAATCCCAGCCCGTGGACCATCCCTCGTGATCGATTGCGGACCTTCCCGCCCAGGCCCACTCGGGTCAGGTCGCCCGTCGAATAGTGTTGTCGGGGAATCTCGTTCACAGCACCGCCCTCATCGTTGGCGAGGGAAGCCCAATGAACGCGGTGGCACACGTGGTCCACAGCGGCCGGGTCAGGCTATTGCCATGGGTCGATGGTGGGGACTCCAGAGGCCTGGAACGGGGCGGTGTCGCGGGTGGCGATAGCGAACCCGGCGGCGGCTGCGTTGGCGGCGATCATCCCGTCGGCGGTAGCTATCGCGGTTCCGGCGGCGCGAGCGACGGACATCAGGCGGGCGTAGTGGGCGGTAGCGTCGAGATCGTAGGGCAGGATGCGGCCGGCGAAGAGCGACAGTGTGTGCTCCAGTCGTTCGCTGAGTCCGTCGCGGCGGCGGCCGGTGGGTAGGACGGCCAGGCCATATCGCAGTTCACCGACGGTCACTGTGGTCAGGTACAGGGTCTCGAGATTCTGCATGTCGAGCCATTCGAGAACCCGCTGCTCCGGGCGGCGGCGCATGGGTTCGCTGACGACGTTGGTGTCGAGGATGATCACTCGCCGAACTCCATGGGTTCGTGATGCGTACGGTCGCGGTTGTCCAGCTGGGCGTGCTCTTCCTCGGTGAAGGGTTCGGTCGCCCAAATCTCGGCCAGTTGCGTGCCGAGCTTGATTCGGCCGGGTGGTTGCACGGCGTCGGTGAGGATCGCCCGTATCTCGGCCTCGGTGCTACGGCCGTGTTCCGCGGCGCGGATACGGATCGCCCGGTGCACTTCGTCGCTGAGATTTCGGACCGTCACGTTCTTCATCGCTATCATCCTCCCTTGTTGATATCGATGCTAGCAACGGACTCCGATTGATATCACCGGCTGCCGGGTTCGATGGCGAGTCCGTGATCAAAGGGGATTTGCCAGAATGGGCAGATGATCAGATCAGATGATCTCCGCGACGCGTCCGGAGTTGCACCGTGACGGCGTCAACCCCGGGGAACTCCCGACCGTCCACGTGGCTGGAGATCATCGCGGCCGACCCCGGACATTCGCACCGCTACCGTGAACGCTTCCGTGACCTGGCGGCACGCGGCCAGGACATCGACGGTGAAGCCAGGCTGATCGACGCGATGGTCGACCGCGGAGCGCATGTCCTGGACGCGGGGTGCGGAGCGGGACGGCTTGGCGGGTTCCTTTCCGCTGCAGGTCATTCGGTCGTGGGTGTCGATATTGATCCTGTTCTGATCGAGGCTGCCGGATCCGATTACCCGGGTCCCACGTGGCTCGTCGGCGACCTGGCGGAACTCGACTTGCGTGGCGAGGGGATCGACGCCGCGTTCGACATGATCGTCAGTGCAGGCAATGTGGTCACCTTCCTCGATCCCGATGACCGGCGGACGGTTCTCGCGCGATTCGCCGAGCACCTCGCTGCCGACGGGCGCGTCGTAGTCGGCTTCGGCGCAGGCCGAGGCTATCCGTTCGACGACTTCCTCGCCGATGCTGCCGCAGGGGGACTGGTGAGCGAGTTGTTGTTGTCGGCCTGGGATGTCCGGCCCTTCACGCCGGAGTCCGACTTCTTGGTCGCCGTGCTGCGACACTCTCCGCGCTGACTCGATGCCGTCCGTGGGGTAGCGCCGCCGCGGAATGGCGCGGGCCACGAAGACGTTGCTTAGCTACATGAGCGATCAACCAGAACTCAGCCCCGAGGGGTGGGTGCGTGACCAGACCGAGAAGATCCTGGAGCAAGGCACGACCGACGGCGTCCAGGTGATGGGCCGCCCAATCGTCCTGTTCACCACCACCGGGGCCAAGTCGGGCAAGAAGCGCTACGTGCCGTTGATGCGGGTCGAGGAGAACGGCAAGTACGCGATGGTCGCCTCCAAGGGCGGGGCACCCGGCCACCCGTCCTGGTACTTCAACGTCAAGGCACATCCGCAGATCTCGGTGCAGGATGGCACGTCGGTACGAGAACTCACCGCCCGTGAGCTCGAGGGCGAGGAGCGTGAGCACTGGTGGGACCTGTCGGTGGCCGCGTTCCCGCAATACGCCGAGTATCAGACCAAGACCGATCGACAGATTCCGGTGTTCGTGCTCGAGTGAACTGACGCCGGCGGCCGGCTGCGATGAATTCGTGGCGCTCGGGTGGTCTACAGGTCAGGATTTCCGACACCAGGAGATGAACCCATGACCACCACCGTCGACACCCGCTCGATCGCCGTTCCCGGCGCGACCATCACCTACGACGTCCATGCCGCCGGAGGCGACCGGACACCTCTCTTCATCTTCGGCTCGCCGATGGAAGCCGAGGCGTTCGGGACCCTCCGGGGCCACTTCACCGACCGCACAGTCGTCACGTACGACCCGCGCGGAGCGGGCCGCAGCGCGGTCGACGACCCGACCATCGAGATCGACCCCGGCCAACATGCCGCCGACCTGCAGGCGGTCCTCGCCGCAGCCGACCTCGGTGAGGTGGACGTCTTCGCGACCAGTGGGGGAGCGGTAAACGCCCTGGCCTGGATCGCCGCGTACCGGCCTGACGTGCGTGTACTGGTCGCGCACGAGCCGCCGGCCTCACAGTTCGTCGAGGACTGTGAGGTCATCGACGCGGTGGTCGCCGACATCTACGACACCTACCAGAAGCTGGGTGAGGGTCACGCGATGGCGAAGTTCATCGCGCTCGTCTCCCTACAAGGACCGCTGCCCGACGACTACCTCGCCGGTCCGGCACCCGACCCGGCGATGTTCGGTATGTCCGCCGACGACGACGGCTCGCGCGCCAATCCGCTTCTGGGACTGAACATGCGGACCTGCACCCCGTTCCGTCACGACCTCGCGGCACTCGCTGCGGCAGAGACCCGAATCGTGGTGGCCACCGGAGCGGGATCCGGTGAGCAGTTCGCCGCTCGCGGGGCGCGGGCACTGGCCGCAGCCGGGGACTTCGAGCACATGTCCGTGCCGGGCGATCACGGAGGATTCCTCGGCGGCGAATATGGGCAGACGGGTGAACCCGATGCGTTCGCCGAGGCGCTGCATCGCATTCTGGACAGCTGACGTCAGGTCCGCCCGACAAGTGAACCCGCTCCGACGCACAGGAGCGGGTTCACTTCTGCAGAGGTGCGATCAGCCGAGCTCGGCCAACCGTTGCCAGGTGTCGACCACGGTGTCCGGATTCAGCGACATCGACTCGATGCCCTGCTCGAGGAGCCATTCGGCCAGATCGACATGATCGCTCGGGCCCTGCCCACAGATACCGACGTACTTGCCGCGCGCCTTGCACGCCGAGATCGCCGCCTCGAGCATGTGTTTCACGGCCGGATCGCGTTCGTCGAACGAGTCGGCGACGAGCGCGGAATCGCGGTCGAGCCCAAGCGTCAGCTGCGTCATGTCGTTGGAACCGATGGAGAAGCCGTCGAAGTGATCGAGGAATGCGTCGGCGATCACCGCGTTGGACGGCACCTCGCACATCATGATCACCTCGAGCCCGTTCTCGCCGCGGCGCAGGCCGTGCGATGCGAGTAGTGAGATCACACCCTCGGCCTCGGCGAGCGTGCGGACGAACGGGATCATGATCTTGACGTTGGTCAGGCCCATCTCGTCGCGGACGTACTTCAGGGCCGCACACTCCATCGCGAAACAGTCGGCGAAGTCCTTCGACAGATACCGGGACGCGCCGCGGTAACCGATCATCGGGTTCTCCTCGTCGGGCTCGTAGAGGTCGCCACCGACGAGCTTCGCGTACTCGTTGGACTTGAAGTCCGACATGCGCACGATCACCGGGTGCGGTGCGAACGCCGCGGCGATCGTCGCGACACCCTCGGCCACCCGGTCGACGAAGAACTCGCGGGCACTCGGATACGCGGCGATCGCCTCACCGATCTGCTCCTTGAGCGGTTCGTCGAGGGTTTCGAAATCGAGGAGCGCCTTGGGGTGGATCCCGATCTGGCGGTTGATCACGAACTCCAGACGGGCCAGCCCCACACCGCTGTTCGGCAGTCGGGAGAACGCGAACGCCTGCTCCGGCGTGCCCACGTTCATCATGATCTTCGTGCTGATCTCGGGCATCGCCTCGATCGAGGATTCGGTGACGTCGAAGTCGAGCAATCCGTCGTAGACGTATCCGGTGTCGCCTTCCGCGCAGGAGACGGTCACCTCGCGTCCGGCCTCGAGTGACCGTGTTGCCCCGCCGGATCCGACGACTGCCGGGATGCCGAGCTCACGGGCGATGATCGCGGCATGACAGGTCCGTCCGCCGCGGTTGGTCACAATGGCGCTGGCGCGCTTCATGATCGGCTCCCAGTCGGGGTCGGTCATGTCCGCGACGAGCACCTCACCGGCCTGGAACTCGTGCATCTGTTCCACCGACTCCAGCACCCGGACGGCGCCGGCGCCGATGCGCGCGCCGATGGCCCGGCCTTCGACGAGGACATTGCCGGACTCGTTGAGCCGGAAGCGCTGCTGGCCCGTCACCGCAGCCCGCGACTGCACCGTCTCCGGACGCGCCTGCAGGATGTAGAGCTCACCGTCGACGCCGTCCTTGCCCCATTCGATGTCCATGGGCCGCCCGTAGTGCTCCTCGATCAGCAGCGCCTGGCGGGCGAGTGCCTCGACCTCTGCGTCGGTGAGGCTGAGTACGCGGCGATCGGCGGCGTCCACATCGACGAACTCGGTCGTCCGGCCCACCGAACGATTGTCGGTGTAGATCATCTTGGTCGCCTTCGATCCGATGCCGCGCTTGAGCACCGCCGGACGACCCGCGCGCAACGCCGGCTTGTAGACATAGAACTCGTCGGGGTTCACCGCGCCCTGGACGACCGCTTCGCCCAGTCCGTAGGAGGACGTGACGAATACCGCGTCGGCGAAACCGGATTCGGTGTCGATGGTGAACATGACGCCCGACGTACCGATGTCGGAGCGCACCATCTGCTGGACGCCCGCTGACAGGGCGACGGCGTCGTGCTCGAACTCGTGATGCACGCGGTAGGCGATGGCGCGATCGTTGTAGAGCGACGCGAACACCTCGCGCATCGCCTGCAGGATCGCGTCGATCCCGCGGACGTTGAGGAACGTCTCCTGCTGCCCGGCGAACGACGCGTCCGGCAGGTCCTCCGCGGTCGCGCTCGATCGCACCGCGAACGAGGCCTCGTCCGATCCGCCCGACAACTCGGCGAACGCGGTCCGGATGTCGTCCTCGAGGTCGGCGGGGAACGGCTGATCCATCACCGCCGCCCGGATCTCCTTGCCGGTCGCGGCCAGTGCCTGCACGTCGTCGGTGTCGAGGCCGGCGAGACGCGCGCTGATCCGGTCGGCCAGGCTGGTACCCGCCGCATCGGGCTGGTTCACGAACCGGCGATAAGCGTCGGCGGTGGTCGCGAACCCGTTGGGGACCCGGACCCCGACGTCGGTCAGGTTGCGGACCATCTCGCCGAGCGATGCGTTCTTCCCACCGACCTGCTCGAGGTCGGCGAGGCCGAGGTCGGCGAACCATCGGACGTTGCTGTTCATGAACTGGCTCCTCAATTTCCGGGGTGGGGTCTGCGTGCGAGCACTTGCAGGATGAGCGTTGACATTTCTTCGACGGACTTGGCCGATGAGTCGATGACGGGCAGGTCGTGCGTGCGGTAGAGCTCCTCTGCACGTTTGAGTTCGTAGGTGCACTGTCGCAGGGACGCGTACGTCGAATCCGGGCGACGCTCCGTCCGGACCGCGCTGAGGCGGGCCGCGGTGGTCATGATCCCGAAGCACCGGTCCTGCAGGTGTCGGATCGGACGGGGTAGGTCGGTGCTGACGAGATCCTCGTCGACCAGCGGATAGTTGGCGACCCGCAAGCCGTGCTGCAATGCGAGGTACATCGTCGTCGGGGTCTTGCCGCAGCGCGACGGTGCCACCAAGATGACGTCGGCCTTGTCCAGCGTGCGCACACTCTGGCCGTCGTCGTGCTCGATCGCGTACTCCACCGCCTGCATCCGCGCGTTGTAGCGCTTGACGTCGCCGACACCGTGCAGGCGGGCAGGTGTCCGGGCGCCCCGGGTACCCAGGATCGCCTCGACCTGCTGCATGTGCATGTCGAAGAAATCGATCAGGGGCGCCCGGGTCTGCTGCAACTCGAGACGCACGTCGTCGAGCGCAGCCGTGACGAACACGAGCGGTGTCACACCGCGGTCCACGGCCGCGTCGATCCGTCGCACGACCTGACGGGCGTCGTCGGCGGTGGTGATGAACGGGATCAGCGTCCGGTCGAACCGGTGATCGGGAAAGTGCAGCAGGAGGGCATTGCCCATGGTTTCGGCGCTGATACCGGTGCTGTCGGAGAGGAAGAAGACCGGGATCAGGTCACCGGCATACGTCTCACTCACTCGGTCATTTCCCATCGGCCGACGTCACGTTGTGCCCTCTATCGTTGCGCAGGCGTTTCGTGGACTGTCGGGCAGGTCGCTTTACCAGCTGTTGGCGACGCGTTCACGGCACTGCGGACCCGGCGACGGCTCTCGCATATCGCTCCGAGATCAGCCGGAGCCGGGGGATGAGTTCGGCGGGGGACTCCACCGTGAAATCCATCATCAGCATGCCGATGTACACGGCGACGGTGTCGAGGCTGTCGGCGCCGGTGACCAGCACACAGTGGTGCTCGTCGATGGGCTCGACGGCTCCGACGGCGGGGTTGATCCGCGCCAGAACGTCCTCGGCGGGCGCGTCGACACGAAGACGCGCATGCACGTTCCAGCCGCTCTCGGCGATCGTGCGCATCGCGAAAGCCGTGTAGTCCCCACCGGGCAGCGGCTGAGGGTCGAAGCGGCGTCGTGTCGGCATTCGCAGGTCCATCCGGTCGATGCGATACGTCGTCCAGGTGTCCGCGCGCGGGTCCCGGGCGATCAGATACCAGCGGCGTTGCCAGCACAGAAGGCGGTACGGCTCCACCAGTCGGGGTTGGTCGTCGTAGTCGAACCGGAGCCACTCGACGTCGCGGATGGCCGCGGCGACGGCCTGCAGGACCGATGTGTCGACGTGCGGGTCGGGGGCATCGGTGCCGGTGTTCTCCGGTCCGTGCTCCACGCTCGAACGGATCGCGTCGATGGTGGGCCGCAGCCGCGCGGGGAGCATCTGCTCCAGCTTCGTTAGAGCGCGGGTCCCGGCCTCGTCGACACCTGCGATCCCCACGGCTGCGCGCAGCCCGACCGTGACCGCGACGGCCTCCTCGTCGTCGAGGAGCAGCGGTGGCAACCTGCCTCCGGAGCCGAGCCGATAACCGCCGGCGGCGCCACGGGTCGCGTCGACCGGATACCCCAGTTCACGTAGCCGATCGATGTCATGCCGGATGGTGCGGGTCGAGACACCGAGACGGTCGGCGAGATCGGTACCCGAGCATTCCCGGTGGGTTTGGAGCAGGGCGAGGAGGCCGAGTAGCCGCGCGGTGGGATCGGCCATCAGAAGTCCTCACAAGTCGGGTCTTTATTAGGAACAGATCCTACCTAATTGAGGAATATCGTCGTGACATGACCACAGCAACGCTCACCGTCCAACCGTTCACCGTGTCCGTCTCGGATGCCGAAATCGCCGACCTCGACGATCGCCTCGCCCGCACCCGCCTGCCCCAACCGTCACCGACCGACGACTGGGACGCGGGAACCCCGAACGACTACCTGCGCGACGCCGTCGATGCCTGGCGCAGCTTCGACTGGAAAGCGGCCGAATCCCGGATCAACGCGGTCCCGCACTTCGTCACCGAGATCGACGGGCAGGCCATTCATTTCATCCATGTCCGTTCCGCCGAGCCGGACGCCACTCCGCTGTTGCTGGCGCACACCTATCCCGGTTCGAGCGTCGACTATCTCGACATGATCGACCTACTGGTCGACCCGGTCGCCCATGGCGGTCGTGCCGAGGACGCGTTCGACGTCGTGATTCCCGACGCCCCGGGATTCGGGTACTCGCAGCCGGTCACGGCCGGGTGGACGACGGCCCGGGTCGCCGCGGCATACGACACGCTGATGCGTGGTCTCGGATACGACAGCTACGGCATCCACGGTTCCGACAACGGTGCCCTTGTCGCGCGAGAACTCGGGCTGATCGACCCCGAAGGCTTTCTGGGACTACATGTTCTGCAATTGTTCTCGTTTCCCTCGGGCGATCCGGACGAGTTCGAGAAGCTCGAACCGGCCGACTACGCCGGTCTCGAACACATGCAGTGGTTCCAGTCCGTCGGTGGCTACAACACGATGAACGCCTCCCGGCCCCAGACCGTCGCGGTGGGGCTCAGTGACTCGCCGGTCGGGTTGCTCGCGTACAGCGAGCTGTTCAACTCCTTCGGAAACGGGACCTCGTTGGTTCCGCTGGAGACCATCCTGCTCGAGGTCAGTGTGAACTGGTTCGCGAACGCCGCGTCCGGGATGAGCCGCAGCTACCTCGAGAACGCGCGCGCGGCAACCGATCCACAGGTGAACACGGCGCGCACCGGTGTCGCGGTCTTCGCCAGCGACTTCCAGACGATCCGAGTCTTCGCCGAACGCGACAACTCGAACATCGTGCACTGGAGCCGGTTCGACGAGGGTGGGCACTTTGCCGCCCTCGAGCGGCCCGACCTGGTTGCCGGTGACATCCGGCAGTTCTTCGCGGGAGGGCGATGAGTGCTCGGGTGGGCGACAGCCCGTTTGCCACAATGAACTCATGCTCACCCCGGATGATGTCCACAACGTGGCGTTCGGCCGACCGCCGATCGGCCGACGCGGATACAACGAAGACCAGGTCGACTCGTTCCTTGACGACATCGAGGAGACGATGCGCGAGTTGTACGCGAGGCTGGAGCGCTACGAACGAAACTGACGAGCCAGCGCCGTCAGTGCGCACCCGGGGTGACGTCGCCGATCTGCTTGCGTAGCACGAACGCTCGATCGCCGGTGGCCGGATCGCGCACGGGGAAGCCGTGTCTGGCATAGAACCGATGTGCGTCGACGTCGGGCTCGTCCACCTCGATCTCGAATTCGCCCGCGCCGCGTCGTGCCGCTTCGGCCACGGCCACATCGATGACGGCGCTGCCCAGGCCACGTCCACGCTCGGCCGGAACGGTGTACAGCTCGTCGAGGAGCGCGATCCCACCCGTCGACCAGACGTTGGTGCGAATGGTGACGAGGCCGAATGCCGTGATCGGAGATCCTGCCACGACGGCGAATGTCGACTCGGTGCCCAGTAGTTCGGCCAGTCGCTGCGCGAGAAACTCCGGGCCCGGTGTCGGTTCGTCGTACTCGCGATTGAAGGCGTCGAGCAGCTGGGCCAGGACGGAGATGTCGGAGCTGGTTGCGAGACGCGCGTCGGTGTGGAGGCTCATGGGTCACCCCCCGACGGCCGAATGACGTCGGTGTGCTGTGCGGCGTTCACGTACACCTCGGGGTTGCGGTCCGGTGTGGACAAGCCCTCGGCTTCGGGGACCGGCGAAGCCACGCTCGCAACGGATCACGAGGATGCACGGTTGACGAAATCGACAATCCCGCGCGCGAGCTCCGGTCCCTGGTCCTCCTGGATGAAGTGTCCGCCGCGCAGTCGGTCGTGGGGTTGCCCTGCCGCGCCGGGAATGTGGCGCTGCAGGGGGCCGTCGCCGCGACCGAGGATGGGGTCCTTGGTGCCGAACAGGGTGAGGAACGGCTTGTCCCACGACGCCAGCATTTCCCACGCCGCACGGTTCGCGGGGATGGCGGGGTCGTCCTCATCGAGCGGCACGAGCCGGGGAAACGCGCGTGCGCCGGCCTTGTACTCCTTGGTCGGGAAAGGCGCGTCGTACGCTGCGCGTTCGACTTTCGTGAGTCGGGTGAGTGATCCGGTGTCGACGATACGGCTGATCGGGAAGACCGGCGTCCAGCGAGCGAACGTGCGCCACACCAGAAAAGCTGCCGACGGCGACCTCTGGGCGGTCGGCAGGAACCCGTTCGCGATGACGATCCGTGCGAAGCGTTCCGGGTGTTCGGCCGCGATCCGTAGCCCGATGAGGCTGCCCCAGTCCTGTCCGAACAGGGTGATGTCATCGAGGCCGAGGGCGGTCACCATGCCGAATGTCCAGTCGACATGCTTCTGGTACGTGTAGTCCTCGATCGACGCCGGTTTGTCGGAGCGGCCGAACCCGATGAGATCGGGGACCACCACGCGCAAGCCGGCGTCGACGAGGGTGGGGATCATCTTGCGGTAGAGGTATCCCCACGTCGGTTCCCCGTGGAGCAGGAGAACGGTGTCACCGTCGCGTGCACCCTCGTCGACGACGGCCATGCGCACGCCGTCGAGGTCGAGGTACCGCGGGGTGTAGGGAAAGTCGGGGAGATCGGCGAAGCGATCGTCGGGAGTGCGCATGATATGAGGCACCCACTCTGCTTAGCACAGGGTGGCCCGACGGCACCGGTGTTCGTCCGATGGTGATCGCGGTCAGGCCGCCGGCTCGAACTCGGCCAGCATGGCCTCGAGTGCTGCCTGGTCGGCACCGACGAACGGTTCGGACTCCGGCGCGCCGAGCACGTTGTCGAAAAGCATGCCCGTCGCCTGTGACGGAGGGAGATGGCTACTGAGAATCCACGACGGATCGACGGCCCGGAGCTCGGAGACCATGTCCGCGAAACGATTCGGATCGACGTTGTGCACCCACGGACTGTCGACACCGGCCCAGAGCAATTGCCGATCCCGGATATCGGACTGTGGTGCGGCCGCCAGGTCGGGCACCGCGGCGTCGTCGGCGGTTTCCATCACCGCGCCGAAACAGTCGGAGGAGAAGCAGGCCCCGGTGCGGGAGTCGAGAAAGCCCGTGGTGGAGGGGCTGTCGAAGAGTGGTGGGCGGAATGCGCGCAGCGTGCGATCGCCCACGTCGAGACTCTGCCCGGGGTTGAGCAGGTGGACCCGGTCCATCGGGAGGGGGCGCTCGGTGGACAGGATGCCGACACCGAGGAATGTGGTGATCACCTTGGCCTGCGGAGCGGCGTCGAGGAGATCGTAGAGTCCGCCGGTGTGGTCGCGGTCGGGGTGGGTGAGCCAGATCCACCGCACATCCGCGGGATCGAGAACCGACGAGAGTGTGCCGAGGAAGTCACGGTCGGGAAGGCTCAGACCGGTGTCGACCACGACGGGCTGATCTGCATGGAGGACGAAGGCGTTGATCGGGAGATGGCCCAGCCCGGGAATCTCGGTCTGGTCGGCGAGGACACTCACATCGGCGTCGATTCGATGGATGTTCATGGGATTTCTTTCGTGTCAAAAGGGAACCAGGGTGGTGAGAAGGCCGTTTCCGGGCGTACGTCCGGACAGGATGCGGGTGAACTCGATCGCGTCGAGTTCGATTTCCGGTCCGCCCCGCCCGTGCGACCAGTGGCCGCCGGCCGGGCCGGTCAGGTTCAGGGAGAAGGGCCTGCCGTGTCGAGCGGCCCACTCGGCGACGACGTCTGCGACCAGCACACCGTCGTGGTCGGCGGTGATGGTGTGTTCGGCGCCGGTGGCCCGGGCGATGTCGATGCGGTGCATCCACGGATCGCGGGTGAGGATCACGTCGGTGAGGTACCCGGTGGTCCAGGATTCGGCTTCGCCGCCGAACTCGCCGGGAACACCGAGTGTGCGCCGCCGGATGAGGCCAGGTGTGCGCGTACGGCCTCGGACTGCCTTCGGTGCACGCTGTGCGTAGCTGTCGATGATCTGCTCGGGGCGCATGTGCCGCCGCTCCTCGATCTGCAGAGCAGTGAGCGCGTCGATGAAGAGCCCATCCTTTCGTCGGCGGGCTGTGCGCATCTGTCGGCGCTGTTCACGCAGGGTTGCGGCCATCTCGACCATGCCGAGCATGTGGGCGGACATGTCACGAACGGTCCAGCCCGGGCAGTCGGTCGTGGACACCCACTGCTCGGGTGTCAGGGATTGGAGCAGTTCGACGACGCGGCGATACTCGGTGGCGGCCAGACCCATCGCGAGATCGTGCTGCAGGGCAGCAGGTCTCGGTTGTGACGGAGTCCGAGCGGTCGTGTTCATCGCTGCGTCTCTTCGATTCCGACTGCGTCGCAGAACATGTCGACCATCCGATGCAGTTGACGTCGCCATCGATCCCCGCCGGGGTCATTGGCGAGCTGCTGGGCGGTGAAACCACTGAGCAGTGCGGTCCAGATGTCGAGGTCGTCCTGCATGGCGACACCTGCCTGGCCCAGCGATGTCCGCAGCGTCCCGTACTGCCGGAGGCTTTCGGCGTAGGCGGCATCGCTCGGCGTGAATCCGGGAAGGGTGCGCTGGAACATCAGTTGGTATCGGGCCGGATCGGCGGTCGCGAAATCGAAGAAGACCTCCGCGACCACCTGCAGTGCGGCACGCGGGTCGTCGGGAAGTTCCATGGCGTCGAAGTCGGCCCCGAGCTGCCGGTATGCGTCGGCGAACATCGCGTCGAACACGGCGTTCTTCGAGTCGACGTGAGAATAGAGCGAGGGCGGACGCATCCCGATCCGATCGGCGATCTCCCGCAAGGTCACCGACGCCAGCCCCTCGGCATGGGCGATGTCCCACGCTGCATCGACGATCTCGCGACGGGTTGCCTCACGACGTTCGGCACGCCTATCGCGATTAGGTGAAACTTTCATGGTTAGGAGTTTGAGCTCGCCGCGCACGCTCTGTCAAGAGGTCGGTGAGACGGGTTCGAGCCGGCGAGGTCATTCAGACGGCCGAGTGTCGGAGGTAGCCGTACAGCGCAGCGCGGTAGCCGCGGGTGTAGCTCGGTCGGTCGTCGTCGCTGTCGCGCGCCGCGGCCATGATCGTGGACGCATGATGTCGAGCCCACGCCGGTGGGAAAGCGTTGAGCCGGGTGTTGGCGTCGTCGAAACCCTGCCGGAACAGGTCCGGATCGAGGTGAGTGTCGGTGATGGTCAACGGGCCGAGCGCCTTTCGGCCAGAGTGCGGTAGAGCGTCGCCCGACTGACTCCCAGGGCCGCGGCGATGGATCCGACCGGCTGGCCGTCGGCGCGCATCCGTTCGGCGAACGCGACCTGATCACCGTCGAGTGCCCGAGGGCGGCCGACACCCGTGGCACCGTGCGTGCCGGCGCCGGACGTGCGCCTCGCCGGTCCGTCCGCCTTGTCGAGTTCGGCGAGTGAGGCGAGAACTCCGACGATCATCGCGCCGGTGGTGTCGTCGGTGTCGAGACCTTCGCGCAGTGACCGCAGTCCGATCTGGTTGGTGGAGAGCTCGCGCGCGGTTGTGAGAACCTCGCGCGTCGTACGGCCGAGCCGGTCGATCCCGACCACGACCGTGACGTCGCCGGGTCGTGCATATCGCAGCAATTCCGCGAGTCCCGGACGTCCGCCGGCGGCACGGGCGCCCACCGAATGGTCGCTGTAGATCCGCTGTGGATCGACACCCGCTTGCGTCAGGGCATCGAACTGGGACTCGAGCGTGTGGGGCTGCACGCCCACGCGGGCGTAGCCGAGCATCATGCCGATGTCTCCGATCGGAACTCCGGGACCATGCGACCACCCTATCTCAAAAAGGTCTCGAAATGTGGTTGGAGCCGGGTTGAATAATGAGACGTGTCGTCAGTCGCCGATCGCTCTTATGAGCTAAATCGGTTGCATCAAGGGTGCAGAGGTCTCGATATGGTTGACACGAGAATTTCGAGACCCTTGTATTTTGGGATTCATACGTTCCGATCCGGCGTTGGCCGTGACTTCCGGGACCAGCTCTCGACCGGTGCCAGCGCCGCGATCAGTGCCAGCAGAACGGCCAGTGGCGCCAGCAGCCACAACCCGCGCTGGGCCCACCAGGCGGCGGTGGGGTCGGTGAGCAGCGTGTGGCCGGTCCCCTCGAAGATCCGCACGACGACGACGTACGCAGTCATGTGCCACAGGAACACGGTCAGCGCCACCGCATTGACGGCGACGACGCACGTCCACACCTGTGGCCGACGCAGAAGGCGCGCCAACGGGGGAGTGATCACCGCCAGCAACCCGAGTTGAAAGACCGCGAGCGCAGCGATCGCAGCGTTGGTGGGAAAGATGTTCGACTCCATGTCGGTGGTCGCGACCATCGAGTGGGGGTACTGCGCGAACACCGTCAGTGCGATCAACGTGGTGAGTCCTGCGCCGGCGATCGCCGACCGCTGGAGCAGCGGGCGCCGACCCAGCTGGAACGTACGCCAGGCATAGCCGAGGTGATGACAGAAGACCCATACGACCGCCGCGGTCAGCCACTCGACCCATGACATGCCCAGGCCGCGGCCGAGTAGGCTGCCGAGGGCGATCAATCCCGCCAGGGCTGCGAGGACGGGCACCGGATGGCGGTTGTGCCAGGCCGCGGTGATCGGCAGGGTGACGATCAGCGGGATGTACACGATCAGGAACCACACGGGCACCAGGTAGCCGGGGAACCACTGCCAGATCCATCTGTGCGGCCCCGGCGCGACGGCAGAGACGAGTTCGTAGGTGAGCCACAGGAAGGCCCACACCGCAGTGGGAATCAAGAGTCGGCGCAGTCGATCGGCGATCAACCGCCCTGACGGGACTCCCTCTGCTCGGCTGCGCTGCCAGCAGGTGAGGTTCGCATAGCCGCCGACCAGGAAGAACATCGGCATGACCTGGAGGACCCAGGTGGCCGCCCAGGCCCACGGCACGTCATCGATCGGGTTGGGCATCGTGAGCGACTCGTCGGCGGCGCGGTGGGTGACCGACAATGTCCAATGCCACAGCACCACAACCACGATGGCGACTGCGCGTGCGGAGTCGACGACGCGCTCGCGCGATTGCGGTGTAGCACGCGCCATGCGGTTCATCCGCGTCGAGAGCCCGGCGAACAGTGGCCATCGATGTGCTTTCGCGGTCATGGTGGCGCGTTCCGGGACGGAGCCGACCCGCTCGGTGCAGGGCAACAGCGGATGTCGAGGACCACAACGCGAACATACTGCTCCCGCGGGGTCTTCCGGCGCCATCACGAATTTCACCGAGCCGATCCGGCAGCATGAGGAGAAGGTCCCTATCCTGCAGTCGTTCGGCATGAAAGGGTGGGATGCAACCGCGACTCACAGGCGAGGATCACGATGGCGGACACTGCAGCGACGACGACCGATGCCGTTCTCGAACGGGCCCTGGCGCTCGCAGTCCGTGCCCCGTCGGCGCACAACACCCAACCCTGGCGGTTCCGGAAGTCGGGCGCCACGGTCGACCTCTTCGTCGACACCGACGTCGCGCTCCGCAACGCTGATCCCGACGGCCGCGATGCAACTCTCGGTCTCGGGGCGGTGCTGCACCACCTCCGGCTGGCGCTCGCCGTGGAAGGCCGACACTGCGAGATCCGCCGGTTCCCCAGGACTTTCGATCCTGATCACGTCGCCCGGATCGACTTCGCGGCACCCCACACACCCACCGATGACGAAGCGGCGCTCGCGGAGGCGATAGGACGACGCCGTACCGACCGACGGGGCTACGACGACCGAGTGTTGTCGTCCGAGCAGCGCAACGACTTGATCGCGCGCGCGGCGCGGTACGACGTCCATGCACATCTGGTGACCGATGCCGAAAGGCGAGCATGCCTGTCCGCAGCGGCTCGCCGGGCGGCCGATGTGCACGCGAAGGATCGCGCCTATCAGCTCGAACTCGCGGCATGGAGCGGTCTTCGCGGATCGGATGAGGGGGTGCCGCTGCCCAACGTCGTCCGCCCCGACCCGGATTCGGAACTCCCGGCCCGCGCATACGCGGGAAGCGCCTTGGACGCGGCAACCGGACGCGGCGTGACCGGTGACCTCATCCTCATCGCCTCCGCGGTCGATGATCGCGCCGCGCAGCTGCGTGCCGGCGAGGCTGCCAGCGAGATACTGCTCGCCGCAACAAGTGTCGGATTGTCCACGTGCCCGGTGACCGAACCGCTGGAGATCGCGTGGCTCCGAGACGAGATCAGGCAGTCGGTTCTCGACGGTGGTGCGTTTCCACAGATCATCCTGCGGGTCGGATGGCCGATGACCGGCGCGCCCCCGGTACCGGTGTCACCACGGCGGCCGATAGAGGACACGCTGGTCGACGACATCCGGTAGGTGTGAAGGCATGTACATCCGATCGACCGTACGGCCCTCGCGATCTCTCGACGAGCAATTGCGGTGCACTGCCGTGGACAACCCGGCAGTCATCGTCGAACGGCCCGGCGACTGGCGGGATCTCGTCGTCCGACCACGAGAACACGCTGAGCTCGCACCACTGGTCGACCCGGTCGTGACCTTCACCGAAAAGATCCTCGCGACAGCGATCCCGGACTACCGGCACATCGTCGGCGGTGTCGCCCTGGTGATCCGGACCGGCACAGCCGCTCACGACACATACGCGAAATGGCAAGCGGGCCACGACGTCGGCTTCGGTGACGCGGTGAAACTGGTGGCCGGTGCGACGGGGGTGGCCGCGTCGGTCATCGGCAAGAATCCGTCGCACCTGCTGGGCCGAACCGTCAATCTGGCCGCCGACGGAGTGAGCGTGATCGCCAAGGTCAACGGGGCGATCGAGGTCGAGGAATTCCGGCCCGAAGACCAGCTGCTGAACACCTACACGCAGGTCGGCGGGCCCGGCGCCGAGCTACTCGCGGCCACGGCGGGACTTTTGAAGGCGGTGGCGGCGGTCGATTCCTCGCCGGGTGCAGACTCGGCGACCTCGGTGTTGCAGACCCGCCGAGACGGGTCGGCGACGGACATCCAAGACATCCTCGACAAGATCGGGCGCACGGCGGCGTCCCACGCAGTGCCGCCGGTTTCCGAGGCCTGAAGGGCCTGGCTCACCCCGGGAGGTTGCTCGGGCACCCACCGGTGTGCGGGTGCCCATCGCCGAGCGAACACGTCGTGCGACCGCACATCGCCGGTGTGATCCGTGTGCCCCACGATGTGGTGACCGAAGCCACATCGATCCCAGGAGGCGTGCATGATCACCCGCTCCACCCATTTCATCGACGGTTCATGGATTGAATCCGAGTCGACCGAAACCATCGACGTCACCGACGCCGGCAGCGGCGAGGTGATGGCGACCGTCCCCGCCGGAACGTCGTCCGACGTCGACAAGGCGGTGGCCGCGGCACGCACGGCATTCCCTGGTTGGTCGTCGCTCGATGTCGCCGAGCGGGTCGGGTATCTGAAACTGGCTGCCGAGGAACTCGCCCGTCGGCAGAACGAGATCGCGGGACTGATCAGCCGTGAGGTCGGCATGCCGTACGCGACCAGCAACGTGGTGCAGGTGGGCCTGCCGATGATGACGCTGTCGTCGGTGCAGCAGATCGCGCTGGACTTCACCTTCTCCGAACGTGTGTACAACTCGCTGGTGGTGCGCAAGCCGATCGGCGTCGTGGCCTCGATCACCCCGTGGAACTACCCGCTGCACCAGATCATGGCCAAGGTCGCACCGGCGCTCGCCGTCGGCTGCACGGTCGTGGCCAAGCCGAGCGAGGTGGCGCCGCTGAACGCGCTGGCACTCGCCGAGATCTTCGAGACGATCGGACTGCCGCCCGGCGTGTTCAACCTCGTCACCGGCTACGGCCCCACGGTCGGCGAGGCGATGGTGGCACACCCCGACGTCGACATGGTCACCTTCACCGGGTCGACCGCTGCCGGCAAACGCATCGGAGCGGTCGCCGCCGACACCGTCAAGCGCGTCGCACTCGAGCTCGGCGGCAAGTCCCCGTTCGTGGTGCTCGACGACGCCGATCCCGTGGCGGCAGTCACCGCCGTCTCCAACGCCTGCTACCTCAACTCCGGCCAGACGTGCATCGCACTGACCCGACTCATCGTGCCCGCCGCGCGCAAGGCCGAGTATGAGGCGATTGCGAAGGCCGCGGCGGAACAGGTCACGGTCGGCAACCCGTTCGACCCGGCGGCCGTCATCGGGCCGGTGGTGTCCGCGACACAGCTGGAGCGGGTGCGCGGCTACATCCGCACCGGCATCGAGGAAGGTGCCACGCTGCTCGCCGGTGGCCCGGACGCGCCCGAGGGACTCGACGGCGGCTTCTACGTGCGTCCGACGGTGTTCACCGACACCACTCCGGACATGCGCATCGTCACCGAGGAGATCTTCGGCCCGGTGCTCGTCATCCAGACCTACGAGACCGAGGACGAGGCAGTCGCCCTCGCCAACGACACGATCTACGGCCTGAACGCCGGCGTGTACTCGGCGGACGTCGACCGTGCGGTCGCGTTCGGGCAGCGCCTCGAGTCCGGTCAGGTGCAGATCAACGACGGCGCGTTCAACATCCACGCTCCCTTCGGAGGGGTCAAGCAGTCCGGCAACGGTCGCGAACTCGGTGAAGCAGGGTTCGACGACTTCCTCGAGACCATGTCCCTTCAGTTGCCCTGATCCACTGCTGCCCAACTCCTTCCACGAATCACAGAGAGACCGAGATGACCGAAACACAGTTCACCGACGTCCGCCGCGCCACACTCGCGGCGCTGGTCGACACGTTCGTCGCCGACGTTGCGCACGAAGGTGACGACCCGCACGGCTTCTTCACCACCACCGGAAGCTCGCTGGGCGCCCATCAGGCCGTCGAGCAGTACCTGACCGAGAAACTCCCGGCCGACCAGTTGGCCGGGCTGATGGAACTCATCGACACCTTCGTCCTCACCGGACTGAAGAACCAGCCTCTGCACATCCGCGAGACCCTGGTCGGCGTGGTGTCGCGGATCGCGCCCGAGGCGGCGGTCGGTATCGGCGCGGTGCGGCAGCTGGCGATCAATTTCTCCTACGCGATCGCTGATGCCGATGGTCACTCTCCGCTGCTCGACGGCATGGGTGTCCCCGGTGTCCCGCAGATCGCCAACCGTCGATCCGCGACCCTGACCACCCGGGAGACCGCGGCCGACGAAGTCATCGAGTGCGACGCCGTCGTCGTCGGATCGGGTTCGGGTGGAGGTGTCGCGGCGGCCGAACTCGCCACGGCGGGCAAGCGTGTCATCGTCCTCGAAGCCGGTGCGTATCACACCGAGGCCGATTTCGGGCTCACCGAACTCGTCGCCTACCAGCAACTCTGCCTCAACGGCGGTGTCTTCCAGACCGCCGACGGCATGGTCAACGTGGTCGCCGGCGGCGCCGTCGGTGGTGGTTCGACGCTCAACTGGTCGAACTCCGTTCCGCTGCCGGACCGGCTGCGCAAGCGCTGGGCGGACGAGTTCGGACTCACCGACGTCGCCACCGACGAGTTCGAGGAGCACGTCCAGGCCGTGATGACCCGGATCAAGGCCAACGACAAGGTCGCCTTCCAGAACGGCCCGCACACCAAGCTGTCGATCGGGGCCGAGGCACTCGGATGGTCGTACCGCCACGCCAATCTGAACGTGGACCCGGAGCTCTTCGACCCACAGCTGGCCGGGTTCAGCGGCTACGGTGACGCGACCGGCGCCAAGCAGGGCACGATGCGCACCTTCCTGCAAGACGCCAGCGACGCCGGCGCCCAGATGATCGTGCGTGCTCGCGCCCGCCGAGTGCTGGTCGAGAACGGCGCTGCCACAGGTGTTCTGGTCGACATCGTCGACGACGGCGGCCAGGTTCGCCACAGCGTCACCGTGGCCGCACCGACAGTCGTGGTCGCCGCGGGCAGCATGGAGTCACCTGCGCTGTTGCTGCGGTCGGGCATCGGTGGCCCCGCCGCCGGCACCCGCCTGCGACTGCACCCCGCCGGACTGGTCAGCGGGCTCTACGGTGATGAGGACCTCGCGCCGTTCACCGGCCCGGCGCAGGCCGGAATCATGAACGAGTTCGGCTCCGGCACAGGGGATGTCAACGCCTTCCTCATCGAGGGCGTCCAACAGTTCCCGGGACTGTATGCGTCGGTGACCCCATGGACGTCGGCCGCCGGACACAAAGAGCTCACCGCTCGATACCGATCGCGGGCCGATTGGGTGTTCATCATCGAGGACCAGGGAACCGGACGCATCAGCATCGACGACGACGGCCGCTCGGTGGCGACGTATCCGTTCGACGACGAGAGCGATCAGCGGACGTTCCACTCCGCGGCAGCTGCGTGCGTCCGCATGCACGTCGCGGCCGGCGCCGACACCATCTGGGTCGGTGGGCAACCCACTGCGCCGTGGCGCCGCGGCGACGACGTCGAGGAGTTCATCACGCAGCTGGACTCGCTGCCCATGGGCCCCGGTGGATTGGTCGCCTTCAGCGCTCATCAGATGGGCAGCGCCGCGCTGGGTGCCGACCCCGCGACGAGCGTCGCCGACATCCACGGTCAGGTGCACGACGCACGCGGCGTCTGGATCGCCGACGCGAGTGGCATGCCCACCTGCTCGTCGGTCAACCCGATGGTCACCACCATGACCCTCGCACGGCGCACGGCGCACGCGATCCTCGCCGACGAGAGCTGACCCCGGGTGGGGCGCGGTCACCCCGACCGCGCCCCGCCCTTCGGCCCGCCGACGGACGAGAGGACAGCACGACCGAGCCGATGGTGCAGTTCGAGCGCGAGGAACACCTGCAACCGCCGGGTCTCGATCGGCCGGCCCATCAACGCCTCGGCACGCGCCACCCGTTGCAGGATCGTGTTCCGGTGCGCGAACAGTTGTTCCGCCGCCCGCGGCGCGGATTCGCCGTGTTCGAGATAGACGCGCACCGTCTCGCGCAGCGGGTCCAGCGCCGGGTCGATATCGGCGAGGCCACCGAGCGCATCGCGAACGAACTCGGCGGCCCGTGGCATGTCCTGGGCGGCGAGTGCGGCGGGCATCAGTTCGTCGTAGGTCAGGACCCGCCCACCGGATGTCGACTCCTGGATCGCGAGCGATTGGACATCGACCGTGCGGTGGTGGACGCGGCGAAAGCCGTCGGGACCCGCAGCCGACGGCCCGATGAGCACGTCGACACCCGAGGCGACGTCGGAGGTCGCCGAGCGCCACCGGGCGTCGTCGACCTGGCTGTCGGCCGCCAGCCACATCCACAACTGCCCGGTCCCGGCCGGATGACTCACCCAGCGGACACCGAGCCGTCCGGCGATGTCGCCGGCCGTGCGCTCGAGTGCTTCCGAACCGGCTTCCGACGACCAGATCGCCACGAACGTATGGGGGCCGGACACCGGGTAACCGAGTCGCGCAGTAGCGATCGCCGGGTCCACCGGCGCGCCATCGAGAAGCAGACGGATCGTCTCCGCGCGCCGGGTCATCCCGCCCTGGTTGAGTTCATCTCGTTGGTGCTGAATCTCTGAGACCTCGAGGGCCAGTACATCATTGATGTAGCTGAACACGAGGTCGGCACTTCGCTGCAACACGTCGATCAATTCGACCCGGTCCTCGACGATGTCGGCGGCCACCGACATCCACCGGCGCCACAACGATTCCTGCCCGAACCGGTAGGCCTGGATGACCACGTCGAGGTCCACCCCGCGCCGAACCAGATTGCGCGCCTTGTCGACGGCCTCGGGCGGCACCTGCACCGGAACGGGACGGTCGGGCCGTACGGCCACCGAATGCAGGAAGTGCAGCAGGGTCAGCCGATTGGACGCGACGGTGTCGCGCGCGATGGCGGCGTCGTCGGCCAGGGCCGGCGCACCCTCCGCCACTGCCGTGTTCATCTCCTCGATCGCGGCGTCCGCGGTCGCGAGGATGCGGTCGGCGATGGCAGCGACGTAGTGCTCGGTCGTCGACGGAACCGACGTGCTCATGAACCGATGCTATGACCGCGATGTGCGGGCGCACAATCGGCGGCACCCGATGCGGTTGGTTGCACATCGTGTCGGGACGCCGCCGCGCCTAGTTTCAAGGTCGAGCATCCGATCACGACCTGCGTGACCGACCACGTCCACCGAGAGGATCCCGTCTTGGACACCGACGCCATTGCCACTCTGCCCGATCGGCGTGCGAGCGCCGAGCCCGACGGCCGGTGTCTTGCCGACAGCGAGACCACGTTGAGCAACGCCGACTTCGCCGACGCCGTGTCGCGGGCGGCGGGTCACTTCTCGGCCCTCGGGGTTCGGCGTGGCGATGTCGTGGCGGTGATGATGCCCAACCGCGTGGAACTCGTGGTGTCGATGTTCGCCGCATGGCGACTCGGTGCGGCATGCACCCCGATGAACCCGGCACTCACCTCCGACGAGGCTCTCTACCAGCTCACCGACTCCCACTCCGCGGTCGTCGTGGCCGATGAGGCGAGCGTAACGAAGCTCGGCGACGCCACAGCGACAGTGGTCCCGGTGGCGGATCTGGGAGCGACGTCCGGTGCTTCGACGGTCCACGGTGCCGACGCAGCTGACGTCGCGCTGCTCATCTACACGAGCGGCACCACCGGGCGGCCCAAGGGTGTCATCCTCGACCACGCCAACCTCACCGCCATGGCGTCGATGGTCATCGAATGGTTCGGCATGACATCTGCTGACCGTGCCCTCCTCATCCTGCCGCTGTTCCACATCAACGGGATCATGGCGAGCATCGTGTCGCCGCTGCTTGTCGGCGGCAGCTCGATGATCGCACCGCGGTTCGACCCGGCCGCGTTCTGGGGGATCGTCGCCGAGGAACAGCCCACCTTCACCTCTGGTGTTCCCACGATCTACGCCATGCTCGCCAACCTGCCCGCCGACGTCGTCGTCGAGGCGAACCCCCTGCGGTTCGTGGTCTGCGGTGCGGCCCCGATGCCGCCCGGGCTGATCTCGGCGTTCGAGGATCGCTACGGCGTTCCGGTCGTCGAGGGCTACGGGCTGTCGGAGACCTCCGCCGCCTGCACCATCAATCCCGTTGCGGGTGAACGACGGTCGGGCTCGGTCGGCCTGGCGTTGCCGGGCGTCGACATCCGCATCGTCGCCGAGGGGGTGGTGCGGTCCGTCGGAGAATCCGGCGAGGTCGAGGTCCACGGACCGAACGTGATGCGTGGGTACCTCGGCCGTCCGGAGGCGACCGCCGATGCGCTGCAGGACGGCTGGTTGCGAACCGGAGACGTCGGCAGACTGGACGAGGACGGATACCTGTATCTCGTCGACCGCGTGAAGGACATCATCATCCGCGGCGGAGAGAACATCTATCCGCAGGAAGTCGAGAACGTCATCCTGCGTCACCCCGCGGTGGCGGAGGCCGCGGTGGTCGGTCGGCCCGACGACACCTACGGCGAGCAGCCCGTCGCCGTCGTCGTGGCGACTCCGGGCGCCTCGCTGGATGCCGCGGAAATGGAGACGTTCTGCCGGTCACGACTGGCGCGCTACAAGGTGCCGCGGGAGATCCACGTGGTGGATGCGTTGCCGCGCAACAGTGTCGGAAAGGTCGTCAAGGGAACGGTGCGCGACATGATCGCCGAGGTGGTCCGCGCCTAGTGTCCCGCGCCGGCCGTTGCCACCGGCGGTGTCAGCGAAACGTCAGGGCCAGATGATCGAGCGCCGAGGCGACGTCGGCTGTCGGGCCCCGATACCCGAGGTAGCCGTCCGGCCGGACGATGAAGATCGACGAGCCGGCCGGAGCATAGCCGGCCGCGAACAGGCCGGCGCTGTCCCGGATCAACGGCAACGCGGTCGACCCGACCTGCGCCTCGGGTGAGGCGACGACGTAGACGCCCATCCGGTCCCGTCCCGCCTGACGTAGTCGGTCGGCGAGTTCCTCGAAGTCGACGACCTCCGCCGGACCGGCGTCGGGGTCCGCGTACAGCACCGCCGTGTGATCCCGCCGATCCAGCAGCGAATACAGGCGGATGTCGAAGCTGATCACCTCGCGGGTCAGGCCGCTCGCATCGGGCGCCCGCTCACCGGGCTGTGGCCCGCCAGAACCGTTCGGCGCGCCCACGATCGGGCTGTCCGCGTAGCTGATCAGTAGCTGCGCTTCGCGACGCATGACGTAGGAGGGATCCGACGAGTCGGCGCCGACGCCCTCCCGGGCGTTGCGTACCGTGCGGCCGACGACCTCTTCACCGACCGGTCTGCGTTCGGCGTCATACGTCGCGAGCAGATCGTCGGCGGCGAGGCCGTCGACCGCGAGCGCGAGCTTCCACGCCAGGTTGTGCGCGTCCTGGATGCCGGTGTTCATGCCCTGGGCGCCCGTCGGCGGATGAATGTGTGCGGCATCGCCGGCGACGAAAACCCGGCCCCGCGAATAGGAATCGACGATGCGGTGGCTGATACGGAAGACCGATGACCACCGGAGGTCGGAGACCGTGGCGGGCTCGGGGGCGAGTCGATCGACGACCGCCTGGATGTGTTCGAGACCGGGTTTGCGGGTGCCTTCGAAGCCGTGCGCGACACCGTCGCCCACCGGTGCCGACGATGCGGACGCCAGTTCGTCGGGCACCACCATCGACATCCGATACCGCTGGTGCCCCGGAAGCGGGATGCACACCAGCCCATCATCGGTGACGCCGTCGGTCTGATGCGTCGACCGGATGCTGTAGCCCCGCGGCGCTGACCAGTCCACCGCGACGTCGCCGAGCATGTACTGCTCCTCGAACGCGGCACCCTCGAACGTGAGGCCCAGTCCCTTGCGAACGGTGCTGTGCGCACCATCGCAGCCGACGAGATAGCCGCAGCGGATCGTCTCCTCACCCTGCGGGCCGTCGAGCGTGGCGGTCACCCCGTCGGCGTCGTGGTCGAAGCCGAGGAGTCGGGTGCCGCGGTCGACGGTGGTGCCGAGATCGTCGAGGCGCTCGGCGAGAATCCGTTCAGTCGCATACTGCGGGAGGCAATGAAACCGGAACGGGACATCGGCGGGCATCTCCAGATCGATGCGGGCGACCTCGGTGCTGTTGACGTACATGAGTTGACCGCGCATCTCGAGCCCCGCGTCCAGGACCTGACGCAGCACTCCCATGCCCTCGAAGATCTCGAGTGTCCGCGGCTGGATGCCGACGGCCTTCGCGTACTGGGGAGGCTCCACGAGTGGGTCCACGATCCGGATCCGCACACCGTGTCGTCGCAGTTCGATCGCGGCGGTGAGGCCGATGGGTCCGGCGCCCGCAATGAGTACATCGACGTCGTTCATCGTCACACCTCTCGGCAGGCCCTGGTGTACCTGTCGATTATCGCTGCGCAGGTCATGCGGCGTGTGGACTTCGTCAGACCGGCTCCGGTGGGGTCGTTCGACATCCGTCGGTGCTGCCTCCGGGAAGTGTCGGCAGACTTCGGTAGGGTCCTCCGGGTGAATGCGAGCCCAGCAGTGAAGTCCGTCAACGCACGCCTCGCCGAGGAGTTGTCGGTCGGGGAGGGGCAGGTCACCGCGGCCGTGCGCCTGCTCGACGACGGTTCGACCGTGCCGTTCATCGCGCGTTATCGCAAAGAGGTCACCGGCAGCCTCGACGACGCTCAGCTGCGTACCCTCGACGAGCGCCTGCGCTACTTGCGCGAACTCGACGAGCGCCGCGAGGCCGTCCTCGCATCGATCGACGAGCAGGGGAAACTCACCGACGAGCTGCGTGCGGCCCTGATGACCGCCGACACCAAGGCCCGCGTCGAGGACATCTACCTGCCGTACAAACCCAAACGCCGCACCAAGGCGCAGATCGCCCGCGAAGCCGGGCTCGAACCGCTCGCGGATCGGCTGCTCGCCGATCCGGGCCTCGTGCCCGACGAGGCGGCCGGGGAGTTCGTGAACGACCAAGTGTCCGATGTGACTGCCGCCCTCGACGGCGCGCGCCAGATCATCATCGAACGGGCCTCCGAGGACGCCGAACTGGTGGGGGCCATCCGCGAGAAGTTCTGGACGGACGGATCGGTCCGTACAGCCCCACGTTCGGAGGCCGCGGCGGCGTCGCCCGCCGCACAGAAGTTCCGCGACTACTTCGACTTCACCGAACCGTTGGACTCGATGCCGTCGCACCGGGTGCTCGCCGTGCTGCGCGGGGAGAAGGAGGAGGCGCTCACGCTGACCCTCGACGGCGGCGACGACGAGGCCTACGAGGCGATGGTCGCGGCCACACTCGGCATCGACGCCGCACATTCCGGTGCCGCGACTCCGTGGCTGGCCACCACCGCCCGGTGGGCGTGGCGCACCAAGCTGATGGTGTCGGCGTCGATCGAGGCGCGCGTCGCCCTCCGGCGGCGCGCCGAGGCCGACGCGGTCGCCGTGTTCGCGACCAACCTCAAGGACCTGTTGCTCGCGGCTCCGGCCGGGACCCGCCCCACCCTCGGTCTGGACCCCGGATTCCGCACCGGGGTGAAGGTCGCGGTGGTCGACGGCACCGGCAAGGTGCTCGACACGTGCGCCGTCTACCCGCACCAACCACAGAAGCAATGGGACCAGGCCAAGGCCACGCTGGGTGCTCTCATCACGCGCCACGACGTGGAACTGGTCGCCATCGGCAACGGTACGGCGTCACGCGAGACCGACGCGCTGGCAACGGAGTTGATCGGTGAGATCCGTGAGGCCGGCGCGCGGGCGCCCGCCAAGGCGGTCGTGAGCGAAGCCGGGGCGTCGGTGTACTCGGCCTCGGAATACGCGTCGAAGGAACTCCCGCAGCTCGACGTGTCGTTGCGCGGCGCCGTGTCCATCGCCCGGCGGCTCCAGGATCCGTTGGCCGAACTGGTGAAGATCGATCCCAAGTCCATCGGCGTCGGCCAGTACCAGCACGACGTCACCGCGGGGACTCTCGCCCGCAGTCTGGATGCCGTCGTCGAGGATGCGGTGAACGCGGTGGGCGTGGACCTGAACACGGCGTCGGTGCCGTTGCTGTCCCGGGTGTCGGGGGTGACCCCCGCGCTCGCCGCGGCGATCGTCGCCCACCGCGACAGCACCGGGCCGTTCCGTAGCCGTACCGGGCTTCTCGACGTACCCCGCCTGGGCCCGAAGGCCTTCGAGCAGTGCGCCGGATTCCTCCGGATACGTGGTGGCGACGACCCACTGGACGCCTCGGGCGTACACCCCGAGGCCTATCCGGTGGTGCGGCGGATCCTCGACCGGTCGGGATTGGCGATCACAGAGCTGATCGGTGACGCCACGTCCCTGCGGGGTCTGCGTCCGGCGGATTTCGCCGATGATCGCTTCGGTGTCCCGACCGTCACCGACATCCTCGCCGAACTCGAAAAGCCGGGCCGCGATCCGCGTCCCGCGTTCGAGACCGCGACCTTCGCGGCCGGGGTGGAGAAGGTGGCCGACCTGAAGCCGGGGATGATCCTCGAGGGTGTCGTGACGAATGTCGCCGCGTTCGGGGCCTTCGTCGACGTCGGTGTGCACCAGGACGGACTGGTCCACGTCTCGGCGATGTCGGACAAGTTCGTGTCCGATCCGCATGAGGTGGTCCGGTCGGGGCAGGTGGTCCGGGTCAAGGTGATCGATGTCGACGTCGACCGCAAGCGCATCGGACTGACCCTGCGACTCGATGACGAGCCGGGCGCCGACGCCAAGCGTTCGGCATCGAAGAAGAACGGGGACAAGCGAACCAGCCGCGCTCCGCGCGACGATTCGCGTGGCAACCGGTCGACCAAACGCGGCCGCCAGTCGGGCCAGGGCAGCCGAAGCCGGCCGAACGGTTCGATGGCGCAGGCGCTGCGCGACGCCGGCTTCGGGCGGTGACGGGTCCCGTTACCGCGGCACCCGGCTGAGATCGGAACGCAGCAGCATCACGTTGTAGTCGCTCCACCGTGACGCGTTGAAGTAGAGCTCGGGGGAGTCGCCCTGCAGTGCGGGGGAGTTCGGCAACATCATCGGGCCGTAGACGACGATGGTGTTGGGCACGACCAGGTATCGGGGTGCGCTCCACGGTCCTTCGGGTCGATCGGCGGTGCGCATCCGGATTCCGTTGTCGCCGTCGAGCATCACGTACTTGTCCAGATAGGGGCTCCACGCGACCGACAGCTCGGTGACCGGTTGCTGCACGACGCGCGACTCGACATCGGGCATCTCGGCCAGGCCGACCCAACCGAGCGCCTCGCCTCCCCAGTACTCGTAGCGGTCGAGGTCGAGGATGTCGGCCGGTCTGAAGCGGGCGAGGAACGCGGCCCCGAACCTGCCGTTGGGTGTGCCGAACTGGTAGACGTAGTCGCGCTGATCGGCCATGTCCGGCCGCCCGCGGACGTAGGCGTTCTGCTGGAACTTGCCGTTGTTGTACTCGACATCGGGCAGCGCCGCGGGCAGAGCCAGCGAGATCGGTGAGTTGATGCGGATGGTGTTCTGGTCGGTCTGCCACGTCTGGCCGTTGTCGTCGGAATGGGCGATCGCGGAGAAGTTGGTGATCCAGTTGCCGGCCGACCCCCAGGATCGCACCGACATGTAGTTGATGTACTGCCGGAATCCGTCGCCCCGTGGCAGCGACATCGCGGCGGTCGGGATCGTCGTCACCTCGATGGCGGAGATGCCCACCGAGGGAATGAGTTCCTGCGCGTAGTTCGGCTCGCCCGGAGCGATCACGGTGCCGGACGAGGGGTCGCCGACCACCCCGTCGGGTACCCGGATACCGTCGGCCAGACGGTCGTCATTCGTGCGCAGCAAGACGTTGTGCCGCCACTGCTGACCGAGGGCGTTGCAGTCTCCGAACGTGTCGCCGAATGCCATCAGCGTCTGTCCGCGCCCGTTGTCCCAGCTCACGCCGAGGTCGGTGCCGCTGATACCGAAGCGGCTGAACGTCCGGTTCGGGCTCAGCGGGCCGGTGACCCAGGCGACCGAGCGGGTGCTGACCCCGAAGTACGGTGGCAACGGTCCCTGCGGGCCGATGTTGGGGACTCCGGAACTGCCGAGTGAACCGGTCGAGCCCGTCGAACCGAGCGAACCGCTCGAACCCAGTGATCCGGTGTCGGGCACACTCGACCCGAATCCGCCGTTGCCGCAGGGCGCCGCCGCTGCCACGCCTGCACCGAGCGTCGTGCCGAGCACGCAGGCCGAGAGCCCGACGACACCGACAAGGGTGAGTCGGGCAGTACGCATGAGACGACCCCGCACGGTACCTCCGAAGTGGTGGTGTGACGCATGTGACTGGTGAGGTCATTGTGACTGATGGTTCGCGCGAACCGAAGTCGGCCGCGGTCACGATCTGGTCTCACCGGTCGCGGGTGAGCGGTGTCGTCAGCGGCCGATGACCGCGTCGCGCAAGGTCTCCAGGTCCCGTTGTACCGCCGCGCAGTCGGCGTCGAACTCGTCCTCGGAGAGGTCACGCTGACGGACGGTGAACACCACTTCGGCACCGTCAGGATGCGCGATCACCCGCAGCGGGTTGTCGACGACGGTGCCGTCCGGGAGGGTCACGGCGTGATCGAGTATCCCGAACGGGTTGGCAGGCGCGAATCGAACGCGGACCTCGCCCATCGGCGACTGGGTGATCAGGGAGTCGCCGTCGCGGGCAACGCCCGATGCCAGCCCCGCCGCCCATGCCGGGAGATTCTCTGGACCCGAGGCGTATTCGTACACCACGGACGGCGCCGCCGGGATCACCACAGATATATGTCGGCTGCGCATCTCACCCATCGCCCGAGGCTACCGTTCTCGAGCGAATGCCTGTGGGGCACGCGTTAGAGTTGACCTCATGCCGATCCTGAACAAGGACATGACGCTGTGCATCTCGCTCGCGGCCCGACCGTCGAACATCGGGACCCGATTCCACAACTACCTGTATGACGAGTTGGGGCTGAACTTCGTCTACAAGGCCTTCACCACCGACGACATCGAGGGTGCGATCCGGGGGGTGCGGGCACTGGGCATCCGGGGCTGCTCGGTGTCGATGCCGTTCAAGGAAGCTGTGATTCCGCTCGTCGATGAGATGGAGGAGTCCGCCTCGGCGATCGAATCGGTCAACACCATCGTGAACGACGACGGTCGGTTGACGGCATCCAACACCGACTACGAGGCGGTGGCGGCCCTGATCGCGACGCATGAGCTCGACAATGCAGCGTCGGTGGCGATCCGGGGCTCCGGGGGCATGGCCAAGGCGGTCGTCGCGGCTTTCCGCGGAGCCGGATTCGACGACGTTACGGTGATCGCCCGCAACGAGATGGCCGGGGCTGCACTGGCGGAGAAGTACGGCTACACCCACGTCACGGGCGATCCGGAACCCGGGACGTCGGTCCTGGTGAATGTGACGCCGCTGGGCATGCGAGGTGCCGATGAGGACGCGCTGTCGTTCGACGACGCGCAGGTCGATGCCGCCGAGGTCGTGTTCGACGTCGTCGCATTCCCGGCGGAGACGCCCCTGATCCGTGTGGGCCGCGAGATGGACAAACGGGTCATCACGGGTGCCGAGGTGATCGCGCTGCAGGCGGCCCGGCAGTTCGAGCGGTACACCGGCGTTGCGATCACCCCCGAGCAGGTGGCGCGGGCCTCCGAGTTCTCGAGGGACGTTCCCCCCGGCCCCTGAGCTCAGGAACCGGGCAGGTCACCCACGACCTGCGCCACGCGCTCCTCGATTCCCTCGATCCCTGCGAGATCTATGCCGAAACGACTTCCGAGCAGATCGAGAACCTCAGCAGCAGAAGCGAGTTCACGCTTCTCGCGGGTTCCGTCGGCGTGGTACACGGCAAGGTGTCGATTGTTGAGATTCCACCGCGTGTCGTCGACGATCAGGCAGACCATGAGCGCGTTGGGAAATGGTGCACTCGGATTCGTCGAGGCGAACCAACTCCCGACAACGCTGTCGACCGGGGGACGCGCACGTTCGGTGAACAGGTACAGCGGTTGCCACCGCCCTCCGACCTTGGACTCCATGACGTGGAAGAGCCCGTCGTCGGAGTGCGTGATCCGGAACGGTTCGAGGTCGGTGGTTTGCTCGGTTCCGATCTCGAAACGCAGTGGAGCCGTGGGTGTCTGGCCCCCGAACCCGACATCGACGAGCCAGCTGCCGTCGTGCCCGGGCACGCGAACCGAGAGGAGTTGATGGGTCTCCGCGGGTAGGGGACCGGGCTCCTTCATCCACACGACACGGCCGGCCAATTGGTCGACCGCAAACCCGAGGTCCAGCAGGACATGGCGGAACAAACCGTTGTGTTCGTAGCAGAAACCGCCGCGCCGCCGGGCGACCAACTTGTCGTGCAGACTCTCTCGATCGAGGTCGGCCACCGGGGTGCCGGTCAGCGGATCGAGGTTCTCGAACGGGATGTGCCGTACGTGTGCGGCAACGAGGCCGGTCAGTGTGTCGAGCGACGGAGTCGCCGGGCCGGTGTACCCGATCCGATCGAAGTATGCGGCGGTCATCGTCGATAGGTCGGCTTCGCTCGAGGTCATGTCCCCATCCTGGCATCGGGTAGTGCCGACGGTCCCATTACGTCGGCGCCGAGATCGGTCACCCGCCGCCGCAATTCGCGATCGGCAGTCACCACGGTCATCTGTCGACCTCGGTGTTCGGACACCAAGTCGACGATGCGATCATCTCCGGATCGTGGCGCCGGTTCGGTCGACACGGTCGGTGACGGTGCCACGTGTCGCGCCTGCCCTTCGACGACCATGACGACCTCGACCGGGCCCGGGATGCCCGGTAACCCGGTTTCGGCGAGTCCCACCAACCGGTCTCGGAGTCGTTCCGTGGCTCCGTGCCGGTCGCGCCACCATCCGTCGGGCTTCGATCCGACGACGTTGGCGGCGTCGACGATGATCAGCGGAGGTCGGGGCGTGGTCACACCGCCAATGTACGCACCACTCGGGTGCCATCGACAAAGCGCCACAGAGGGCCCCGGCCGGGGTGTGCCGGGGCCCCTCCCGCAGTGGGGTCGGTCGTCCTAGTGGAGCGCGACCCCGTGGCAGAAGCGGTTCTCGGGGTCGAGCGCCGCCTTGATGGCGACGAGTCGCCGGTGGTTGTCTTCGCTGAACGACGTCGCCGACCGCGCGGTTTTCTCGTCGAACTCGACGAAGTTCAGATACGCGGCCCCGGTCACGTAGGGCTCCAGGGCCTTGCGGGTGAGTCGCAAGGCGGACTCCACCGCCAGGCCGACGTGCGGATCGGGCACCATCGATGCCAGCTCGAGCAGGAAGGTGCCTTCGCGCCCGCGATCGTTGGGGGACGTCGCGGCCCCGCGCGCCACCGCACCGCCGGCGTGCCGGATTTCGGCGAACAGCACCAGCGGAAGGGTTCCCGGCTTGGGTCGGACGCGGTCGACCACGATGTCGATCGCAGCGTCGGGCAGCTCGTCGAGCCACTCGGTGGTGACCATCGCCGGTAGCGGATCGGTCGGGTCCATGCTGATCGCGTCGGCCGCTGCGAACGGCATCTCCGCCCACAGATCGACCTCCGGGGTCTTCCACTGCCGCCACTCGTCGATCACCCGGGCACCGTCGGCGACGTCTCCGGACCAGCAGCCGCGGACCAGTGTGAAGGTCTTGCCGCGGAAGGGTTCCGGGACGATGTCGAGCGGTGGGAAGTTCATCACCGTCACCGCCGACGTCAGATCCTCGGACTGCCGCGGCGCCCACTCGGCGAACCGCCGTAGCACCTCCGGCGCGTCCTCGGCCGAGTAGAACAGATTGCCGGCGTAGACGGTGCTGACGGGAAAGAGGTCGATCACGACATCGGTGATCACGCCGAGACTGCCACTGCCACCGCCGCGCAACGCCCAGAAGATGTCCGGATGACTCGTCGCGCTGACCCGGAGCGGGTTGCCGTCCGGCGTGACGATGTCGAAGGAGCGGACGGCGTCCGACGACAATCCGTACTTACGTCCCAGCCAGCCGAATCCGCCGCCGAGCGTGTATCCGACGACGCCGACGTCGGTGGTGGACCCGAGCAAGGGGGCCAGCCCGTGCGCCTGGGCCTGGGCGAGTACCGGCGCCCACTTGGCACCGGCCGCGACGGTGGCGGTGCGGGCTGCCGGGTCGACGCTGACGTCGGTCATCTTCGAGGTGTTGATCAGCAACGCGCCGTCGGCGGCCGAACCCGGACCGTGCCCGGTGGCCTGGATCGCAACCCGAAGCCCCTCGTCCGCGGCGAACCGGACCACCTCGATCACGTCGTGGCTGTTCGCGGGAACGGCGATCACGGCGGGACGGTGGTCGGCCAACAGGTTGAAACCGGTGCGGGCCTCGTCATACCCGTGGTCTCCGGGCCCGAGGACGTCGCCGGCGATGCGGTCGGCGAGTTCGGCGAGGACCGAGGTCTGCGGACGGACCTCGAGCCCTTCCGGGGAGTCGGGGTGGGTGGCCGGACGGGTGGTCTGAATGGTCATCGAGTGGTTCCAATCGCTGTGCGCCGAAGTCGTCGGCTGGTCGGGGTCCGGATGTCCCGGATGACACCAACTCTCGACGGCACCCCTTGAGAGGTACTTGGGACCGACTTGGAGACCCGACCTCAAGTCGATTCGCGCAGGTCAGCGGGCGAGATCTGGATACCCGTGATCGGTCGCGAACGAATCGATGCGGGCGCGTAGCGCATGAGCCTCCTGCCGTGCGGCCACCCGCCGGGCCTCCCGCAACGTGTCGCGGACAGTGGTGGCGGGATGCTGCGTGGCGTGCTGGAACTCGGCGCAGACGAGAAGGCGATGGGCGTCGGGATAACGTTGACCCGTTCGTTCGGCGAACACCTGCGCGTGCTCGAGCAGCACCGGGACGTCCTCGAATCGGCCGGCGGCGACCAGCGCCTCGGCGTAGAGCGCCCACCACAGGCCGATTCCGGTGCGCTGCTCTTGGCGTGGGTCGTGCAGACGCTCGATGTGGTCGAGGGCCTCGTCCGGCGAATCCCCGACCGCCCGAGCCCACCAGTACATTCGTTCGCCGCCTGTCCGCAGGTACTCCAGCGCGTTGTGGGCTGATGAACGCACGAGGCGCTCACCGACCTCGCGGGCCCAGTCCACGTCCCCGATGAGAGCGGCGCCGGTGACGGCGAAGATCGCTGTTCCGAGGTACGACATCGGTTCGTCGGGTCCGGTGTCGATCTGCTCGAACAGTTCGCGGCCGACCGCGGGGCCCTCGGACAGGGTTGCCGCGACCGCCCGGAAACCCTGTCCGATCATGAGCTGGTCGAGTTGGAGACCACTGACTGCTCGGTCGATCGGCGCATAGGTCTCGAGCACCCGGAGCGCCTGACCGATGTGACCTCGGTCGAACAGGTCGATACCGGTTGCCTGCATCCCGAGGTGCTTCACCACGGGGTTGTCGGACTGTCTCGCCCGGGCCGCGAGTTCGTCGGCATGGCGATGCGCGCCACGGATATCGGCGATCTGTGAATGTGCCGCAAATCTCGCGTAGTCGAGCCGTGCGAGCAGCGCGTCGTCGGCATCGGCCTCGCCGAGTTCCCGTGCCCGGCGGAGTAGCTCCCGATCGGCGGCGAAGTACCCGTTGCGGGCCACATCGCTGGCGATCAACGTGGTGATCGCCTGCAACTCAAGGTCGCGGTCGTCGATACCGCGCGCCAACCGGGCAGCATCGGCGAGCCACCGGGTTGCGGTGTCGAAGCTGTAGCTACGCAGGGCGATTCGGCCGGCTTCCACGAGCGCACGGGCGGTTCGGGCGCGGTCGGCCAGCGGGCCCGCCGAGAAGAGGTGGGTGGCGCGCTGGGTGGTCGCGCCGGCCGTCGGATCGCCTTCCAACTGATCGGCGACGGCGAGATGGAGGCGACAGGCTCGCGAGGTGGAGATGCGCCCGGCGATCGCCTCACGGATCAGGTCGTGGTCGAAGCGAAACGCGAACGGGTCGTCCGGTTCGGCGCCGATCAAACCCGCGGCGTCGGCGGGTTCGAGTGCCTCGAGGGTCTCGTCGATCGGCCGTCCGGCCGCCGCGGCGAGCAAGCTGAGGTCGACCCGGCTGCCGATCAGCGCCGCCAACTCGAGTAGTTCCACCGTCGCCGGGGGCAGCGGACCGAGGCGTTCACGGACGACGTCACGCACCCCGGCCGGAACCGAACGGTCGTCAATGGACCCGCGGTCGGCCAGGATCCGGGCCAATTCGCGCACAAAGAACGCGTTGCCGCGGGTGCGGTGGGAGATCGACGCGACCGTGCCGGGGGTCGGCCAGTCCCCGGTCTCGCGGCGGACCATGGCCGAGATGTCGTCGTCGGTGAGGGGGCCGACCTCGATCCTGCGGTGTTCGGGTAGCCGGGAGACCGTGGCCAACGCGTTGCCGACCGCCTGCCGCCGGGTCCGCGTGCGCAGCGACGCGAAGAACGTCACCCCGGGCGTGCGCCGTGCGGCCATGTGCGCGAACAACTCCAGCGATGCGCTGTCGGCCCATTGCACATCGTCGAGGACGATGATCAGCAGATGTCGTTCGGCCACCCCGGCGAGAATGTTCGCGGCCTGATCGTAGAAGCGGAAACGTGCTGTCGCATCCGGCATCTCACGGGGTGGTGGGATGACGGTGGTGTCGTGGGTGACCAGGCGTCCGAGGTCGTTGTCGAGGAGGGCGGCTCGGTCTTCCGGGGCCAGATCCGGCAGAACGGTTCCCAGGATCTGCACCCACGGCCACATCGACGGGGCCGCTGCATCCTCGACACATCGTCCCCACAGCACCTTCAGGTCGGCCGCGGCGGCCGCACGGCGGGCGGCTTCCTCGATGAGGGCGCTCTTGCCTGCGCCGGGGTCCCCCTCGACGATGACCACGCCGCCCGGCCCCTGCAGCGACGCGAGGACCGCGCGGTGCAGGACCGACAGCTCGTCGGTTCGTCCGATCAGAGAGCCCGTGGCCGTCCCGGCTGCGTCCTCGGGTGATCGAGCATCGGGGCCGGTGATCGCCGTGCTGTCGCCTCGGGGCGACTGGGCGAGCGCGTTCGGGGCGGTCGGCGACGCGGTGACGGGATCGCCCGGACCGACCAGTCGCGGTGTCCGGTGTTCGGTGCCGTCGGGCAGCACCAGGTCGGGTGCGTGGTCGAGGATGTCGCGTTCCAGATCCCGAAGGCGCGGACCAGGATCCACGCCGATCTCGTCGGCGAGTATCCGGCGGGCGTCGGCGATCGCCGCGAGCGCATCGGACTGGCGTCCCAGTCGGTATCGCGCGGTGGCGAGAAGCACCCAGAGCCCCTCGTCGAGCGGTGAGCGGCGAACGGCCTGCTCCAGCTCGGGTACAAGGGCCCGATGCTCGCCCAGCGCGAGACGCACCTCGTACGAGAACTCGAGGGCTTCGGCGATCGTGCGGTCCAGCAGGGCCGCGGCCTCGTCGCGAAAGGCCAGGCCCTCGAACTCCGGCAGCAGTGGGCGATATCCGTCCAACGCGGCCCTCAACTGCACAGCGGCTTCGGCGGAGTCGCCGCGGCGGTGTTGCGTGTGGGCGTCGGCGATCACACGGGTGAGCCTGCGCGCGTCCACCTGATCGTCGTCGGCGACCAGTGCGTACCCGGCGCCCCGGGTGACGAGTACGGATGACGGGGCTCGTGGTTTGCGGCCGGGTTCCAGAGCTTTGCGCAGGCCCGAGATGTACGCCTGCACCGAGACGTCGGCGCGGTCGGGTGCACTCGCTCCCCAGATGCCTTCGATCAGGCGATCGACGCTGACCTGGGTACCCGCCGCGAGGATCAGCTGAGCGAGCACCGCACGCTGCTTGCGCGTGCCGAGTTCGGCGGGCTCGGAATCGATCTGCGCGCCGAGTCCGCCCAGGACCGTGTATGCGAGCCGAGCCACCAGCGAGAGTTTAGACCTGATCGGCGTGAGTCGCCCGCGGATGTCCATTTGTTCGGACTACGCTGGCGCCGTGTCCGATTCCGTGAACCGGGACGCCGGTCGAGCAGTTCGTGAGAGAGGTGGCGGGCGTGCGGCGTGAACAACTGCTGGAGTATCGCGGTGTCGAGGTCCCCGATCTCATCGGCGACGATTGTCGATTGCTGTTCGTCGGCATCAACCCCGGCCTGTGGACCGCCGCGGTCGGCGCTCATTTCGCACGCCCGGGCAACCGGTTCTATCCCGCGCTGTATCGGGCAGGCATCGTCGACCGAATGATCGACGCCTCCGCGGGGATGTCCGACGACGATCGTGACATGTTGTGCCGCAGCGGTGTCGGCATCACCAACGTCGTCGCGCGCGCGACGGCGACGGCAGCGGAGCTGTCGGCCGACGAGCTTCGTACCGGCGGCGCGCAGCTGCGCGCGCGGGTCGCCGAGATCGGACCTCGAGTGGTCGCGGTCGCCGGGATCACCGCCTACCGCTCGGCGTTCGGGATGCCGCGGGCTGTCGTCGGTCGTCAGGAAGACCGGTGGGACGGCGCCGAGGTGTGGGTGGTCCCCAACCCGAGCGGGCTCAACGCGCACGAGACCGTCGAATCCCTGGCGGTGGCCTATGGCGACGCGGCTCGCGCGGCGGGTGTCCTCTAGTCGGATCAGAAGTCCGACGACGAGAAGACACGTCGCCGCACCGCCAGGAGTTCGACCTCGGGGCGTCCGCCGGCGAACCGTTCGACGGCGTCGAGCACGTCCACGACATGTGAGCGGTCGGCGGCGACGACGCTGACGCCGATGACGGTGCGGCGGTGGGCGTCGAGGTGCCCGACCTCGGCGGTGGACACCGCGAATCGGCGTCGGATCTCCGCGATGATCGGCCGTACGATCGATCGCTTGTGCTTGAGTGAGTGGACGTCGCCGAGCAGATAGTCCAGTTCGGCGAATCCGATCCACATCGTCGAGTTGGTCACGGGTGTCGGGGATTCAACTCAGCGGGGATACAACTCGTCGGCCAGTGCACGCTTGGTCGACACCGCACGTCGTCGCGCCGCGCCGTCGAAACCGCCGGCACTCGGAGGTTCCGGGATCACCTCGGGATCGTCGACGACCGTCCACCGGGATCCGCCCGCGGTCAGCGACCCGTGTTTGGTGGCGTAATAGTCGGGCCGGGGGATCACGGCGACGCCGGAGTCCCCGGCTGCGGCCGCGACGAGATGCGGATGGAACCGGGTGCTGATCCAGGTGTCGCCGAAACCGACCGGCAGGCCGCGGCGCCACACCCCGAGGAACGGGATCGTCCGCGCACCTTTGAGTCGTTCTCCGAGTCTCAGCGGAACCTCGCGGTCACGGCCCGGAATTCCCTCGATGACGGTGACCGCTTCCCCTGGCACCTCCCAGGCGTCGAGGGTGGCCCGCACGAACTCGGTGAGCGCGTCGAGTCCGGTGCGGCCCCTCGCGCTGAACTCATCGGCGAGATCGCCTTGGACGCAGAGTGTCACACCTGCCCCGGCCCCACCAGGGTTCGACGACCCCGGTTTCTGCTCGAGGTCCGGCGTCCGGACGACGTCGGGATCGTCGAGGCCCAGCCAGGCGTCGTCGCCGGTGTGCCGGGTCGATCCTGCACCCGCAAGCGCATCGGCCGACGCGGCGTCGCGACAGTCGAAGACGGCGAAGTCCTCGATGCCCTTGCGCAGGACCGACCACGCGGGTTCTCCCAGCTGCGGAAGCAGTCCCTGCCCGGTGGCGTACACCGGGACCCCGGTGGCGCGGGTGAGTTCGGCGACCGCGGCCACCAGCGAGACATGCTGCGGCCAGACGGCGTTGAGGTATCCGCCGCCGAGGATGTGCACCGAGGTCGCCCGTCGGAACACGTCGACACCCTCGGCGAGCCGCGGTGCCGGGCCGAGGCGAGTGGCGGCATCGGCGACCCAGATCCAGGGCGTGTCGGGATCGGGGCCGTCGGTGCGTTCCCGGTCGGATGCGTAGTGGGTCAGTTGCCAGAGGGTGTCGACGAACACCGCGCGTGGGTGCAGGTCGCGCAACAGGAGACCGGCCTGGCCTGGGCTGTGACAGTCGAGGACGACCATCGCCCGCGGACGGCGGCGGGCCAGCTCGCGCAGCCACGCACGCGCGATCAGTTCGTCGCCGTAGTTGGGGAATCCGGCCGGGGAGATGAGGTAGATGATCTCGTCGTCGCCGCGCCGGTTGCGAAATCGGTCACGGAGAGCGGTGGGGACACCGGGCACTGGCACTCATGGGATGTTACCCACCGTCGGCGCGCCGCATGCACGCTCTGTCAGTGATCACCGCCGAGGAGTTCGGCGACATGGTCGGGGACGTACTTCGACAGCGACCGCGGCGGTCGCCGGTAGTTGCCGGAGTCGATCGGCTTCTTCGGCAGGTCGACCTTGGGCCGCGGCACGTCCTCGTACTCGATGGTCGACAGCAGGTGCGAGATCATGTTGAGACGGGCATGCTTCTTGACATCCGACTCCACCACATACCACGGGCTCAGCGCCGTGTCGGTGTGCACCATCATCTCGTCCTTGGCCCGGGAGTAGTCCTCCCATCGGTAGACGGCCTCGAGATCCATCGGACTGAGCTTCCACTGCCGCACCGGGTCGTCGAGCCGGGAGCGGAAACGTTTGAGCTGCTCCTCGTCGGACACGGAGAACCAATACTTGCGCAACAGGATTCCGTCGTCGATCAGCATTTGTTCGAAGATGGGTGTCTGGCGCAGGAACCGGGTGTGCTCCTCCGGAGTGCAGAATCCCATGACCTTCTCGACACCGGCCCGGTTGTACCAGGAACGGTCGAACAGGACGATCTCGCCGGGCGCCGGGAGATGCGCGACGTAGCGCTGGTAGTACCACTGGCCCCGTTCCCGGTCCGTCGGCGCCGGCAACGCCGCGATGCGCGTGACGCGTGGGCTGAGGTATTCGCTGATCCGCTTGATGGTGCCGCCTTTGCCGGCGGCGTCGCGGCCCTCGAAGATGACGACGACGCGAGTCCCGGTGGCCCGGACCCACTCCTGCAGCTTCACCAGCTCGGTCTGCAGCCGAAAGAGCTCGGCCTCGTAGACGGCGTTCGGGATCTTCTTCGCGGCCTTGCCATCTGTCGACTTCTTCGCCATGAGGAGAGAATACGGCGAAGGAGCGGCCGCCGGACCGCAGACCGGGTCCGAAGACCCGCTCGGCCTCAGGCCGGCAGCAGATCCCCGACCGCGGCGATCTCACCCGCCAGTTCGGCCACCGACGCGTCGATACGGGCGCGGGAGAAGTCGTTGATGTCGAGACCCTCGACTATCTCCCACCGCCCGGCCACCGCACGTGCCGGGAACGAACACACCAGACCTTCCGGCACACCGTAGACACCGGGTGACGGCAGCGCCGCCGACGTCCAGTCGTCTGCCGGTGTGCCCAGGACCCAGTCGTGCACATGGTCGATGGTGGCGCTCGCAGCCGACGCCGCCGACGACGCGCCACGGGTCTCGATGATCGCGGTGCCGCGTTTCGCGACGGTGGGGATGAAGTCGCCCTCGAGCCACGCGCGGTCCGTGGCCAGTTCGGCTCCGCTCCGACCCGCGACCCGGGCATGGAAGATGTCCGGGTATTGGGTGGGGGAGTGGTTGCCCCACACCGTGACCCGGCTGATCTCCCGGGCCACGCACCCGGCACGGTGCGCCAGCTGCGCGATCGCCCGATTGTGGTCGAGGCGGGTGAGTGCGGTGAACCGCTCCGCCGGGATATCCGGTGCGTGCGCCGATGCGATCGCGGCATTGGTGTTCGCGGGATTGCCCACCACGATCACGCGGAGGTCTTCGGCGGCAACGTCGTTCAGGATCGCACCCTGTTCGGCGAAGATCGCGGCGTTGGCCTGCAGCAGGTCCGCGCGTTCCATTCCCTTGCTGCGTGGCCGTGAGCCGATCAGCAGGGCGAAGTCGGTGCCGTCGAATGCGGCGCGTGGGTCGTCGTAGATGTCGACCGACAGCAATTGCTCGAACGCGCCGTCGTCGAGTTCCATCGCGGTTCCGGCCGCCGCGGACACCGCGTGCGGCAGTTCCAGGAGGCGTAGGTGGACGGGCCGCTCGCGACCGAGCATGGCGCCGGCGGCGATCCGGAACAGGGCCGCGTAGCCGATGTGGCCGGCGGCACCGGTCACGGTCACGACGGCAGGGTGCGACGATGACATCGGGACCTCTCGTGGTCAGCGGGTCGACGGTTGCTGTTCGACGAGAACGACCGTCTGCACGGGACTGGACAGTGCCAGGACGGGGCCCAGCACACGCCAGGTCAGCGGCACCGACGTGAATCGTGTCAGCCACCCGTCGGCCTCGGATCGTGGCGCCGGACACGCCATCATCGTCGACGCCAGGCGGTCGATGCGGAGTTGGTCGACGTTCACCGTCACGGCTCCGGCGTGCTGGTTGCACCCGGCGTCGAGACCGACGCGACGTTCATCCTCGGCGAAGGTCACGGTCAGCGGCCCTCCGCCGGGGATCGCGCCGCCGATCACGCCGATCGACGAATACGAGTTGCCGGCGAGCAGGGTATAGGGGTCGTCGGGCAGTACCGGCGGGACCGGAGCGGGACGGATCGGCGCCGGCGGCACCGGCACCGGCGCGGCGGTCGCGGCACCGATGCCGACAACCGGGGCGATGAGGGCGACGAACGCCACCGCCAGCAGAACCGACCGGAGCGAACCACGTGCTTTCGGCGCCGTGACCTGTCGGTTCCCGCGCTCTGGGGCGCCGCGCGAGATGGGATGATCATCCTGTGTCGCCACCGTCTGCGCACCAGTGCAAAGCATGAGTCAACGGTACCCAACCGCACGGTTTGCCGTGCGGCGTTGTGTCGGTGACGGCCCGGTCAGGAGATCGACAAGCTCGGGTCAGCCGATCGAACGGGCGGGGGACCTGATGCCTTCGACGTCGCCACGGTGCGCGGCGCGTACCGTGGACGGCGACCTCGGGGCGCCCGTGGTGGTTCGTCGTGGCGTCACCCCATTGTCGCCGCGGCGCCGTGGCGGTGGTCCACGCCCGACAGGCACGAGTCAGGAGAAGTGTTTTCGGTGGGAAAACTGAGCAACAGGATGTGGCGCCTTCTGGGGTCCCAGTCGTCGCGCAACCAGTCCAAATCCGTCGCCCTGATCAAGGACGCGGACGCCCACACGACCTGGGCCGCGGAACTCGAGGACGACGCCTTCGCCGCGGAGGCGCAGAAGTTGGACATCGGGTCGAACCGCGAGGATCGTGCCAAGTTCCTGGCCCTGGTGCGTGAGGCCGCCGACCGCACGCTGGACATGCGGCCGTTCGACGTCCAGCTGCAGGGCGCGTTGCGGTTGCTGGAGAACGATGTCGTCGAGATGGCCACCGGTGAGGGCAAGACCTTGGCCGGGGCGATCGCGGCCATCGGCCATGTGCTCGAAGGACACCGGGTTCACGTCATCTCGGTGAACGACTACCTCGCGACTCGCGACGCGGAGTGGATGGCACCGTTGTTCGCCGCCTTCGGGCTGGTCGCACGGGCCGTGTCGGAGAACTCCGGTCGCGACGAGCGAAAGGCGGCATACGCCGCCGACATCACCTACGGGTCCGTCAACGAGATCGGCTTCGACGTCCTGCGTGACCAACTCGCCCTGTCACCGGACGACCTGGTCTCGCCGAAGCCGGACGTCGCGATCATCGACGAAGCGGACTCCGTGCTGGTGGACGAGGCGCTGGTGCCGTTGGTGCTCGCCGGCTCCACCGAGGCCGAGGTGCCGGATCAGGCGATCCACGACGTGGTGGCGCGGATGAAGAACAAGCACTACGACGTCGACGCGGAAGGCCGCAACGTCACCCTCACCGAGGAAGGGGCCTCGTACGTCGAGGAAGAACTCGGCGGCATCAACCTCTACGACGAGGAACACGTCGGAACGACATTGGTGCACGTCAACATCGCGATGCACGCGCACTATCTGCTCGAACGCGACATCCATTACATCGTCCGCGACGGCGGGGTGCACCTCATCAATGCGTCGCGCGGACGAGTCGCACAGCTGCAGCGCTGGCCCGACGGCGTCCAGGCGGCCGTGGAGATCAAGGAAGGTCTCAGCCAGACCGACTCGGGCGAGGTGATCGACACCATCACGGTCCAGGCGCTGATCAGTCGCTACCCGACGGTGTGCGGAATGACCGGCACCGCGCTGGCCGCCGGTGAACAGTTCCGCCAGTTCTATGAGCTGCTGGTCTCGCAGATCCCGCCCAACACGGAGAACGTTCGTGTCGATGAGCCGGACCGCGTCTACGACACGAAGGCGAACAAGGTCGAGGCGATCGTCGGATATGTGCAGGAGGTGCACGAGACCGGGCAACCGATCCTGATCGGCACCCACGACGTCGCCGAGTCCGAGGAGCTGGCCTACTTCCTGGACAAGGCCGGGGTCTCGACCGTGGTGCTCAACGCAAAGAACGACGCCGAGGAGGCGAAGATCATCGCGGAGGCCGGTGCGCGCGGCGCGGTGACGGTCTCCACGCAGATGGCCGGGCGCGGCACCGACATCCGGTTGGGCGGCTCCGCCGACGACGAAGAGGCGCGAGCCGAAGTCGTCGAGCTCGGGGGACTGTGCGTGATCGGCACCGGCCGGCACGACACCCAGCGCCTCGACAACCAGTTGCGTGGCCGTGCCGGACGGCAGGGCGACCCCGGTCGGTCGGTGTTCTTCTCCAGCCTCGAGGACCCTGTCGTCACCAAGAACCTGGCGTTCAAGCGTGATCCCGTGTCGCAGTCCGACGACGGGTCGATGGGGGCCAAGGGCATCGACCTGATCGAGCAGGCCCAGCGGGTGGCCGAGGGGGTGATGCTCGAGTTGCATGCCAACACCTGGCGCTACAACAAGCTGGTCAACCAACAGCGCGACATCGTCGTGTCGCGCCGCATGGAGGTCCTCACCACCGACATCGCCCTCGACGAACTCGCCGAGAAGGAGCCGCAGCGGTACGCCCAACTCACCGGTGACACCGATTCGAGTGCCACCGAATCGACCGACGCCGAATCTGCAACCACCGAACCCGCTGAGGGCGCATCGGAGCGCGAGTCGGTCGAGGGTGCCTCGGCCGCCGACTCGAGTCCGGTCGCACCGGTCGAGCCCGTCGACCGAGACGTGCTCGCGCAGGCCGCGCGGGAGATCATGCTGTATCACCTCGACCGCGCCTGGGCGGATCACCTCGCGTTCGTGTCCGATGCCCGGGCCAGCATCCATCTCCGGTCCATCGGCAAGGAGAGCCCGCTCGACGAGTTCCACAAGCTGATCCTCGACGAGTTCGCGAACCTGCCCACCGACGCGGTCGAGAACGCGCGCACCACCTTCCGAGAGGCGACGATCACCGCCGACGGGGTGGACCTCGGTACGGCGGATCTGCACCGTTCGACGACGACGTGGACCTACATGGTCCACGACAACCTCTTCGCGTCGGGCGGCGCGAAGACCCTGCAGGGCATCATCGGTATCTTCCGGTGACCGCCGGCGGGCCGGGCGGTCCGGGCGAGGAGGTGGGTCACGACGAGCCGGTGACCGCCGAGAGCGATCGGTGGCTGACCGTGCCGAACGCGCTGAGCATGCTGCGGTTGGCGCTCATCCCGGTCTTCCTGTGGCTACTGCTGGTCGAAGAAGCCGACGGGTGGGCGTTCGCCATCCTGATGTTCTCGGGATTCTCCGACTGGGCCGACGGGAAGATCGCCCGCTGGCTCGATCAGTCGTCGCGGATCGGTGCGCTGCTGGATCCGGCGGCCGACCGGCTCTACATCGTCATCATCCCGATCGCCTTCGGTCTCCGAGAGTTCGTGCCCTGGTGGCTGATCGCGGTGATCATCGGGCGCGACCTGGCGCTGTTCGCCACCGCGCCGCTGCTGCGGTCACGGGGACTAATGGCGCTCCCGGTCCTCTACATCGGCAAGGCCGCCACCTTCGCGTTGATGAGCGCGTTCCCGTGGCTGCTTGCCGGACAGCTGGATTCGGTCGTCGGCACCATCTGCTACCCGATCGGCTGGGCGTTCATGATCTGGGGCGTCGGGCTCTATCTGTGGTCGTTCGTGCTGTACGCGTACCAGACAGTCCTCGTGCTGCGGCAGATGCCGCCGCAGCAAAGTCCCGGCAACGTACCCTGAACACCCGGATACGTCGCCGATTCCGCACTTTCGATCAGCGCTGCAACCGACGAACACCACAGATGCGACAGACCAGAAAGGTACGACTGTGACCGAAACCAATGTTCCCGTAGGCCTGCGCTATACCCCCGAACACGAATGGGTGGAGCGGACCGGGCCGACCAGCGTGCGAGTGGGAATCACCGACTTCGCCCAGGACGCGCTCGGCGACGTGGTGTTCGTCCAACTGCCGACCGTGGATGACGCGGTGGAGAACGGTGAGTCCTTCGCCGAGGTCGAGTCGACCAAGAGCGTCTCGGACATCTACGGGCCGCTCGAGGGCACCGTCGCCGAGGTCAACGGGGATCTCGAGGCGACGCCGGAATTGGTGAACTCCGACCCGTACGGCGCGGGGTGGCTCGTCGTGATCAACGTCGCCGACGAGGCGGCGCTCGACTCGGCGCTGGCGGAGACGCTCGACGCCGACGGTTACCGAGCGGTCATCGACGGCTGATCCGCGGGACCTCTGCCGGGACTCTGGTCCCGGCACGGATCGAGCTCGGCGACACTGCGACTAAGATCATCGGTGTCCCGATCGACTCGATCGCCCGTGTGGAGGCCACGACACGGTACGGTTACTCACAGCAGATCCGGTCCGCCACGCGATGCGACAGACGGACCGGCTCCCCGAGCCAGTGGACGACGATCGGCATCGGCGGCGAGTGGGGCGCATGACCTGCGCGCTCGCCCGGGTCGACAGGGTGTTGGTGGTGTCGAGACTCTCGGCGCCACCGAAACAGACGAAGGAGAAGTGGTGAGCGAAAACGACAAGGATCTCGAGGCACCGGTGGAGACGACATCGGTTTTCCGGGAGGAGTTCATCTCCGAACTCGACTCCGGAGCGAGCACCTCGAGTGAGCCCGCCGATACCGGGGTCGAGAGGCTCTCGCCCGGCACGGCGTTGCTTGTCGTCAAGCGCGGTCCCAACGCCGGGTCACGATTCCTGCTCGACCAGCCGACGACATCGGCCGGGCGGCACCCCGACAGCGACATCTTCCTCGACGACGTGACGGTCAGCCGTCGGCATGCCGAATTCCGCCTCGGTGACAACGAATTCCAGGTGGTCGACGTGGGCAGCCTGAACGGCACCTACGTCAACCGCGAGCCCGTGGACACCGCGCAGCTGAGCAACGGCGACGAGGTCCAGATCGGCAAGTTCCGCCTGGTGTTCCTCAGCGGACCGCGCGACGGCCATACCGGCTCCTGACCCGTGACGGCGTCGTCGGCAGGTCAGCGCGGCGAGGGGTCGATGTCCATCGGCTCGGTACTCGCCCTACTGCGCGAGGATTTCCCGGATGTGACGATCTCCAAGATCCGGTTCCTCGAGTCGGAGGGTCTGATCACCCCCGAACGCGCGCCATCCGGATACCGTCGGTTCAGTTCGACCGACGTCGATCGTTTGCGTTTCGTGCTGACGGCACAGCGTGATCGGTATCTGCCGCTCAAGGTCATCAAGGAGCAGCTCGAGGCCATCGACAATGGTGACGGACGCACCGGTGCCGGCGGCACGCGCCTGATCTCCTCTGCCCGCGGCGCCGTCGCCCCGGCCACCGATTTCGGTTCGCGCGGCGGTCGCGTCTCACGGGAGACGCTCATCGAGCGGACCGGTGTCGACGCCGCATTCGTCACCGAACTGCAGCGTGCCGGTCTCCTGGCGCACGGCCCCGGTGGCTTCTTCGACGAGGATGCCGTCCGGCTGGTCGAGGCGGCGGCCGCGTTGGCGAACTACGGGGTGGAGACGCGGCATCTGCGGGCATTCAAGGTTTCTGCGGACCGCGAGGCCGGGCTCGTGGCACAGATCGCCAGTCCGATTGCCAAGGGCAAGGGGACCGGAGCGCGGGACCGCGCCGAGGAACTCGTCCGCGAGATCGCCGCCCTCTCGGTCACGTTGCACACCCAGCTCGTCAAGGCTGCGGTCCGCGACGTGCTCGACTGATCGACGTTCACCGCCCGCCGCCCCACCACATTGCGGTGTAGCGTCGTGTTCAGTGATCGGAGCGTCTCGAGGTGCCCCTCGAGTGGGCCGAGGAGTCAATCGTCCGGCGATCATGAGGAAGCGGGTGCGAGATGGGCGAAATGCGAGTCGTGGGCATTCGGGTCGAGCCGCCCCAGAGTCAGCCGGTACTGCTGCTGCGCGAAGTCGAGGGCGAGCGGTATCTGCCCATTTGGATCGGACAGAGCGAGGCGGCGTCGATTGCGTTGCAACAGAAGGGGATCGAACCCCCGCGGCCGCTCACGCATGATCTGATCGTCAATCTGATCACCGACTTCGGCAAGACACTGCGCGAGGTGCGGATCGTCGACATGCAGGAGGGCACCTTCTACGCGGAGATGATCTTCGCCGACGACCTGCGCGTGTCCGCACGTCCGTCGGATTCGATCGCCGTGGCCATGCGCGCCGGGGTGCCGATCATCGCCGACGAGGACGTCCTGACCGAGGCGGGCCTGTTGATCCCCGATGAGGATTCCGACGACGGCGCGTCGCCGGAGACCAAAGAGGACGAGGTCGAGAAGTTCAAGGAGTTCCTCGACAACGTGTCCCCCGACGACTTCAAGGCCAGCGGCGGCGCCTGAGACGGTCGCCGGAGCGTGGGACGATCGACCCAGATCACGGAACGGCCACCGCCCGGTCACCATTTGCTCGATCTCAAGTTGAGGTTGAGGTTTGTCGGGCGCGTCGCGTTGATTCGGTGCTCGCGCCCCGCCTACCGTCGACACGTCGCCCGATTTGAGCGGGGACAGAGGATGATCGTCCGTCAGGCGCGTACTGTTGAAGCAGTCCTCGAGGCCAGGCCTCGAGGTGTGATGTCTGTCGAGTCGATCCTGGCGTTGCGAGGGAGTCTGCAGTGGGCGATCAGCCGTTCGACGACGAAGTGACGTCACCCGACGGTGATGGGCACGCCGACGGTGTGACCGCGCCGACGGCCGGCACCGCGACCCAGGGCAGCCTCGACGACATCGCGCCGGGTCTGTTCCCGAACGACACCGTGCCCGACGAGTTGGTCGGCTACCGGGTGCCGAGTGCCTGCCAGATCGCCGGGATCACCTACCGGCAGCTCGACTACTGGGCCCGGACGTCACTGGTGGTGCCCTCCATCCGCAGCGCCGCCGGATCGGGCAGTCAGCGGCTGTACTCGTTCAAGGACATCCTCGTCCTCAAGATCGTGAAGCGACTGCTGGACACCGGGATCTCGCTGCAGAACATCCGCGTGGCAGTCGATCACCTGCGTCAGCGCGGTGTCGAGGACCTGGCGCGCATCACCCTGTTCTCCGACGGCACCACGGTGTACGAGTGCACCTCCGCCGAGGAGGTCGTCGACCTGCTGCAAGGTGGACAGGGCGTCTTCGGTATCGCGGTGAGCGGAGCGATGCGCGAACTCACGGGCACGATCGCCGATTTCCCCGGCGAGCGCGCCGACGGCGGCGTCACCGAGGCCGCGCCGGAAGATGAACTGGCGGCGCGGCGCAAGAGCCGGACCCGTCGCACCGGCTAGCGGCACTCCGCGCGTGGCCTGAACTGCGCTCTCGTCACCTCGACGTATACTGGACCGGCGTCGCTGCGTCGCGGGAGAGAGCCACTGATCGCGAGTGGCCGCCGAAGGAGCAACACCTCCTCGTCAAACTCTCAGGCACCCAGGACCGTGATGTTGACGGCGTCTCTGGAAAGAGAATCGGGTGAGCCCGGTTCCGCCCACGGTGAAAGGTCAGTCCGCCCGGGATGACCGAATCTCTCAGGCGTCCACGAGTCCGTACTCGGATTCCGGACATGACAGAGGGGGAGGGCCGCAGACCGCCGAGAGGTTGACCTGTCCATGCCCGCCACTTCCGCATCCGATCCGGCAGCCTTCGTCGACCGACACGTCGGGCCCGACGTCGACGAGACCGAACGCATCCTGGCCGCGATCGGGGTCTCGTCCCTCGATGAACTCGCCGAACGGGTCGTCCCGGCGGTCATCGCCGACGACGCCGACGCCAACGGGCTCGATGCGCTGCCCCCCGCCCTCCACGAACACCTCGTCCACGAGCGACTGGCAGATCTGGCCGGACGCAACGAGGTCGCGACATCGATGATCGGCCTCGGCTACTACGACACGTACACACCGCCGGTGATCCTGCGCAACGTACTGGAGAACCCTGCGTGGTACACGGCATACACCCCGTATCAGCCGGAGATCAGCCAGGGACGGCTGGAAGCGCTGCTCAACTTCCAGACCATGGTCGCGGACCTGACCGCGATGGAGGTGGCCAACGCTTCGATGCTCGACGAGGCGACCGCCGCCGCCGAATCCATGACGCTCATGCGTCGCGCCGGAAAATCACGCTCGCCCCGCCTCGTCGTCGACGCCGACCTGTTCCCGCAGACCCGTGCGGTGCTCGACACCCGCGCCGAGCCGCTCGGCATCGAGATCGTCGAGGCGTCACTGAATCCCGGCATGCCGGGATGCGGATTGCCCGACGGCGACTTCTTCGGGGTGGTCATGCAGACGCCGGGCGCATCCGGGAGGATTCTCGACGTCGGCCCTGTCATCGACGCCGCCCACGAGCGTGGCGCCCTGGTCGCGGTGGGAGCCGATCTGCTGGCGTTGACATTGATCACTCCACCCGGTGAGCTCGGCGCCGACGTGTGCTTCGGCACCACTCAACGTTTCGGTGTGCCGATGGGCTTCGGCGGCCCGCACGCCGGCTACCTGTCGGTCCATTCGGCGCACGCCCGACAGCTCCCGGGCCGCCTGGTCGGCGTGTCGAAAGATGTGGACGGCAACCTGGCCTATCGCCTTGCCCTCCAGACCCGCGAACAGCACATCCGCCGGGAGAAGGCCACCAGCAACATCTGTACCGCTCAGGTCCTGCTCGCGGTGGTGGCCGCGATGTACGCCTCGTATCACGGCGCGGACGGGTTGCGGGCCATCGCCCGACGCGTGCACGAGCGTGCCGCGTACCTCGCGGACAGTCTGACCGTTGCCGGCTTCCAGATCGCGTACTCGTCGTTCTTCGACACGATCGTGGTGCGTGCCCCCGGACAGGCCGACACCGTGATCTCGCACGCCAAACGCGAGAACGTCAACCTCCGCCGGATCGACGCCGACACCATCGGCATCGCGTGCGACGAGACCACCACACCCGCAGACATCGACGCGGTGCTCCGTGCATTCAGCGCGGAAGGCGTTCGGCAGCATGCGTTCTCGCAGCCAATCGAGACGCGGCGCAGCGAGTTTCTCACGCACCCGGCGTTCAACAGGTATCGCACCGAGACCGCGATGCTGCGATACCTGCGCAGCCTCTCCGACAAGGACATCGCTCTCGATCGCAGCATGATCCCGCTCGGGTCATGCACCATGAAGCTGAACGCGACCGCGGAGATGGAACCCATCACGTGGCCGGGTTTCGCGCGGCTGCATCCGTTCGCGCCGTCCGCCGACACGGTCGGGATCCGTGAGCTGATCTCCACCCTGGAGGACTGGCTGGTCGCGATCACCGGCTACGACCGGGTGAGTGTGCAACCGAACGCCGGGTCCCAGGGCGAGTTCGCCGGACTGCTGGCCATCCGCCGCTATCACCTCGGCAGAGGCGACGACGCCCGTGACGTGTGCCTGATCCCGTCGAGCGCGCACGGCACGAACGCGGCCTCCGCGGTCATGGCGGGCATGCGGGTGGTGGTCGTCGGTTGCCGCGAGAACGGCGACGTCGACGTCGACGACCTGCGCGCCAAGATCGACAAGCATCGGGATGCGTTGGCGGCCATCATGATCACCTATCCGTCCACACACGGTGTCTTCGAGCACGACATCGAGGAGATCTGTGCGGCCGTGCACGACGCCGGGGGACAGGTGTACGTCGACGGTGCCAACCTCAACGCTCTGGTCGGGGTCGCACGCCCCGGCCGCTTCGGTGGGGACGTGAGCCACCTGAACCTGCACAAGACCTTCTGCATCCCCCATGGTGGTGGCGGGCCGGGTGTGGGTCCGGTGGCGGTCCGTGCGCATCTCGCGAAGTATCTACCCGGACATCCGCTCGATGACGACATGCCGGACGAGGCCACGATCTCCGCTGCGCCCTACGGATCGGCATCGATCCTGCCGATCACCTACGCCTACATCGCGATGATGGGCGCCGCCGGACTGCGGCGCGCGACGCTGACCGCCATCGCGTCCGCCAACTACATCGCCCGCCGCCTCGAAGACAGCTACCCGGTGCTCTACGCCGGAGAGAACGGCTTGGTCGCCCACGAGTGCATCCTCGATCTGCGCCCGTTGACGAAGGCCACCGGGGTGACCGTGGATGATGTGGCAAAGCGGCTGGCGGACTATGGTTTTCACGCCCCGACGATGAGCTTCCCGGTCGCGGGGACCCTGATGGTGGAGCCCACCGAGAGCGAGAACCTCGACGAACTCGACGCTTTCTGTGACGCGATGATCGCCATCCGCGGCGAAATCGACCGTGTCGCAGCCGGGGAGTGGCCCGCCGACGACAACCCGTTGCGGGGCGCCCCGCACACTGCCGAGTCGCTGGTCGGGGAATGGGACCATCCGTACTCGCGGGAGGTGGCGGTCTATCCACTGGGCCTGCCGTCTGCGGGTGGTCGGGCGAAGATATGGCCGGCGGTGCGCCGCATCGATCAGGCGTTCGGCGACCGGAACCTGATGTGCAGCTGCCCGCCGATCGAGGCGTTCAGCAGCTGATCATGATCTCTACGCGGTGATCTCGATACGCCACTCACTCCGTTCGCGGCTACTCGATCCGCGGGGTGGGGGCCACTCACTCCGTTCGCGGCTACTCGATCGGCGGGGTGGGGGCCCTCACTCCGTTCGCGGCTACTCGATCCGCGGGGTTCCCCGGTGGTCGAGTAGGTACGAGCCGCCAGGCGAGGACCGTATCGAGACCACTGCGGCCGGAACCGGGTCGTCAGCCCGCGGAGGGCGGGCCGCTGTCGGGACCGTAGACGAGGCGGTTGATGGTCACCGTCGCGGCCGTCTCCGGTTGGGGCATCGGGTCCTCGGTGGTGGGGAATCCCACCGTCGCGGTCGGCTCCGGCAGGGGCGCGTCGCCTCGGAAACCGAGTCCGGTCAGACCGGCGAGTTGCTCGGGCTGACGGACGAACTCGAAGAAGTCCGCGACCGCGTCGGTCTGCTCGACGGCGACGCCGTCGCCGGTGAGCCGAATGATCGGATAGTCGGCGATCGGTGTCGGGCCGCCGGGGATCACCTCGGCGAGCCGCGGGGTGGTGTCGGTTCGGGTGAGCTGATAGAGCGATTGCTCGGTGATGGCGACCGCGTGGATCGGTGACTGGGCCGGGTCGGCGGCCTCGGCGATGGTTCGTGCAGCGCCGACGGGCGTACCGTCGGGCGACTGCGGAGCACCGGACTGCATCGCCTCGATGCTGGAAGAGACCCGCGGTGAGTCGGCGTCCTGCTCGGTCAGCGGACCCATCGTGCGGGTGACCTGCATGGCGACCGCTTGGGCTGCCAGCGCGGTGGCGTCGGACTGCGCGCCGACCGGCATCGCGAGCCGGATCGAGCCCCAGCTGCCCAGACCGAAGGCGCCGAGTGCGGCGTCCCGTTGCTGCAGGGTGGGTAGTTGCTGCCACTCGAGGTCGTCGTCGAATGCCTCGGCCAGTCGTGGCGCGGTCGCCAACACCACCGGCGAGCTGACCAGCGACGGCGGTTGGCCGTCGACGATGTCGGGGCGGGCGGACATGAGGTCGGCGGCCCAGATCGACGATTGTGGAACCCAGGCCGCGGGGCGGGTACCGAGAGCTGCGGGATCCCAGGTGCCGGCGAGGCCGTCGAGGGTCACCTTGGCGTCGCCCGGTCGTACGTCGACGACCACACAGTGGTCACGCACGACGGGCCCCGTCTCGGCGTAGGCCTCCGCAATGGTTCTCAGCGCCTCGGCGATGTCGGGATCGGCGACGATGGGAACGCTGGCCGTGCCCTCCACACAGTTCGCCGCAGCCTGTTCGCCCTGACGATCGATCCGATCACCGAGTTGCACCCAGACCACCACGACCGCTGCGACGAGAACGATCGCCAGAAGGGAACCGACCAGACCTCGACTGACGCCGCGACCACGTACCGACCCGCGGCCGCCGGTACTCCGATGGTGTGCCAACCCCCCGCCTTCCCGCTCTTGCGTCGTTCAACGTCTGGCGCCCCGGCCCGGATGTGACCGTGCATGTGACCGGGGCGACAGATGTTGACGATAGCCGACATCACTCGTGCCGACAGCGGGGTGGCGGTGGGGCGGACGATCCGAGTGCGTCCGTCAGCGGAGAAATCAGGCGTTGGCGGCCTTGAACTCGCGACGCTTGCGGTGCAGGATCGGCTCGGTGTAGCCGCTGGGCTGGGTGGTGCCCTCCAGGATCAGTGCCTTGGCGGCCTGGAACGCGATGTTGCCGTCGAAGTCGGGTGCCATCGGCCGGTAGGTCGGGTCGTCGGCGTTCTGCCGGTCCACCACCGGAGCCATCCGCTGAAGGGCGGCGACCACGTCGTCGGCGCTGACGATCCCGTGGTGGATCCAGTTGGCGAGCAACTGGCTCGAGATGCGCAGAGTGGCGCGGTCCTCCATCAGCGCGACATCGTGGATGTCGGGCACCTTGGAGCAGCCGACGCCGTGATCGATCCAGCGCACCACGTAGCCGAGGATCGACTGGCAGTTGTTGTCGAGTTCCTGCTGCTTCTCCTCGTCGGACCAGTCGGTCTTCGGGGCCAGCGGGATGGTGAGGATGTCGTCGACGCTCGCGGGGTCACGCTTGGCGATCTCGTTCTGGCGCTCGAACACGTCGACCAGGTGATAGTGCATCGCGTGCAGGGTGGCGGCGGTGGGCGACGGGACCCACGCGGTGGTGGCGCCGGCCTTGGGCTGTCCGATCTTCTGGTCGACCATGTCGGCCATCAGGTCGGTCATCGCCCACATGCCCTTGCCGATCTGGGCCTTGTGCTGCAGTCCGGCGGCCAGTCCGGTGTCGACGTTGAAGTCCTCGTAGGCGGCGATCCACTTCTGCTGCTTCATCTCGCCCTTGCGGATCATCGCGCCGGCTTCCATGGAGGTGTGGATCTCGTCGCCGGTGCGGTCGAGGAAGCCGGTGTTGATGAACACCACGCGATTCTCGGCCGCCTTGATGCAGGCCTTCAGGTTCACCGTGGTGCGGCGTTCCTCGTCCATGATGCCGACCTTCAGGGTGTTCTCGGGCAGACCGAGAACCTTCTCGACGCGACCGAAGAGTTCGACGGTGAACGCGACCTCGTCCGGACCGTGCATCTTGGGCTTGACGATGTAGATCGAGCCGGTCCGCGAGTTCTGCACCCCGCCCTGGGTGGACAGACCGTGGATGGCGGCGAGCGACGTGAACAGGGCGTCGAGGATGCCTTCCGGCACCTCGTTGCCGTCGGCGTCGAGGACGGCCGGGTTGGTCATCAGGTGACCGACGTTGCGGACGAACAGCAGCGAGCGACCGTGCAGGTCGAAGCCGGAGCCGTCGGGTGCGGTGTAGTCGCGGTTGCCGTTGAGGGTGCGGGTGAAGCTCTTGCCGCCCTTGCTGACCTCTTCGGCGAGGTCACCCTTGTTGAGGCCCAGCCAGTTCCGGTAACCCAGCACCTTGTCGTCGGCGTCGACGGCGGCCACCGAGTCCTCGAAGTCCATGATCGTGGTGATCGCGGACTCCATCACGACGTCCTTGACACCAGCCGGGTCGGTCTTGCCGATCGGCGATTCCGGGTCGATCTCGATGTCGAGGTAGAGGCCGTTGTGGCGCAACAGGATCGACGACGGCGTGGACGGCTCGCCGCGGTAGCCGGCGAAGGCAGACGGGTCGGCCAGGGTCGAGGTCTTGCCGTCTTCGAGGGTGACCTGCAAACCGGCATCCACCACCGCGAACGCGGTGACATCGGTGTAGCTGCACTGTTCGAGCGGGACGGCCCGATCGAGGAAGTCCTTGGCGTAGGCGATCACCTTGTCGCCGCGGACGGTGTTGTAGGAGGAGCCCTTCTCGGCGCCGTCGGTCTCCGGAATGACGTCGGTGCCGTACAGCGCGTCGTACAGCGATCCCCAGCGTGCATTGGACGCATTCAGCGCGAATCGGGCGTTGAGGACCGGAACGACGAGCTGCGGTCCGGCGGTCTCGGCGATCTCACGGTCGACGTTGTCGGTGGCGATCTGGAAATCGGCCGGGGGCTCGACGAGGTATCCGATCTCGCCGAGGAATTTCTTGTACGCGGCGAAGTCGAACTCCGGGTTGTCCTTGTGCCATTGATCGATCGTGGCCTGCAGCTCGTCGCGGACCCCGAGCAGTTCGCGGTTGCGCGGCGCGAGGTCGGAGATCACCGAGGCGGCGCCCGCCCAGAAGCTGTCCTGGTCTACACCGGTGCCGGGCAGCGCCTCGTTGTTGATGAAGTCGTACAGGACGGTAGCGACCTGCAGCCCGTTGACGGTGGTCCGGTCAGACATGACAGCCTTTCTCCAGGGTGAATCGACGCATTCATGCTACTCGCCGGTAATCAGTTGTTCGCGGGCATCCCGGGGAACCTGTTCCAGCAGTTGTGCGCACCTGTCGGCGACGGCGGACCGCAGCGATTCGCCGTCGGCGGCGATGGCCGATTGCTCGCGGACGTACTGCGCCCGGCCCGCCGCCGTCTCGATCGGCACCGACTGGTAGCCGAGGTCACGGAGGTCGTACGGGCTGGCGCGCATGTCCAGTTCGCGGGCGCGCAATGCGAGTTCGAAACAGGCGATCGTCAGCTCGGACTCCACCAGCGGCGCCAAGGAGAAGCACGCCCGGTACAGGTCCATCGTCGCGTGGAGGCAGCCCGGCTGTTCGTCGTGCGACTGGCGGTCACGGGTGAGCTGGGACTCGTTGCGCGGACGGGCCTCGGGCGTGAAGAAACGGAACGCGTCGAAGTGGGTGCAACGCAACGGCATGTCCTCGACGACGCGATCGGTGCCCGATCGGCCGAGCCGCAGGGGTAGGTCGTGACGGCTGTCGGTGCTCCGATACAGCATTGCCCATTCGTGTAGGCCGAAGCAGCCCAGGCGTGCCGGGCGGGCGGCGGTGGCCCGGAGCAGGGCCTCGGTCGCGCCGAGTGCACCGACACGGCTGCGCAGGTACGCCGGGTCGACGGTGATGCCGCCTGCGACCCGGTGGTAGCCGCGCAGTGCGAGGTACTCCTCGCCCGCCTCGAGCACGACACCGGGGCCGGGGTGCCAGCGGAGGACGTGTGCCGGGCGTGACGCGTAGTAGGTGAAGAGGAAGTCGATCACCGGGTGTTTCCGCCCCCGACGACGTTCCTTCAGGTACGGACCGATCAGGTCGTCCACCCGGGCGCGATGCAGGTCGCGCCGGCGCTGCCACTCGGTGCGCTGCAGGACCGTACGGGTTCCGGCGGTGATGGCGGGGAAGGTCATGTCACACCCGGTGGGTCTCGTCGCGGACGTTGCCGACGAATTCCTCCACCAGATCGGCCAGCGCGACAACGCCGATGGTCCGGCCGCTGTCGTCGACCACCGCGCCGAGATGAGCGCTCGTGCGACGTAACGCCGCCGTGGCCTCGTCGAGCGGTGTCGCCGAGGCGATGACCGGCAACGGGCGGATCTTGTCGATCCCGATGACGGTGCCGGGACCGGCGGTCTCGTCGAGGATCTCGTCGAGGACATCCTTCAGGTGGAGGTACCCGGTGAAGGTGCCGTCGGGGCCGCGGACCGGGAAGCGGGAGAAGCCGGTGTCACTGACCGCCCGCTCGACCGACCCCAACGTCGGGCCGGTGCGCCCGGTGGTCTCATCGACATCGACCGACACGCTACGCAACGCGTCGAGGGGAATCATCACCTCGCGAACAGTGCGGGTGACCGACTGCAACGCGCGGGTGAGACGTTCGTGCTCCTCCGCGTCGATGAGGCCTTCCTGCTTCGACTCGACGATCATCTGGGCGAGTTCTCCGGGCGAAACGCTCGACGCCAGTTCGTCCTTCGGCTCGACGCGCATCAGCCGCAAGGCGAAGTTGGCCAACCAGTTGTAGAACGCGATGAGCGGACGGACGAGCCGGATGAACATCAGGTGGGCGGGGACCAGGAGCATCGCCATGGTCTCCGGCCCGGCCAGGGCGATGTTCTTCGGCACCATCTCGCCGATCAGGATGTGCAGGACGACCACCAGCGACAGGGCGATGGTGAACGAGATCGGATGCAGCAGCGCATCGGGCACGTGTGCCAGGTGCAGGGGGTGTTCGATCAGGTGGGCCACCGCCGGTTCGCCCACCCGCCCCAGCAGGATCGAGCAGATCGTGATGCCCAGCTGGGCGCCGGCCAACATCAGCGACAGCTGTTCGCTCGCGCGGATCACCGTCCGGGCACGATTCTTGCCCACTTCCTCGAGCGCTTCGAGACGATCGCGGCGCGCGGAGATGAGGGAGAACTCGGCGCCGACGAAGAACGCGTTGCCGCCGAGAAGTACGACGGTGAGGAGCACCGCCCAGACGTCACCCATCGGTCCGGAAACTCCGAACTGGGTCCGACCCGAAGTCGGTCACGGTAGGCACGCTCTGCTCCTCAGTCATTCGTCGGTGTCGTGGATGGGATGGAGCGCGACGACATCGATGCGGCGGCCGTCCATCTGTGTCACGGTCGCGCGCCAGGGTCTGTCGCTGCCGGGCAGGGATTCGTCCTCGTCCTCGTCGTCGGACTCGGTGACAGGAGTACGGATCGGCAGGTCGACGACGTCGCCGACCTCCGGAATGCGCCCCAGCGAGAACATCACGAGTCCGCCGAGCGTGTCATAGGAACCTTCGGGCGCGCGGTACCCGGTCGCGTCGGCGACCTCGTCGATCCGCAGCAGACCCGAGCACAGGAAGCCGTCGCCGTCGGTGGCGACGTCGGCGCGCTCCTGGTCGTGTTCGTCGGTGACGTCACCGAGGATCTCCTCGATCAGATCCTCGGTGGTGACGATTCCGGCGGCGCCACCGTACTCGTCGATGACCACGCACAGTTCCATCCCGTCGGCGCGGATGCGTTCCATCAGGGCATCGCCGTCCAGACTCGCGGGCACGCGCGGCACACCACGGGCGATGGAGGACACCGTCGTCTGCGAGGCATGCTCGGGTGCGATGGTGAAGGCCTGCTTGATGTGGACGACGCCGACCAGGTCGTCGAGGTCGCCGTCGATCACGACCGGGAAGCGCGAGTGACCGGTGCGGGATGACGCCATGACGAGGTCGCGGATGGAGTCGTCGAGGTCGAGACATTCGACCGTCACCCGCGGCGTCATCAGGTCCTCGGCGGTCAGTTCACCGAATTTCAGCGACCGGTCGACCAGCGCCGCGGTACCCGCGTCGAGCGATCCCTGCCGCGCCGAGTTGCGCACCAGCGACACCAGTTCCTGAGGGGAGCGCGCCGACCGCAGCTCCTCGGCGGGTTCGATCCCCAGGCGTCGCACCACCCAGTTGGCGGACCCGTTGAGACCGTCGATCGCCCAGCGGAACATCGCGGAGAACAGTGTCATCGGACCGGCCGTGGCACGCGCGACGGCCAGCGGCTTGGCGATGGCGAGGTTCTTCGGGATCAGTTCGCCGAGCACCATCGACAACGACGTGGCGATGATCAGCGCGAGCGCCAATGACACACCTCCGGCGACCGAATCGCTCACCCCGAGACCGGTCAGCGCCGGCGTGAAGATCCGAGCCAGCACGGGTTCGGCGATGTAACCGGTGATCAGGGTGGTGATCGTGATGCCCAGTTGCGCACCGGACAGCTGGAACGACAGTGTGCTGTGAGCACGCTGCACGAGCCGTGACCGACGATCGTCGCGGGTCTCCACGTCGTCGGAGATCGTCGACCGCTCGAGGGCTGTCAGCGAGAACTCCGCCGCGACGAACAACGCCGTGCCCAGGGTCAGTGCGACGAAACCGACGAGACTGCCGACGAGGAGGAGGATCTCCAATCGTCACCACCCGCCCGGGAGCGGACGCCCTTCGGCGAAACCGGCCGCCGACTGCACCCCGAGCACAACGTTCTCGTGCATCTCCCGCAGGGTGCGGGCCCCGGTGTAGGTGGCGGTGCTCCGAACCCCCGAACAGATGTGGTCGATGAGGTCCTCCACGGATGGGCGCTCCGGGTCCAGCCGGATCCGTGAGGTCGAGATCCCTTCCTCGAACAGCGATTTGCGGGCGCGGTCGTAGGCGCCGTCGGTCGCCGACCGGGCGGCGACGGCGCGTTTGGACGCCATCCCGAAGCTCACCTTGTACAGGCCACCGGCGTCCTGCTGCAGGTCACCGGGCGACTCGTAGGTTCCGGCGAACCACGACCCGATCATCACGTTGGAGGCGCCCGCGGCAATGGCCAGCGCGACATCGCGTGGGTGCCGGACACCGCCGTCGGCCCACACATGGGCACCGCGGGTCCGCGCGATCTCGGCGCACTCGGCGACGGCGGAGAACTGGGGACGTCCGACCCCGGTCATCATGCGGGTGGTGCACATCGCACCGGGCCCGACCCCCACCTTCACGATGGAGGCACCGGCGTCGATCAGGTCGGCCGCACCCTGGGCGGAGACCACGTTCCCGGCCGCGATCGGCACGCCCGGGTCGGCGGCAGCGACCGCCTCCAGCGCGGTGAGCATCTTCTCCTGGTGGCCGTGGGCGGTGTCGATGACGAGCAGGTCGGCACCCGCCGCGGCGAGCGCCTTGGCCTTGCCGACCACATCACCGTTGATCCCGACCGCCGCAGCGATGCGCAGACGGCCCGCGTCGTCGACGTTGGGCCGATAGATCCCGTGGCGCAGCGCGCCCAGTCGGGTCAGGACGCCCGCCAGTCGCCCATCGGCGTCGACGAGCACCGCCAGCCCGAGGTGCATGTCCCCGAGGGCGTCGAAGACCTCGCGCGGGGCCGTCTCGACGGGCAGAGTGACGATATCCGGGTCGAGCACGTCACGAACGCGCGCAAATCGGTCGACGTCGTGGCAGCGCTTCTCCGTGACCACGCCGATCGGCCGGCCGTCCTCGATGACGACGGCCCCACCGTGGGCCCGTTTCGGGATCAACGCCAGCGCGTCGGAGACCGAACTCTCGGGAGTCAGGGTCACCGGCGTGTCGGCCACCAGGTGGCGGGACTTGACGTGGTCGATCGACGCCGCGACCGCCGGGATCGGCAGGTCCTGCGGCAACACGACGAGTCCCCCTCGGCGAGCCACCGTCTCGGCCATGCGCTTCCCGGCGACGGCAGTCATGTTGGCCGCCACGATCGGGATCGTGGTGCCACTGCCGTCGTCGGTCGACATGTCCACGTCGAACCGGGACGCCACATCCGACCGGTTCGGGACGATGAACAGATCGTCGTAGGTCAGGTCGTGATCGGGCGCATGGCCTTCCAGGAATCGCACGGTGTAGCCGAAGCTCCTCTCAGGCCGTCACTTCGGTCCGGTCGCCACTCCACAGTGTGTGGAAGGTGCCGGGTTTGTCGATGCGCTGATAGGTGTGCGCGCCGAAGAAGTCACGCAGCCCCTGCGTGAGGGCGGCCGGCAGTCGCTCGCTGCGCAGCGCGTCGTAATAGGCCAACGACGACGCGAACGCCGGGACCGGGATACCCATCGTGGTGGCGGTGGCGACCACGCGCCGCCAGCTGTCCACCGCGTCCTCGACGGCCTTACGGAAGTACGGCGCGAGCAGCAGGCTGGGCAGCTCGGGGTTCTCGGCGTATGCGTCGCGGATGCGGTTGAGGAACTTGGCCCGGATGATGCAGCCACCGCGCCAGATCGTCGCGAGATCACCGGGCGCGACGTCCCAGCCGTACTCCGCGCTGCCGGCGGCGATCTGGTCGAAGCCCTGTGCGTAGGCGACGACCTTCGAGGCGTACAGCGCCTTGTTGATGTCGTCGACGAAGGTCTTGGTATCCGTCGGCGCAGCGGCGAGGGTGCCCGATTCCAGGCCTTGGGCCTGCTTGCGTTGGTCGGTCGCGCTCGACAGTGCGCGCGCGAACACCGCCTCGGCGATGCCGGTCGTCGGGATTCCGAGGTCGAGGGCGGATTTCACGGTCCACCGGCCCGTGCCCTTCTGGCCTGCGGCGTCGACGATCACGTCGACCAGCGGCTTGCCGGTCTCGGCGTCGACCTGGGAGAGCACCTCGGCGGTGATCTCCACCAGATAGCTGTCGAGGTCACCGGAGTTCCACTCGCGGAAGACATCTGCGATCTCGGCGACCGGGAGGTCGAGCGCCTTGCGCATGAGGTCGTAGGCCTCGCCGATCAACTGCATGTCGGCGTACTCGATGCCGTTGTGCACCATTTTCACGAAATGCCCCGAGCCATCGGGGCCGATGTGGGTGCAGCACGGCTCACCATCGACATGTGCCGAGATGGACTCGAGCATCGGCCCGAGCGACTTGTAGGACTCGGCCGGTCCGCCCGGCATGATGGACGGTCCGTTGAGTGCACCCTCCTCGCCGCCGGAGATGCCCGCACCGACGAAGTGCAGTCCGCGCTCCGCGAGGGCGCGCTCACGACGGATCGTGTCGGTGTAGAGGGCGTTGCCGCCGTCGATGATGATGTCGCCGGGCTCCATCGCCGACGCCAGTTCCTCGATCACGGCGTCCGTGGCGGCGCCGGCCTTGACCATGATGAGGACCCGCCGCGGCCGCTCGAGCGCCGCGACGAACTCCTCGACCGTCTCGGTGCGGATGAATGTTCCCTCCGTACCGTGTTGCTCGATCAGCGCGTCCGTCTTCGCGATGCTCCGATTGTGCAGGGCCACCGTGTAGCCCTTGTGCGCGAAGTTGCGGGCGATGTTCGAGCCCATGACGGCCAGCCCGGTGACGCCGATCTGGGCCTTGGTCGAGTCGGTGGATTCAGTGCCGGTGGAGGCGGCGGAAGTCGTCATGGCATCAAGCCTATTGCGTCCACCGCGATGTCACGACCGGGAGGGGCCACGACCGGGGGAGTATCGCAAGCGGGGCGGAGATCGCCTCCAACGGCCCGGCGGGTCATGCAGCGGAGATCAGCCGGCTGAGTTCGGTCAGCCACGGGATCGCGACGGCGAGCGTCGGCACCACCAGGATGGTCGCGGCGGCGGCATAGGCGACCGCGGCGAGCAGCAGGGTCGGTCGTTCATCACGGAGTCGACGTACCCGGGCGAGCGTCGTCGGGCCGCCGACGGCCATCGCACCGCGTGGGGCGACCGCATCGGCGCAGGCGACGAGTGCGCGGCCCAGGGTGGTCGGTGCGGTGGCACGGACTGCCTGGTCGTCGGCGAGGGATTCCACCAGGAGCTCGACTGCGCCGAGTGCCGAACGACTGCGCACGACCCGCGGGAATGCCTCATGCAGGGCGATGAAGGCCTCGAGGACGAGGTCGTGTCGGGCCCGCAGGTGAGCGCGTTCGTGGGCGAGCACAGCGGTGAGCTCCTCGCGGGTGAGCCGTGCGACGACCCCTTCACTGACAACGACCCGTTGACGCAGTCCGGGTAGGCAGTACGCCAGCGGTTGTTGGACGTCGATCATCCGGACGTCCCGGCCGAAGAGTGGATTCGAGGCGTCGCTGTGATCGCAACGATCGAGGATGTCGATGAGCTGGCGATGAGCGTGTCGCCGGGCGCGGGTCCGGACGCCGACCCGGATCACCGTGTACATCAGCCGGGCCCCGACCATGAGCGTCAGCGCGAACACGCCGACGAGGGTGAGCCACAGCGGGAATCCGAGGCGGTCGATCTCGTGCAGGGGATTGGTGGTCGGCGCCCCGTCGGGGCCGGGAGCGAGCAGGTTCGCCGCGATCGCCAGCCCGCAACTGAAGGCGGACAGGACGCCGGCGAGCGCGATGGCCTGCCACAACGTCATCGCTGCCCGGGGGGCTCGGACCGGCCACGAGGCGCGGGACAGAGCCTCCGCGGCGGGGCCGACCAGCACCAGGGTCAGGATGCCGAAGAAGAGCGCGGTCATCGAAAACGTCCTCGGGTGGGCTGTGTGCGTGGGCTAGAGCGAATCGATGTGGTCGTGGTTGGGGCGAATCTAACCTGCCTCGCCGGCTCCGCGGGCGGCTTCGAGCTCGTCGAGGGCGTGCCGCAATGCCGCGGCCTCGTCGGCGCCGACCCGGCCGACGAACGACACGAGTGCCGCGTGTCGCGACCCGGGGGCCTCGGCTTCGCTGAGTGCATCGACCATCAGGCTCGCGACGAGATCCTCGCGTGGGTGGGTGGGTACGTACTTGTGCGCGCGGTCGTCGCGGATCTGGGTCACCAGGTTCTTCTTCGCCAGCCGCTGCAGCACCGTCATGACCGTTGTGTACGCCAAGGACCGGTCCTGGGACAAGGTCTCGTGGACCTGACGCACCGTCTGGGGGGTGGAGCTCTCCCACAAGGTGTCCATGACTGCTCGTTCGAGGTCGCCCAGCCCATTCATTCTTCGCATTTTACTTTCGCTTTCCCTGCCCGTGTACGTCGGCCATCGGCCGGTCGTGAATCAGTTCCGAACCACCCTTGACAACATTGGTAAGGCTACCCTACATTCAATGTCACGTCGGACCGCGCGAGAGTCCTGAGGGCTGCAGAGACCCCCGGTCCACGTCGCGACAGGCCCCACGTTGCAAACGCAACGTGGGGCCTGTCGGTTCCCCGGGGTCCGATCGTGGATGTACCTCGCTACACGCAGCGACGACGTGCGTGCCACTCTCTTCGTTATGAGCGTGGACAACGAAGAGCTGATCAAGGACACCTTCGGACGTGGCTTCGACGCCGCACTTGGGCTGGAACTGACCGACGTCACGGCCGATCTCGTGGCCGGCACGGTGGACATGTCCGCCAAGCATCACCAGCCGTTCGGCATCGTCCACGGCGGCGTGTACTGCGCCCTGGCCGAGGGGACCGCCAGCATCGGTGGATTCACCTGGTTGCAGGCCAGCGGGATCGGGGGCACGGCAGTCGGGGTCAACAACAACACGGACTTCCTCCGGTCGATCAGTACCGGCACCGTCGCCGTCGAGGCGACGCCAGTGCATCGCGGACGCCGACAGCAACTGTGGCGGGTGTCCATGACGGACGCCGACGGTCGGCTGGTCGCGACGTCGCAGGTGCGGCTGCAGAACATCGCGTTGCCGGAGGGTGTCGAGCCACCTGTTCCCGCCGCCGGCGCATGACCGGCAGCGCGTCACCGGCGGGCAAGTGGGCGCAGCTCGACGAGATCCTGCGCCCCGTGGACGCCGATCTCGAGGCGAACTATCCGGGTGAGCGGGCGGAACCGCAGCCCGTGCACACCGCATATGTCAGTGCCGCCGACGTGGCGGTCGACACTCCGGCGTCATGGGGTGGACAGGCCGCGGCGCTCGCGGACGAGGCGGCGGATCTGCTCGTCGAACTCACCGGCGGCGACGAGGTGGTGGTCGATCTCGCGCGGCGGCGGCTTCGCCACAATCCGATCGAGGATCTGCGGATCGATCTCGAAGACGGCTACGGGTGGCGTCCCGACGACGTCGAGGACGGTCACGCGCGCCGGGCGGGGGAGATCCTCGCGGCCTGGACGGACATGCGTCCGCACGCACCGCGCAGCGCCGGGGTCCGGGCGAAAGGGCTCGGTGCGGCCGAACGTGCACGAGGCCTGCGCACGCTGGAACTCGTCCTCGACGGCGCCGGCGGTGTCCCCGACGGTTTCGTGTTCACCGTCCCGAAACTGCGCGACGTGCGTCAGGTCGACGCGATCAACGTCGTGTGTGCCGAGTTCGAGCGCGCGCACGGATTGCCGGCACACGCGGTCCGGTACGAACTGCAGGTGGAGATCCCGCAGGCGGTGATGAGCGCTGACGGTCGGGCCACGGTCGCCGAGGCGATTCACCGGGGAACCCCCAGGCTGTCCGGATTGCATTACGGCACCTACGATTACAGCGCTGCGTGCGGGATCGTCTCGGCGCAGCAGTCGCTCACGCATCCGGTCGCAGACCACGCCAAGGCGGTGATGCAGAGTGCGGCCGCTCAGACCGGCGTGTGGATCAGCGACGGCTCCACCCAGGTCGTACCCGTCGGCGGTCCCGACAAGGTCGAGGCGGCGATCCGGCGCCATCACGCACTCGTGCTGCGTTCGCTCGAACGTGGCTTCTATCAGGGCTGGGACATGCACCCGGGGCATCTGGCCACCCGCTGGGTCGCGGTGATCGGTTTCTTCCGGTCGGCGATGCCGACCGCCGCGCAGCGACTGCAGGCCTACTTCGACCGCACGTCCGGCGACGTCGTCGACGAACCCGCCACCGCGATGTCGTTGGCCGCGGTTCTCGATCGCGGCCTCTCGGCCGGTGCGTTCACCACCGACGAGATCGTTCAGATCGCACCACTGTGCAGCCCAGAACGATTGGACGCCTTGCGCGTCGGTGGGGGCGGACTCCCCGCCTGACCGGTCACCTCGTATCGCGTGCTCGCCGGGCGGGACTCGGCTCGGCGAGCCGGGAAGCGGCGACTCGTGGCAGGATGACCTGTACGCATCGCCGGGTCTCACGGCGTGCGCCGCCCGGGTGACTCCGGTCTGGAGAGACCGGGTCCGTGTTGCGAGGAGAGGAACTGGTGCGTCTGTCGCCGCATGAGCAGGAACGTCTGCTCATTTCCTATGCTGCAGAACTGGCTCGGCGTCGGCAGTCGCGCGGGCTGCGCCTCAACCATCCGGAAGCCGTCGCCGTGATCACCGACCATGTGCTCGAGGGCGCGCGCGACGGTCGGACGGTCGCCGAACTCATGACCTCGGGTCGCGAGGTACTCGGTCGCGCCGACGTGATGGACGGAGTGCCGGAGATGCTGCACGACGTACAGGTCGAGGCCACGTTCCCCGACGGGACCAAGCTCGTCACCGTGCACGACCCGATCGATTGACCGCGAAGGGCTGACATGTCGCGAACACAGCCGTCGGTGATCCCCGGCGAGATCCTGCCCGCCGACGGAACCATCGAACTCAACGAGGGCTCCGAGGCCATCACCCTCACGGTGGTCAACACCGGTGATCGACCGGTCCAGGTGGGGAGTCATGTGCATTTTCCACAGGCCAACGCCGCGTTGGACTTCGAGCGTGTCGCGGCCCGCGGTAAGAGACTGGACATCCCCGCGGGTACCGCGGTGCGCTTCGAGCCGGGGATCGAGATGACCGTGTCACTGGTGGATCTCGGCGGCTTGCGCGAGGTACACGGCATTTCCCTCGACCCACCAGGAAGGATCGACTGATGGCGACACTCGGCCGGGACCGCTACGCACAGCTGTTCGGACCCACGGTCGGCGACCGGATTCGTCTCGCCGACACCGGCTTGCTGATCGAGGTCACCGAAGACCGTTGCGGTGGACCGGGTCTCGCCGGTGACGAGGCGGTGTTCGGCGGCGGCAAGGTCATCCGGGAATCGATGGGTCAGAGTCGCGCCACCCGCGCCGACGGGGCGCCGGACACCTTGATCACCGGTGTCGTCATCCTCGACCACTGGGGAATCATCAAGGCCGACGTCGGGATTCGCGACGGCCGTATCATCGCGATGGGCAAGGCGGGCAACCCGGACACGATGGACGGGATCCATCCCGACCTGGTGATCGGGCCGTCGACCGAGATCATCGCGGGCAAGGGCAAGATCCTCACCGCCGGTGGGATCGACTGCCATGTCCACTTCATCTGTCCGCAGATCATGGACGAGGCGCTGGGCAACGGGATCACCACGTTGATCGGCGGCGGTACCGGGCCGGCCGAGGGCAGCAAGGCCACCACGGTCACGCCGGGGGCGTGGCACCTCGCCTCGATCCTCGCGGCCACCGACCACTGGCCGATGAACATCGCGTTGCTGGGCAAGGGCAATACGGTCTCGGTCGAGGCCATGCACGAGCAGATCCGTGCGGGCGCATCAGGTTTCAAACTGCACGAGGACTGGGGGAGCACCCCGGCGGCCATCGACGCCTGCCTGCGGGTGGCCGACGAGACCGGCGTGCAGGTGGCGCTGCACTCGGACACCCTCAACGAGGCCGGGTTCGTCGAACAGACGATCGGTGCCATCGCCGGGCGATCCATCCACGCTTATCACACCGAGGGCGCCGGCGGCGGCCACGCTCCGGACATCATGACCGTCGCATCGCACCCGAACGTGTTGCCGAGCTCCACCAACCCGACGCGACCGCACACCGTCAACACTCTCGACGAGCACCTCGACATGCTGATGGTGTGCCATCACCTCAATCCGACCGTGCCGGAGGATCTCGCGTTCGCGGAGAGCAGGATCCGGCCGTCGACCATCGCTGCGGAGGACCTGCTGCACGATCTCGGCGCGATCTCGATGATCGGCTCCGACTCGCAGGCGATGGGCCGGATCGGCGAGGTGGTGTTGCGGACCTGGCAGACCGCACATGTCATGAAGGCCAAACGCGGCGCACTGTCGGGCGACGACGCGGCCGACAACAACCGGGCGCGCCGGTACATCGCGAAGTACACGATCTGCCCGGCCGTCGCGCACGGCTTCGACTCCGAGATCGGATCGGTCGAGAACGGCAAGCTGGCCGACCTGGTGCTGTGGGATCCGGCCTTCTTCGGCGTGCGACCCGACCTCGTCATCAAGGGCGGCGCGATCGCGTGGGCGTCGATGGGCGACGCGAACGCCAGCATCCCGACCCCGCAGCCGACTCTTCCGCGGCCGATGTTCGGAGCCGCGCCGAAGGCCGCCGCCGCCACCTCGGTGAGCTTCGTGGCCCAGGGCGGCCTCGACGCCGGGCTCGAGGAGGCGCTCGGGCTGGATCGGCGGCTCGTCGCGGTGACCGACACCCGCCGGGTCGGCAAGGCCGACATGGTCAACAATTCGGCCACCCCGGAGATCCTGATCGAGCCGGACACGTTCACCGTGCGGGTCGACGGCGAGGTGTGGGACAGCGAACCGGTCGCCGAACTGCCGATGGCGCAGCGGTACTTCCTCTTCTGAGCCTCCAGGCTTCGACACCGATGAGACAGCGAACATGATCCCCGCATCTCCCGACATGCACTCGCAGCTGGCAATGATGTTGACGCTCGCCGATTCCCGGTTACCGGTCGGCGGGCATGTCCACTCCGGCGGCGTCGAACAGGCCATCGCCGACCGGGTGGTCGTCGACGCGGCGAGTCTCGCGACGTTCGTGCACCGCAGGATCGCCACGAGTGGACTCGTCGCCGCGTCCGTCGCGGCCGCCGTCGCGGACGGGACCCTCGAGGTCGCCGACGCACAGCAGGAGACCGACGCCCGAACTCCGTCGGCGGCGGCACGCCGAGCGTCGTACGCGCAGGGCCGTGGGATGCTCCGCCTGGCCCGCCGGTTGTGGCCCGACCACGACTGGAGCCCCCACGCTCCGCAGACCCATCTGCCGGTGATCTCCGGGTCCGTCGGACGGGTCAGCCGGCTGTCGGGTTTCCACACCGCCCTGGTCCTCGTGTACACGACGATGAGCGGCGCCGCGACGGCAGGTCAGCGCCTCCTGGCACTCGACCCCGCCGATGTCGCGGTGGTCATCGCCGACCTCGGCGGCGAATGCGAACGCATCGCCGCCGCCGCGGCGGTGGAACTCGCCGATCTGTCGGATCCGACGCTCGACGTCTTCGCCGAACGACACGAACGGCGCGACATGCCACTCTTCGTCTCGTGACAAGACGCGCCCACCTAGGGACGAAACCAGCGGTACAACAACCGTTTTCATGATATTGAGCATCACCGAACGACTCGAGAGGACGACGACATGCCCCCGCATCTCATCGATGGAGAGCCCCACGGCCACGATCATTCCCGGCCACGGCGTCATCGCGAACCCGGAGAGGCCCTGCGCATCGGGATCGGGGGCCCGGTGGGCTCCGGCAAGACCGCACTGGTCGCCGCACTCTGCCGTCAGTTGCGCGACGAACTCTCGGTCGCGGTGCTGACGAACGACATCTACACCACCGAGGACGCGGACTTCCTGCGGCGCAATGCCGTCCTACCCGACGAGCGCATCACCGCCGTGCAGACGGGAGGATGTCCGCACACCGCGATCCGTGACGACATCACCGCCAACCTCGACGCCATCGACGATCTGGTGGCGGCCAATCCGCCACTGGATCTGATCCTCGTGGAATCCGGTGGCGACAACCTCACCGCGACGTTCTCGACCGGGCTGATCGACGTGCAGATCTTCGTCATCGACGTCGCCGGTGGTGACAAGGTGCCCCGCAAGGGCGGACCGGGCGTCACCTACTCGGATCTGCTGGTCATCAACAAGACCGACCTGGCCCAGCAGGTGCGGGCCGATCTGGGGGTCATGGGCTCGGATGCGGAGCGGGTCCGCGAGGGCCGCCCGACCGCGATGATCTCGCTCACCGAGGATCCTGCCGCCACCGATGTCCTCGCCTGGGTGCGTGCGCAGCTCGCCGAGGTCGCGGTCACCGGCTGACGTGCACACCGAGATCGACATCGTGGCCCGGCCGGGCCGTTCACCGCGGGTGCACGCGGTCGGCGGTCTGGCCGTGCGACAGACCGCAGCCCAGACCGTGCACCTGATCAGTACCGCGGCCACACCGCTCGGCGGGGACTCGATCATGGTTCGGGTCCGGGTGGAGGACGGCGCCGTCCTCCACCTCAAGACCGTGGCCGCGACCCTCGCACTGCCGGCGCTCGACCGGCTCGATTCACGGATGGACTGGGTGATCGAGGTGGGCGCCGGAGCGCGGCTGCATCTCGACCCACAGCCCACCGTCGTGGCGGGCGGCGCCGAACATCACACGTTCACGACGGTGTCGGCCGACCCCGAATCGACGCTGACGATCGCCGAGCACGCTCAGCTCGGTCGTTCCGCCGAACGTGTCGAACACCGCGCTCGCGCGCGATGGCAGGGCGCCCTGCACGTCGACATCGGGACGTCGAGAATGCTGCGGCATCGGCTCGTTCTCGGCGGGCCGGCCACGTCCGGACACCGGGCGGTGAGCAGTGTGCTGCGCTACCCGGACGCGCGGCCGGCGGCCGTGTCTGCCGACGCCTACGCGGGACGCCTCGAGCTGGCCCGTCCGGACGGCGTGGGACCGGCTACGCTCACGACCGCACTCGGGGCCTCGGCCCACCAGACCAGCACACTGACCGACGACCTCGATGTCGCATCCCTGATCAGCAGGTGATCTCCGGATGCAGGAGGTCGCGCCCTCAGCCGGCTTCCGCCTCGGCCTTGGCCTCGGATTCCGACGAGGGCACGGACGTCGACCCCGGCGCTCGGGTCGACGGGATCGCGTCCGTCGCCTCGGCGATCGCCTCCTCGGGTGACTTGCCCTCCATCGCCGACAGTGCGCCGAGCGCGGTGCGCGCGTACACCTGCTGTTCGGTGACCGCGAGCTGGGTGCGGCCACGCGTGCTGAAAGCGAAGAACCAGTTGATCAACGTGTTCAACCGGTTGCGGAATCCCACGAGATACACCAGGTGCAGTGCCAGCCAGCCGAGCCACGCGAAGTAACCCTCGGTCTCGAACTTCTTCTTCATGCCGGGAACCGGCACCTGCATGACAGCGCTGAACCGCGAGATCGTCGCCATCGAGCCCTTGTCGAAATAGCTGAACGGTTTCCGCTGCTCCTGGGTCTGGCCGTGCAGGCCGGCCTTGATCGCGTCGGCCGCGTACCGGCCACCCTGGATGGCGCCCTGGGCGACACCGGGCACACCGTCAACCGCCATCATGTCGCCGACGACGAACACGTACGGGTTGCCCGGGATGGTGAGGTCGGGCAGCACTTTCACCCGGCCGGCCCGGTCGAGCTCGACGCCGGACTGTTCGGCGAGCTGCTGTCCCAGGGGGCTGGCCTGCACGCCGGCCGACCACACCTTGCACTGGGATTCGATCCGGCGCGTGCTGCCGTCCTTCTCCTTGACGACCAGGCCGTCGTAGTCGACGTCGACGACCATCGCGTTGAGCTGGATCTCGACGCCCATCTTCTCGAGTCGGGCGGCGGCCTTGCGGCCCAGCTTCTCGCCGAACGGCGGGAGGACCGCGGGCGCGGCGTCGAGCAGGATCACCCGCGCCTCGGTCGGATCGATGTTGCGGAAGGTGCCCTTGAGGGTTTTGTCGCTCATCTCGGCGATCTGCCCGGCGAGCTCCACGCCGGTGGGTCCGGCGCCGACGACGACGAAGGTGAGCAGCTTGGCCCGTTCCTCCGGGTCGTCGGACAGCTCGGCCTGCTCGAACGCACCGAGGATGCGGCCACGCAACTCGAGTGCATGGTCGATGGTCTTCATGCCGGGGGCGTACTCGGCGAAGTGGTCGTTGCCGAAATAGGACTGGTCGGCGCCGGCCGCGACGATGAGGCTGTCGTACGGCGTCACGGTGACGCGTTCGAGCAGCCGCGAGGTCACCGACTTGCCCTCCAGATCGATCTCGTACACATCACCGAGCAGGACCTTGATGTTCTTCTGCTTGCGCATGATGACCCGGGTCGCCGGGGCGATCTCGCCCTCGGCGATGATGCCGGTCGCGACCTGGTACAGCATCGGCTGGAACAGATGATGGGTGGTCTTCGCGATCAGGGTGATGTCGACGTCGGCCTTGGCCAGGCGTTGCGCTGCGAAGAGACCGCCGAATCCGGAACCCACGATGACGACGTGGGGGCGCGTGGTGGTCGGAGTGGGGCTGCTCATCAGAGGAACATCTCCTGTCGGTGGGCTGTGGGCTGCTGCCGCGCACCACTAACGGTAGTCAATCATCGACGAAAGGTCCGGACGAGGACCCCGGCTGTGCGCGACGGGTGTCTGCGGCCCGCCCCTCCGCCCCCGTGCCGGTGTCCGATCTGTCCGAATGTGGGCTCCGCGGCGGTCAGGCCGTGAGGCCGGCGACCGCATGACGCGGGCCGTGGGCGGCCGGGACGAGCGGAGCCCGCACCGCACGCTGCCCGGACGACCAACTCATCGTCGTCGTCTCCCAATGACTGCGCAGCAGTTCGTATTCCACCTCGCCGGCACCCGACCCGAAGACGACGTCGTCCTCGCAGAGGTGGATGGCCGACAGTCGCATGCCGATCTTCTCCATCACACGTCGGGACGCGGTGTTCGCCGACATGGTGCCGGCGAAGACTCGTTCGGCGCCGAGTTCGCGGAACGACATCGTCAGCAACGCGTGCGCTGCCTCGGTGGCCAGGCCCCGGCCCCAGTGCTCACGTTGCAACCGGTAGCTCAGTTCGAGTTCGGGCCGATGACTGTGACGCGGGGTGCGCAACGCGAACCAGCCGCGGAAGTGGTCCGTGCGACGGTCGGTGGCCGCCCACATCCCGGTGCGGTGGGCTCGACGCTCGGCCTCGGCCCGGGGTAACACCCACCCCTCGATCACCTCGCGGGGCGTCGGGGCGCCGCCACTGACGAAACGCATCACGAGCGGATCGCTGTCGAGTGCCACGAGGGCGTCGACGTCGGACACGGTGACCGGGCGTAGCCGAAGCCGAACGGTCTCCAAGATCACGATCTCCCCCTCGCGTGCAGTGCTTGCGCAGAGTCTACGGTCCGGCCGGCTCCCTTCGGGTGCATCCCACCACGTGTGTCGGGATGGACCGCACAGCGGCTCCGCGTGCTGCTCGGCAGGCCGTCGGAGTCGGCGGATAGGGTTTGCGATCGTGGCCGACGAACATCTGGATCTGTCGATTCAGCTCCGCTGGGGCGACATGGACATCAACAATCACGTCAACAACGTGCAGTTCGCGCGGATCTTCGAGGAGGCCCGGGTCCGCTCGTTCGCCTCGTGGTTTCCCGAACGTCCGGAGGGCTTCTCGATGTTGGTCGCCCGGCAGGAGATCGTGTTCACCGCCGTCCTGGACTACTCGCTGGCCCCGGTGACCGTCCGGACATGCGTCAGTCGCATCGGCACCACGTCGCTGAACCTCGCGTTGACCTTGATCGACCCGAACGGGACCACATGCGCGGTCGCCGAGACGACGATGGTGTCGGTGAACGCGCACACCGGCCGCCCCACGCCGCCGCCGGACGAGGTGCGCGCGATTCTCGAGTCGCACCTCGTGGCCGACGCCGGGTTGCCGGTGCGTTCCTGAGTCGGGCCCGAACCGATAGCCGAGAAGCAGCCGGCCGAGAAGCCGGACAGCCGAGGACCAGACAGCCGAGGAACCTGAGAGCACATGTTCCACCTCCACCGGGCCGAGCGGACCGACGCGCTGGCCGACGCACTCACGGATCTCCTTGTGACCCCACTGTCCGATCCGATGACCACCGAGGTCGTCGCGGTACCGGCGCCCGGGGTCGAGCGCTGGTTGCAGCAACGGCTGGCCACTGCACTGGGCACATCCGGACTGGGCACATCCGGACTGGGCACATCCGGACTGGGCACATCCGGCGCACACGACGGAGTCGCCGCCAACCTGGATTTCTTGTCTCCGGCAGCGCTGACGGACCGCGTTCTCGATGACGCGCTCGGCGTGGTCGATGGTCGGGGTCGTCGGCGCGACGATGACGCACCCGCCGCCCAGCGGTGGCGGCCGAGCGCGATGACCTGGCCCGTGCTCCGGGTCCTCGACGACATGGTCGACGACCCGCGCCTTGCCGTCCTCGCGCGTCACGTGGGATCCGGAGGAGCAGCCGATGACCACCGTCGCGGCCGCCGGTACGCCACCGCCCGCCAGATCGCGGGCCTCTTCGATTCGTACGGCCGGCAGCGGCCGACGATGCTCGCCGACTGGGCGTCGGGTGCGGACACCGACGGCGCCGGATCGTCGGTGCCCATCGACCTCGCATGGCAGCCCGATTTCTGGCGCGCGGTGCGCGCCGAGATCGGGATCGCCCATCCCGCGGAGACTCTCGCCGCATGCTGCGCCGCGATCCGCGAGGGCCCGGAGGTCACCGACCTGCCCGAACGGTTGTCGGTGTTCGGCCCCACCCGGGTCACCGAAACCCTCCGCCAGGTGCTCGCCGCTGTGGCGGTGCACCGCGATGTCCATCTGTTCGCGCCACACCCGAGCCCCGCGTTGTGGGCAACCATCGATGCCCTCGGTCCGTCCGGAAGCCTCCGCCGCGCCGACAACCCGGCCCCTCGGTTGTCACACCCCGTCCTCGCCGGCCTGTCCCGAGACGTCCAAGAACTGCAACGCCGCGTTTCCCCGGTCGCCGATCGCGTCGAGCATCATCCGCCGGTGTCGCCGGCTGCGCGGCCGTCGGTGCTGACGACATTGCAGACCGGCCTGGCCGACGATCTCCCGCCGCAGGCGAGCCGACCGCCGGACTCCTCGGTCGAGGTGCATTCCTGCCACGGTGCCGAACGGCAGGTCGAGGTGCTCCGTGACCGACTCCTGCACCTGTTCGCCGCCGACCCGACGCTGCAACCGCGCGATGTGTTGGTGATGTGCCCCGACGTGGAGTCCTTCGCCCCGGTGATCCGCGGGGCGTTCGGCCAGCCCGGTATCGGCCACCCGGCTTTCGAACTACGGGTCAGGCTCGCCGATCGGGGTCTTCGGCACACCAACGCCGTGCTCGACGTGATCGCCGCCGTGGTCGAACTCGCGGCCGGGCGGGTGACCGCGGGTGCGGTGCTCGACCTGCTCGGACGGGCGCCGGTGCGACGTCGGTTCGACTTCACCGACGATGACCTGGAGATCATCCGGGAATGGTTGGAGGGCAGCAACATCCGCTGGGCCATCGATGACGCGCAACGTGCCCGGTACGGATTGGCCGGCTTCGGTCAGGGCACCTTCGAGTCAGGTCTCGACCGGGTGATCCTCGGCGCAGTGGCCGAAGAGGCCGACGGCGAATGGCTCGACACCGCACTTCCCCTCGCCGGGGTCGAGAGCACCGAGATCGACCTCGCCGGTCGGTTCGACGAATTCATCGACCGTCTGTCCGCCACGCTGATCGCCCTGTCCGGAACGCACCCGTCCTCCATATGGGTGGACGCCCTCGCCCGCATCGCCGACGCGCTGGTTCGCACCGACGCGGACGAGGAATGGCAACGCGCGCAAGCGCTCCGGGCGATCGCAACCGTGTTCGAGGAAGTCTCCGCCGACGCAGGGCGCGGAGGCGGTCCGGTGGAACTGCGCCTCGGGGACATCCGGGATCTCGTCGCGGGTCTCGTCGCGGCCGCCCCGACCCGCGCCAACTTCCGGACCGGGGAGCTGACGGTCTGTTCGATGGTGCCGATGCGATCGGTTCCGCATCGGGTGATCGTGCTGCTCGGCGTGGACGGCGACGCATTCCCGCGCGCCGTACGCCAGGACGGTGACGACATCCTGGGGCGCGCCCCGCTGCTCGGCGAACGCAACCCGCGCGACGAGGACCGGCAGCTGTTCCTCGACGCGATCTGCGCCGCCGAAGAACACCTGCTCGTCTTCTACAGCGGCGCCGATCCGGTTTCTGGACAACGCATCCCACCAGCCGTGGTCGTAAGCGAACTCATCGACGCGGTGGCCGCGATCACCGGGCAGCCGGACAGCTGTCTCCGGCGGCATACGCTGCACGCTTTCGACACGCGCAACTTCCGGCCCGGTGCGGTGACCGGCATCGACGGCCCCTTCTCGTTCGATGCCGGGTTGTTCGCCGGCGCTCGCGCCTCGGCGACGACACGGGAGATCGCTCCCCGGATCGCCGACCTCCGGCTCGATGCGGCCGGCGCCGACGACATCGAGCTCACGTCGCTGGTGGCGTTCCTGACCAACCCGATCGAGGGTTTCGTCCGGCAACGGCTCGGTGCCCGGATCCCCGATGAGGAACGGCCGCACGCCGACCAATTGGACGTCTCGCTCGGACCGCTCGATCGGTGGGCGATCGGTGACCGTTTCCTCGCGAGGATGCTCGCGGGAACCGATCTCGCAACCTGTCAGGCAGCCGAGTTGCGTCGAGGGACGTTGCCGCCGTTCGCATTCGGTACGCGTGAGCTGTCCGACATCTCGGCCGACGTCGAAGCGGTTTTCGGCGCGGCGACTTCGGCGCGGGTCGGTTCCTCGTCGACGATCGACCTCGTGGTGCCATTGCCGGACGGGCGGCGACTCTACGGCACGGTGGGTGACATCTACGACGGCACCGTCGTGACCGCGACCTACTCGAAACTCCGAGCCAAGCAGCGGCTCACCGCATGGATCCGGCTGCTCGCCGTGGCAGCCGCGGGAACCGTGCCAGACGACGGTGTTCGGGCCGCCGTGGTCGTAGGTCGTCGCCCGGCCCGGTCCGGCGGCGTCGCACGATCATTGCTGGCGGTTCCGGACAACCCGATCGAAATCCTCACATCGCTGATCGCGCTACGCGACGTCGGCCTGTCGCAGGTGCTGCCACTTCCGCTCGATCCGGCCGCGGAGTTCGCCGACCACCATCGGCGCTCAGGCCGGGAGGACCGGGCCCTGCCGGCCGCGAACCGCGCCTTCGGCGGCGACTTCGGAGCCGGCACCGATCGGTATGTGCGTTTGGTGTTCGGTGGTGACGTCACCATCCCGGTCGACTTCGATGTATTGCTGCGCGAAATGATCCCGCCCACAGGTACCTGGGCCGACGGCATCGACCTGCCGGGCGAGCCGGGGGAATCCGTGTTCGGGGCACTCGCCCGCCTGGTGTGGCAACCGCTGATGGACCACGAGACGGTGACCTGACATGGCCCGTTCCGATGCAGACCGGTCGGCGGACGCGCCGACCGCATTCGACATCACCGCACCGTTGCCGAGCGGGACGACCGTTCTGGAGGCCAGTGCGGGCACCGGCAAGACCTACGCGATCGTCGGACTCGGCGCGAGGCTCATCGCCGAGGGCGTGCCGATCGACAAACTCCTGCTGGTCACGTTCAGCCGCGCGGCCACCGCTGAACTCCGCGAACGCATGCGTGAGCGCGTGTCCGAACTCGTCGCGGCACTGGCCGACCCGGATGCCTGCCGGGGTCATGCGGATCCACTGGTCCGTCATCTGGCAGATGGTGACACGGCGACAGTGAACCATCGCCGGGAACTGCTGGTGCGTGCATTGTCGGACTTCGACGCCTCGACGATCGCCACGACGCACACCTTCTGCAACCGGATGCTCGACGCTCTCGGGTTTCTCGGGGAGCGCGAGTTGATCTACGAGATCGTCGAAGACGTCGACGATCTCGTCGACGAAGCCGCCCTCGATCTGTATCTGCGGGGATTCGCGGGCGCTGACGCTCCCGACTTCTCCCTGGCGGACGCGACCGAGATCGCGCGTGACGCGGTACGGCAACCCGCCACGATCCTGGCACCGGACACCGGTGACCTCGACGGGACCGTCGACTCCGGGAACGATGACGCCGCCGCAGCTCTGCGTCGCGTCCGGTTCGCCGCCCGCATCCGCGAGATCGTCGAAGGACGCAAACGGACATCCCGGCTCCGGACCTACGACGACCTGCAGATGATCCTCTACCGCATCGTCACCGACCCGGTCGTCGGGGCCTCGGCGTGCGAACGCATCCGGGCGATGTTCGAGGCGGTCCTGGTCGACGAATTCCAGGACACCGATCCGCAGCAATGGGAGATCGTCCGCCGATGCTTCCACGGACACCGCACCCTCGTGCTGGTCGGTGATCCCAAACAATCGATCTACGGATTCCGCGGCGCCGAGGTGCTCAGCTATCTGCAGGCGGTCGGTTCGGCCGATGCGCTGCGCGCACTCGACGTGAACCGACGATCCGACGGCGCGCTGGTCGCAGCGCTCGCCCGCCTCCACGGCGGTGCCGAGCTCGGACATCCGGACATCGTGGTGCACGATGTCAGCGCCTCCCGGTCGGGTACGCGGATCCCGGGTGTGCCGCCTATCCGCCTGCGCGCCTTCCCGCGACGCACCTTCACAGTCGTCAACCGCAGCGGATTTCCCACCGTGGGCACCGTTCGCGACCGGGTGATAGCAGACGTGGCGGCGGACATCGCGGGCTTGCTGGCCTCGGGGACGATGATCGAGGTGGACGGCGAGACCCGGCCGGTGGAGCCAGGCGACATCGCGATCCTGGTGACCCTCAACAAGACGATCGTCCCACTGCAGGAGCACCTCAAGTCGCATGGCGTCTCGGCGGTGATCGGTTCCGGCACAAGCGTGTTCCACACCGCGGCGGCACGCCAGTGGTTGGCGGTGATCCGTGCGATCGAGCAGCCCGCGCGCACCGACCTCGTTCGGCTCGCTGCCATCGGCCCACTCATCGGGCGACGGCCCCGAGAGGTCGCCGACGACGACGGGAGCGGCATCACCGACCTGGCGACGACCCTGCAGGGACTCGGGCGGGTGTTCGCCGACGCCGGCTTCGCAGCCATGGCGCAACGCCTGATGAGCACGATGCGTGTGGCCGAGCGAGTGCTCGCCGGAGCTGATGGGGAACGTGGTCTGACGGACCTGATCCAGGTGTCGTCGTTGTGCAACATCGAGGTGATGCAATCCGAATGCGGGTTGAGCGGGCTGGCGGAATGGCTCGCCGATCGGATCGCCGACACCACGCGTTGGCAACGGCACCAGGATCAGACGCGTCGTCTGGATCGCGACACCCAAGCTGTGCAGATCATGACCGTGCACCGCAGCAAGGGGCTGCAGTTCCCGATCGTCTACGTGCCGTTCGCCTGGGACGGCACCCGCAACTCCAACAAGGCGACCTTCACGTTTCACAACCCGGACGGTGACCGCGTCCTGGACGTCGGCGGCGCATCGGCGCCCGGCCAGAAAAGGCGATGGCAACAGCACGAGACCGAGGCGGCCGGGGAAGAACTCAGGCTTCTCTACGTCGCACTGACCCGCGCGCAATCCCAGGTCGTCGCGTGGTGGGCGCCGTCCTATCACACGCGGTACTCGGCCCTCCATCGTCTGCTGTTCGGGCGCACGCCGGGCACATCGGCGGTTCCGGACACCTGTGAGGTTCCCGACGACGACACGTGCGGTCGCGTTCTCATGGGGTATCGCGCCGAGGGCGCGATCGCCGTGGAAGTCGCGGGTCGCGACGGCGACGACCATGTCGAACCGTCGTCGGAGCCGCGTGGTCCGGTCGACATGGATGTCGCGCGGTTCACCCGACAGATCGACCAGAGCTGGCGTCGCACATCCTATTCGGCGATCATCGCGGCGAGCGGCCACGGGCACGCCGCCATCCTGGCGTCCGGCAGTGAGACCGAGGACGACCGGCTGGCGGACGAGCCGCCGCCGGTAGACGACGACGAGACCACGGCGCCGGTGGTGGCGTCGACCGGAACACCGTCGTTGATGAACGGTATGCCGTTCGGCGCAGCCTTCGGCACGCTCGTCCACGAGGTGCTCGAGTACGTCGACACCGACGCGCCGGACATGGCCGCACACGTCACCGACCTGTGTCGGACAGCGGTGGAACGGCGCATCGTCGACGTCGACGTCGAACGACTGGCCGACGCGCTGACGGGGGTCCTGACCACGCCGATCGGCTTCGGCGATCTCTGGTCGATCGGTCCACGGGATCGACTGGCCGAGATGGAGTTCGAGTTCCCGCTGGCCGACGCCGACGATCATGCGCCGGCGGATGCGGGCGTGACGATGGCCACCATCGCGGATCTGATGGACCAGCGGCTCGATTCCGACGACCCGTTGGCCGGGTACAGCGCGCGTCTGCGCGAGTTGCCGCCGCAACGGCTCCGCGGATTCCTCACCGGAAGCATCGATTCGGTGCTGCGAACCCCCGACGGACGTTTCGTCATCGTGGACTACAAGACCAATCGGCTGCACCCGGGTGAGCTCACCGCGCAGGACTTCGATCGCGCGGCGATGGCCACCGAGATGGTCGCTGCGAACTACCCCCTCCAGGCGCTCCTGTATTCGGTTGCGCTGCATCGATATCTGCGATGGCGACTACCCGGATACCGGGCCGCCGACCACCTCGGTCCGGTGCAGTATCACTTCGTACGAGGCATGGTGGGCCCCGAAACACCCGACGGCTGCGGCGTCTTCGAGTGGCGGATTCCTGCCGCACTGGTCGAAGACCTGTCCGACCTACTGGCCGGGGGAGGCCGATGACGACACCCGAGCATCCCGGTGTGGCCGCCGCCGGCTCCGTCCGCCCGCTGCACGACGCACGCTCCACTCCGTCGGCGACCGGACGGCTCGCCGAACTGAACCGCGCCGGCGTCCTCGATGCGGCCGACCTGCACGTCATCCTGCGACTCACCCGTCTCTGCGGCGAACCGGTGGACGAGATCGCCCAGGTGGGTGCCGCACTGGCCGTCCGCGCGGTGCGGTTCGGGTCGACGTGTCTCGCGCTCGCGCGCGTCGCGGAGATCGTCGGTCCCACAACCGACCAGGACAGCGACGAGGCCGAGGCGGGTGCGGACATCGTCCTGCCGTCGCCCGACGAACTGACAGAGGCGCTCACCGAGAGTGTGCTGGTCCGCGGCGCCGACACCGGACCCTTGCGACCGCTGGTGCTGGCGAGCTCCGATGACGGCCCGTTGCTGTACCTGCGCAAGTACTTTCGTCAGGAGCAGCTGATCCGGGAAGTGCTGTCGGCTCGCGAGCGGTCCCGGCCGGATGTGGATGTGATGTCACTGAACGCGGCGCTCGCGGACGTGTTCGGCCCCGCCGAGTCGGGTGGAGTCGATCGGCAACGGCTGGCGGCGCAGATGGCAGCTGTCAGCTGGAACCTCGTCGTCGCCGGTGGGCCGGGCACAGGTAAGACCTACACGGTCGCACGGATTCTGGCCGTGCTCGATCGGCTCTCGGGCGGGTCGGCCCGGATCGGGCTGTGCGCGCCGACCGGTCGGGCCGCAGCGCAACTGCAGGCGGCGGTCTCGGCAGATGAGGCTGCGCCGTCGTCGGTCCGCGCGGTCACCGTGCATTCACTGCTGGGCTGGCGACCTGGCTCCGCGCCGCGCCACGGGCGTGGCAACAAGCTGCCCTACGACGTCGTCGTGGTCGACGAGACCTCCATGCTCTCGATGACGGCGATGAGCAAGCTCCTCGACGCGGTGCGCCCGGATACCAGGGTGATTCTGGTCGGCGATCCTCATCAGCTCGCCTCGGTGGAGGCCGGCGCGGTCCTCGCCGATCTCGTCGACCGGGAGATCGGTACGCAGCCTGCCCGGCTGCCCGACGGCGTGGTGGCCGGGGACATGCTCGCCGGTCTGGCCGACCGTGACCGGATCGAGCGCGGTGTCGTCACCCTGCAGCGTGGTCACCGGTTCGGCGGCGGTATCGCCGAGGTCGCCTCGGCGATCAACCGCGGCGATCCCGATGCGGTACTCGACCTGGTCACCGGTGGCGAACTGACGGACATCGAGCTGGTGTCGCCGGATGACCTCGACGGTGTCCGAGCCGACGTGGTGGCGTGGGGGGCCGAGATGACCAGCGCAGCCGAGGACGGCGACGCGGTCCGCGCACTCGATGCGCTCGACTCCCACCGGGTGTTGTGTGCCCATCGCGACGGCAGTTGGGGGGTTCAGGGCTGGTCGCGCCGGGTCGTCGACTGGCTGGCCGACAGCCCCGGCGCGCCAACGGATCCGATGTCCACTCATCCCGGCGAGCCGTTGCTGGTGACTGCCAACGACCGTCAGACGGAGACGTTCAACGGCGACAGCGGCGTGGTCATCCGCTCGTCGGGGGGTGTGGAGGTGGCGTTGCGGCGCGGCTCCCGGATACGCCGCCTGCATCCGACCCGGCTCGCCGACGTGGTTCCCCTCTACGCGATGACGATTCACCGTAGCCAGGGCAGTCAGTTCGATGCCGTCACCGTGGTCCTCCCGCCCGCGGGTTCGGAACTGTTGACCCGGGAGTTGCTCTACACGGCGGTCACCCGGGCACGTCGGACCGTGCGCATCGTCGGCACACCCGACGTGCTGGCCGCGGCGGTGCGTCGGCGCGTGCAACGTGCGAGTGGATTGCGTTCCCCGATCAGCGTCGTCGACACCGGTCGGGCCTGAGCAGCCTGACGCTTGATCGAATAGCCGCCGCTTCCCCCCTCCGTTGATCGAGTAGCCGCGAGCCGCTTGCCCCTTCCGTTGATCGAGTAGCCGCGAGCCGCTTGCCCCTTCCGTTGATCGAGTAGCCGCGAGCCGCTTGTCCCTTCCGTTGATCGAGTAGCCGCGAGCCGCTAGGCGAGCGGTGTATCGAGATCAACTCTGCTGCAGTGGATCTCGATACGCGCCTCGCCTAGCGGCTCGCCGCTACTCGATCAGCGGAAGGGTGGGACGCTATTTGATCAGGGGGAGCGGAGGGGCGCTATTCGATCAGCGGAAGGGTGGGGCGCTATTTGATCAGGGGGAGGAGAGGGGCGCTATTCGATCAGTGGGAGCGAGCGTCACGAAGGCCCCCGCCGCTCAATCCACCCGGCAGAGGTTCACGCCACCGGCGACCAGATCGCGCCGGATGAAGTTCTCCGAGCTGAGCAGACGAGTGCGGCGCTCGGTCGGCAGTGCCATCAGCGCCTGGATCGTACGACTGCGTTCGAACTCCGTGCGGTGCGCCGCGATGGCCGCGGACTTGCGGTCGCACCAGGGGCCGACGTCGAGGGTCAGGTCGATGTCCGAAATGGGTGTGCCGGGCAGCAGATCGCGAGGAACGGCTGCGAACACATCGTCGCTGACGTCATCGGCCATCCAGTCGGGGATCGTCACGAAATAGATGGAGCGGGTCTGCCATGCCGGGCCCGCCGAGCGATACAGCCGCGGGCTGGCCGCGGCGTCCACCGCCGCGACCGCCAACCTGTGGGCATGGACGTGGTCCGGATGACCGTAGATGCCGATCGCGTCATAAGTGACGACCGCGTCGGGTCGGAGCCGGCGGATGTGGGTGGCCATCGTGCGGACCAGGGAGTCGAACCTGGCGGCGCAGAACGGTTCGGCGTCCGGCGCCGACTCCGGCACCCGGTCGTCGGCGTAACCGAGCATGATGGGTGGGCGCGGCAGACCCAACTCGCGGACGGAGTCGAGGAGTTCGCGGTGCCGTGGGGTTCCGACCGCCCAGGTGCACATCACCAGGTCGGCATCACCGCCGCCGGCCATGTGACGCGCGAGCAGACCGCCCGTCCACAGTGCTTCGTCGTCGGGGTGCGCGTGCACGAACAGCAGACGAGGAGCCGGCATTCACCTGTCTTCCGATGGTTCGGTCGCGGTGTGGGTGTCGCCCCGTCCGCCGCTGTCATATGCCGCGTATGGGGGACGACCCACTTCAGGGTAGCCAATCCGGGCATCGGTAATATGCGGCTCCGTCAGTGGCGCTCGAACGGAGGTCGTTCATGACTGGTCAGACAGAGGTTCACGAGTTTCAGGCGGAGACCCGGCAGTTGCTGGATCTCATGGTGCACTCGGTGTACTCCAACAAGGACAGTTTCCTGCGGGAGTTGATATCGAACTCCTCGGACGCCCTGGACAAGATGCGGTTGGAGTCGCTACAGGACAATGATCTAGCCGCCGACGCGAGCGATCTCCATATCCAGCTCGAGACGGATCCCGAGGCCCGCACCCTCACCGTCCGCGACAACGGCATCGGCATGTCCCGCGACGACGTCATCGGGCTGATCGGCACCCTGGCCCGCTCGGGGACCGCCGAGCTCCGCCGAAAGCTCGCCGAGGTCAAAGATGCGGCCGCGAGCGAAGAACTGATCGGTCAGTTCGGCATCGGGTTCTACTCGACGTTCATGGTCGCCGACCGCGTGTCTCTGGTGACGCGACGTGCCGGGGAGGACACCGGCACCCGGTGGTCGTCCACCGGCGACGGCACGTACACGATCGAGGATGTCGCCGACGCGCCTGCGGGCACCGCCGTCACCCTCGAGCTCAAGCCGGCGGATACCGAGGATCACCTCTACGACTACACCGATCAGACCAAGCTGCGGCAGTTGGTGAAGCGGTACTCCGATTTCATCGCGTGGCCCATCCAGATGGACGTGGAGAAACCCGTCGCGACATCCGACGACGAGTCCGACACCTCGGACGACGCCCCGGGCACCGAGATCGTCACCGAGACCATCAACTCGCAGAAGGCGCTGTGGGCCAAATCCGCCGACGAGGTGTCCGAGCAGGAATATCACGATTTCTATCGGCACGTCAGCCACGCGTGGGACGAACCGCTCGAGGTCATCACGCTCAGGGCGGAGGGCACCTTCGAGTACCAGGCGCTGCTGTTCATCCCGACGCAGGCGCCGTTCGACCTGTTCATGCGCGAGCGGACCTCGGGCATCCAGCTCTACGTCAAACGGGTGTTCATCATGGACGATTGCGAAGAACTCGTTCCCGAGTACCTTCGATTCGTCAAGGGTGTCGTCGACGCCGCCGACCTGTCGCTCAACGTCTCCCGTGAGATCCTGCAGCAGGACCGGCAGATCCGGGCCATCCGCCGCCGTCTGACCAAGCGGGTGATCTCGACGGTCGCCGACCTGCGTGATTCCCGGCCCGACGACTACCGCACGTTCTGGGAGAACTTCGGCCGCGTGTGGAAGGAAGGGCTGGTCAACGACTTTGACAACCGCGACGCCCTGCTGAAGACGTCGTCGTTCGAATCGACCCAGTCCGAGGACGCCCTGACCACCCTCGCGGACTATGTCGGCCGGATGCGCAGCGGCCAGGACACGATCTATTACATGACCGGCGAATCCCGCCAGCAGATCGAGAACTCTCCGCACATCGAGGCGTTCCGCGCAAAGGGCGTCGAGGTCCTCCTGCTGACCGATCCCGTCGACGAGATGTGGGTGACGGCCGGCCTCGAGTTCGAGGGCAAGTCCTTCACCTCGATCGCCAAGGGCGCCGTCGATCTCGATGACCTCGACGACGCGGACGATTCCGACACCGAGAAAGCCAAGGCGGACAAGGAGAAGCGGGCCGAGGACTACGCCGGGTTGCTGGCCTGGCTGGCGGAGTCATTGTCCGACAATGTCAACGAGGCGCGACTGTCATCGCGACTCACGGACTCCGCTGCCTGCCTGGTGGGCGACACGTTCTCGATGTCGCCGCAGCTCGAGAAGCTCTACCGGGCGTCCGGTCAGGAGCTGCCGAAGAGCAAACGCGCTCTCGAGGTGAACGCCGACCACCCGCTGATCGTCGGGCTGAACAAGGCGTTCGCCGCGTCCGACGACCACACCGAACTGGTGTCGACCGCGAAGCTGCTCTACGGCATGGCCGTGATCGCCGAGGGCGGCGAGCTGGGCGATCCGGCCGAGTTCGCACGACTGCTGGCGGGTACGCTCACCGAGTCACTGGACACCCAGTCCTGAGAGCGGTCGGTCACGCGCGGTGCACGTGATCGGCCAGTGGGTGCCCGGCCGGCAGGTCGAGCAGTAGGGCGACACCGTCCAGGGGTGCACCGTGAGGGGCTGCCACGGTCGCACTCGGGCAGTGGCGTCCGATGTTGTCGATGAACCGGTTCCGGATGCGGTCGTTGTGGGTGAGCACGTCGCCCATCCAACTGACCCGTGTCGGGGTGTCCGGCCGGTTCCCGCTGCGTCGGAGTGCGGTGCGTACCGATGTCGCGAGTTCGTCGGCGGCCAGGTCGATGATGTCGCCGGCGACGGCGTCGCCCGCGCGCGCGATTTCGTCCACGGTCGTGGCGAACCCCGCGATCCGCGACACACGGTCCGGGTCGGCCTGTAACTGCATGTACAGCTCGGGGAGAGGCCCGAACGCGTGGACCGCCGCTGTCTCCAGATCGGTTGTGGCGCCGCGTCCGTCATAGGACCGCAAGGCCGCGTCCAGCCCGGCTCGGCCGATCCAGTAGCCACTGCCGGCGTCCCCGACGAGGTGGCCCCACCCGTCGACCCGTGCGGTGCCCGCCGGGCCCACGCCCAACGTGACGACACCTGTTCCGACCGCGGTCACCGCGCCCGGTTCGAATCCGTTCGCAGCCAGGTACGCCGACACCGAATCGTGGGAGAGGGCAACCGAGCCGATACCCAGTTCGGCGACCGCGGAAAGCAGTTCGTCGGGCCGGGCGGCGTCCGGGGTGAGTCCCGATACGCCTGCCGCCAGCTCGCCGACGGGCTCAGCTGCGGCGGTGACGACTTCGCTTGCGGCCGCGGCGAGCTGCGGGATCACCGGCCGGTCCGTGTGGATGGGACGCGCGGCATGATCGCCGGCCGATGCGCCGGTGGTGACGCGGAGTCGCGTGCCGGTCTGACCGCCGTCGATCAGGATGCGTGGGGCGTCCATCCGATCCTTCCGTCGGTGTCCGGCCGGCGCGCCGGCCGACGAACTGGTGTCCCGACCGTCAAGCTACCCGCAGCGGCCGGATGGACCAACGGTCCCGCTCAAGCGGCCGCGTCGAGCGCGGTCGTCAATGTCACCAGGTGGACGTCGTTGGCCCGGTGGATCGGCTGGATGGGCAGCCCGTTGCGGCGGGCGGACTCGATCAGCACAGTCGCCCAGGCCTGATCCACATCGGTGACGCCGTCCCGCCCGGGACGGGAGATCAGGAATGCCACCGACGTCACCGGTAGTTGGTCCACGGCGGAGGTCAGCCCACCGGTGAGCATGTCCACCAGGTGTGCGTCGGGCTCCGGCGGGAGGGGCAACCAGTCCAGGATCTTGACGAGGCGTCGGTCGGTGCCGACGAAGGCGAACCAGATCCGGCCGGCGGAGAATCCTAGTTCGCCCATCAGTGCTCGCCATCGCTGTCGCAGGTCCTCGGTCCCGCGGATGGGGTCGTGGGCTGTCGTGATATCGGGGATGGGGGTGTCATCGGTCGTCATGGACCGATCATCACCGCGTGCCGGGATTGGCGGATTCGGCGATCCACAGGGCCGGTCGGTTGTGGATGCCCGCCTTGCCAAGCACGCCGATCCGTGCCCGTGGGCTGTCACACTGTGCACATGGGAATGCTCACGCCCCTGGCGGTCAAGATCGGTTCGATCAGCTGGCTGCCGCGGTATCTTCCCCAGATCGTCCGCGTCGACGGCGCTCTGCAGAAGCTCACCGGACAGCGAGTCGCCCTGCTCGACGTGGCCGGGCTGCCCAACATCACGGTGCGGGTCGCGGGTCGCAAGAGCGGCGTGGTCCGTTCCACCCGGCTGCTGGCGGTACCCACCCGCGGAGATGCCTGGTTGATCGCCGGATCGTACTTCGGTGGCCCGGAGATGCCGCAATGGGTGTACAACGTCCGCGCCGCGGCGACGGTGGACGTGGTGCGTCACGGCACCGGCCGTACGATGCGCCCGCGCGAACTCGACGGCGCCGAACGGGCCGATGCGTGGCGCGAGATGGTCGACGTGTGGCCGAACTTCACCCTCTACGAAACACGCACCGACCGCCGCATCCCGGTCTTCCGCCTGGAGCCGGTGGGGTGAGTCGAATCTCCGGTGCCTGAGGAGCGAGCGACGGAGGAGTGAGCGTCACGAAGGCCCCCAACCGGTGCCTGAGGGCGAGCGACGAAGGAGTGTCTTACAACCGATGCCTGAGGAGCGAGCGACGAAGGAGTGAGCGTCACGAAGGCCGCCCCTTCGTGACGCTCGGCTGGCGCCTCGCTCCTCAGGGATCGGGGATGCTCGGCCGGCGCCTCGCTCCCAGGTGTCGGGTTGGGTTCCGTTGTCCCGCTCAAGCTCCGCGGAACTCCGGACGACGCTTCTCGAACACTGCGGTCACCGCTTCGGTGAGGTCATCACTCGGCAGGAACGCGGAGTTCCACGCCGCCACATAGCGCAGGCTGTCGTCCACGCCCGCACGACGGCTGTGGTCGAGGACGGCTTTCACCCCGTGCACGACGAGCGGGGGATTGGCCGCGATCTCGGCTGCGGTGGCACGCGCGGCGGCCAACGCCGCCTCCCGATCGGCCAACACATCGTTGACCAGACCGATCCGGGCGGCATGGTCGGCGTCGATGTCCTTGCCCGTCAAGGCGAGCTCGCGCAGATGACCGTCGCCGATGATCGCGGGCAGGCGGGCGAAGCTACCCACATCGGCCACCATCGCGACCCTCACCTCGCGGACGCTGAACTTGGCATCGGCGCTGGCATAGCGGATGTCGACGGCGCTGATGAGGTCGACGCCACCGCCGATGCACCAGCCGGACACGGCCGCGATCACCGGCTTACGGCAGTCGGCGACCGACGAGATCGCCGCCTGTAGTCCGCGCAGGTTGTCGTGGAAACCGGTGCGCGCGCGAGCTTTCGCGCCTTCGGAAAGAACCGGCGCGAGGTCACCGCCCATCGCGACGAGGTCGAGGCCGTAACAGAAGTGGTCCCCGGATCCGGTCAGGACGACGGCCCGGACGTCGTCGTCGCGGTCGAGCTGGGCGAAGATCTCCGGCAGCTCACGCCAGAAGTCGGGCCCCATCGCGTTTCCCTTGCCGGGGCCGGTGAGGACGACCTCGGCGATGTGGTCGGAGATCGACACCTCGAATGCTTTCCATTGATCGCTCATCTGGCACAGGCTACCCGGCGCACCGTCCAGCGAATTCGTCACCGGGCCCGGCGATGGCGTGCGTCGACGAGCCCTGCCCGTCAGTTCCGGCGACGGGGGTTGGGTCTGGCCAGCCGACGCAACGGCTGCGACGCGAGCATCCGGTAGGTGCGCTCGAGGATCGGTGGCCGCGCCGACGACTCGGGGTCGACGAGATCGTTCTCCGCCAGCGCACTGGTCTCGTCGTCGACGGTCTCACGGTCGAACTCGCGCAGCGTCTTGCCGTCGCCGGCGAGTGCGCCGACGGTGGCGACGAGTGAGCCGCGCGCATCGAGCTCGGCACCGAAGCGCTCCACCCCGACGTCGAGGTGCTCGGCGACCAGCCGGTCGCGCACACCACGGATGGCCTCGCGGTGGTCGGCGCCGGTCGCGTCGCCGGCGGCCTGGACCGCGATGTCGCACTCGCTGTCGAGGCCGAGCGAGCGGTTGTTCAGGTTCGACGACCCGACCCGGAGCAATGTGTCGTCGGCGATGAGGATCTTCGCGTGGACATAGATGGGTTGTCCCGACACGGTGACCGGGTACAGGGCTCGGAATCGGCCGTGATGATCGGCGCGCCACAGGAGGTGGAGGAGCCGCTCGCGGGCACCGTCCATGGCCTGTTGCTCCAGCCAGCCGTCGGCGTGACGCGGCAACACCACCACGATCTCCGGGCCGTCGGGTTCTTCGAGTCGGACGGCCATCGCCTCGGCGAGGGAGCGCGCCGCGAGGTACTGACTTTCGATGTACAGGTATCGCCGGGCGCTGCGGATCGCAGTGAGGTACAGCTGTTCGATCTCGCGGACTTCGGCTCGGTCGTCGAGCTGCGGAAGCGTGCGCGACACCGCGACGTCGACCGACCGCATGGTCGGTTCGAGATCCTCGGGCCACCGATCGCCGGCCGGGGTGGGGACCGGGTCGAGTGCCTGTCCGGTCGCGCTCAGCCAACGGCTGCGGGCGATGGCGCCGACGGCGCGTGCCGCGGCTCCGTCGACCGCGGTGGTCGCGTCGTGCCACGGACCGTAGGACTTGCCGGTGGGGGTGACCCGGTGGGTGTCGCGATCGGCGTGCCCGGATCGATCCCACCGGTCGACGGTCATGTCGATGCCGCCGCAGAACGCGACGGCATCGTCGATGACGACGATCTTCTGATGGTGCGCTGCCCGCAGCGGATGGCGGGTGTCGATCTGGAGGTGCACGCGTGGATGGTTCAGCCAGTTCAGCACGAAGATCGGCGCCATGCCCCGGGTGAGTGCGGTGACCGCCCCGACACTCCACTTCAACAAGTAGATCTCGAGGTCGGGACGGTTCTTGGGTAACCAGTTCAGGAAGTCGCCCAACGTGTTGGGGCCGTCGAGTGTCGCACCATCGGGTTCGAGTTCGATGCGGGTGTCGAAGTCCCAGCCGATCAGCATGATCCGTCGTCGAGCACCCAGCATCGCGGACTTGGCGATCCGAAAGTAGTCGGCGGCGTCGATGACGCAAGCCAGTCGGTCCGCGTGTGCTATCTCGCAACAGTTGACGCCGGGAACGAACAGGGAATCCGCTCTGAGCTGCTGATCTTCGTGTTCCACGCGCGACGTCCCGCCTTCTGTGTCACGACCGCCCACCACGGCGGTCTCGCCCCGAGCAGCCTAATGGTGCGTCCGGTGTCCCGCGCCCGGACATACACTGGCCCCGTGAATGACACCGTCTTGCGCCTCGGCGATGCCGACGGTTCCGTCACCATCCGTACCGACGTGGCTGGGCGCGCGGCACGCACTGGACATCGGCTGACCATCGAGATGCAGCGATGGTTGGCCATCGTCGACTGGCGTGACGATCAACCGGTCAGGCTGGCGGCGACCCTGGCCACCGAGGGACTGCAGGTCCGTGCCGGCGAAGGCGGTCTCACCCCAATAACCGGGGCCGAAAAGGCGCTCGCCCGAACCAACGCACTGAAGTCCCTGCACTCCGGCGAGTTCCCCGAGATCGCCTACGAATCAACGACTCTGGCACACGATGCCGACGGTTACCGCGTTCATGGCGCCCTGACGATCCATGGCCCGCCGCGCCCACCCGCTCGACCTCCGTGTGGTCGACACCGCGGACGGGCACGAGGTCGCCACCGAGACAACCATCAGGCAAACCGATTTCGACATCAAGCCGTTCTCGCTGATGATGGGAACACTCAAGGTCGTCGACGAGGTGGTCGTCGCCATCACGGTGCGTGTTCCGCACCAGAGGTGACGCACGCCCGGGCGATATCGCCGGCACAGGTGACTATCGTGGACTGAGGCATAGTTCGACGATGGCCTTGTCTGATCCGGTCGGCGCATCGATCCACAGTCGCCCATCGGTGGTGAGCGCGGCAGAGATCCGTCGCAGGGCAGCGTGGAAGATCTCGGGGTGGCGTCCGTCGAGGGCGCCGACACGGACTGCCACCGCGACGTCGAACGGAGGTTCGTCCGCCGACAGCGCGAAATCCTCGATCGCCGCGCAACTGAAGTCGAGAACTCCCGAACCGATCAGCTCTGCCGACCCCGCGATGGCGATGTCGATCGCTCTCGCGGAGCGGTCGATGCCGAGGACGCGACCGCCCGGAGTCACGCGCGTCGCCATCTCGCGTGCGGCACTGCCAGGCCCGCAACCGATTTCCAGGACCCGGAGTCCGGGGCGGAGCGGCAAAGCATCCACGACACGCACGAGCCGTGGGGAGAGCCGCGCGGTCATGCTCACCCGACGCCTCCGGATCGGTGCCGGTGCCACATGATGGGGTCGGGATCGGCGGCGGTGGTGTCGACACCGGCATCGGCGAGCATCCACCGGGCGATCTGCCGGCGATGGGCGGAAAAGGTCAGCACGTGCGCCCAGATCTGGGACAGGAGAAAAGATTCCGGCGGATCGCAGATCGCGTCGACGATGCTGTCCGACCACGCGGCCCGTCGTTCCACGTCGCGGGTCAGTGCAAGCCAGCGCGGCGCGATCTCGGCATGCAGGTCGGCCAGGGTGGCCACGTCGGCGACACCGGGGACATCCGGCTCGTCGTCTCCCTCGATACTGGCCAGCCACGGTAGCTTGCCGATCACGAGCTGGGTGAGGACCGCTGCGATGGACTCCTCTGGGCCGCTCCACGTGATCGGCCGGTGACCGGGCAGACGCGGGGCACGATAGGCGCTATCGTCGGCGCCCTTGGCGATGTCGATCAGTGCGGCGATGTCATCGAGATCGTGACGCACCATCAGGGCGACCACGTCACCTGCGGATTCCTCGGATGGCGCGTCGTTGTCGATGTAGAGCACGGTGGGTGAGTGGAAGTGGACTCCGTTGGGCGACGGCAGCCAATGCCCGCGCACGGCGCGTGATCCGAGTCGGCTGGGCGGGTGCCCGAATGCCCGGGCGAATGCCCTGGCGAACCCCTCGACCGAGTCATAACCGGCGGCGAAGGCGGCGTCGGTGACCGACGACCCGCGTTGCAGTTGCCAGGCGGCGCGCTCCAGCATCACCCGGCGACGCAGCGCGACCGGGGACTCGCCGACATGCTTCGTGAACTGCCTGCTGAAGTGAAACGCCGAGACGTGCGCACCGGCGGCCATCTCGTCGAGGGAGTGGTGGTCGGCGGACAGCACGGCGTCGAGTAGCTCACGTATGCGGTCACGTCCGGTGTCCTCGCCCATGGACTCAGTATCCGCCGCGGGAGCATGCACGCACCCGACCGTTCTTGCTGACTCCGCATCGCGACTGACATCGGCGACGGCGAGTGGGTCGAGTGTACAGATCTGAAAAAATGTCTACCGATTCGTTGACACTGATGGCGACGCATGTCTCTAATGATCGAGTGACCTACGACACAATCATTCGGGACGGGCTGTGGTTCGACGGGACGGGCACGCCGCCGGCGATCCGCTCCATCGGAATCCGGGACGGTGCGGTGGCGGTGGTCTCCGCAGATCCGCTGGACGAGAGCGGATGTGACGATGTCGTCGACGCCTCGGGCAACTGGGTCATGCCCGGGATGATCGACATCCACACCCACTACGACGTCGAGGTGCTTGCCCAACCTGCGCTCGCGGAGTCGTTACGCCACGGGGTGACAACGGTTCTGGTGGGGTCATGCTCGCTGTCCACGATCCACGTGGACGGCACCGAGGCGGGGGATCTGTTCGGGAGGGTCGAGGCGATTCCGCGTGAGCACGTGATCGACACCGTGGACCGCCACAAGACGTGGTCGGCGCCGGCCGACTACATCGACGCTCTCGACGCCCGCCCGCTCGGCCCGAACGTCGCCGGCTTCATCGGGCATTCCGACATGCGCACCGCGGCCATGGGCCTCGATCGGGCGACCCGGTCGAATGTCCGGCCCACGGCATCCGAGCAGGCCCAGATGGAGCGGTGGCTGGCGGAGGCCCTGGACTGTGGATTCGTCGGGATGTCGTCGCAGCAACTCCTGTTCGACAAGCTCGACGGCGACACCTGCCGGTCGCGCACCCTTCCATCGACCTACGCCAAACCCCGTGAACTCCGTCGCCTCAAGTCGTTGCTCCGCAAGACCGGACGGATTCTGCAGGCCGGACCCGACATCTCCAATCCGGCGAACGTGGGTTCGCAGGCCTTCACCTCGCTGGGTATCGGACGCCGCACACTCAAGACCAGCCTGCTCTCGGCCGCCGACATCAAGGCCAACCCGTACGCGATCAAGATCATGGGTCCCCTTGCGGGCCTGGTGAACCGGCTCGGCGGCGACTTCCGCTGGCAGCATCTACCAGTGCCCTTCGAGGTGTACGCCGACGGCATCGATCTGGTCATCTTCGAGGAGTTCGGTTCCGGTGCCGCGGCACTGCATCTCAAGGAGCAGCTCGCCCGCGACGAACTGTTGCGCGACGAGGCGTACCGGCGCCGGTTCCGCAAGGATTACGAGTCGAAGTTCGGGACCCGGGTGTGGCATCGAGACTTCTTCGACGCCGAGATCGTCGCCTGCCCCGACCGGTCGGTGATCGGGAAATCGTTCGGACAGGTCGGACTCGACCGGGGCGGCCTGCATCCGGTCGATGCGTTCCTCGACCTCGTGCTCGAACACGGGACCGACATCCGCTGGCGAACCACGATCTCCAATCACCGACCCGAGGTCCTCAGGCAGATGGCCCGCGAACCGGGAATCCAGCTCGGCTTCTCCGATGCCGGGGCACACCTGCGCAACATGGCGTTCTACAACTGCGGACTTCGGCTGCTCAAGCATGTGCACCTCGCCGAACAGAGCGGGGAACCGTTCATGACCGTCGCCGAGGCGGTACACCGCATGACCGGCGAGCTCGCTGATTGGTACGACATCGACGCCGGCCATCTGCGTCCCGGCGACCGTGCCGACCTGATGATCGTCGATCCGGAGCATCTCGATGACTCGCTCGAGAAGTACGCCGAGGCAACCGTTCCCGCGTTCGGCGGCATGTCACGCATGGTGAATCGTAACGACGACACCGTCGTGGCGGTGTACGTCAGCGGTCGCCGGGTGGTCGACCGCGGGGTGCCGACCGAGATGGTGGGACAGCAGCGGACCGGACAGTTCCTGCGGGCCGGCCGCCGTGGCGCGCCGGTGGCCGCGGACGCGGCAGGCGTCACCGGCCCGCAGACGCGTGGAACTGCCCTCGCCGAGGCGGGGGTGTCCGAGTGACGACCTCGGCAGCCGATATCGTCCTCGGGCTGTGGCGCGCTCTCTCCGACCGCGATTGGGATGCGGTCGCAGGTTTCGTGACCGACGACTGCGTGTACGTCGACGTGCCGTTCGGGCCGGCGCTCGCCGCGCGCGGCCCCACGGACATCGTCAAGCGACTCCGGGTGGGGCTCGAACCCCTGGCGGAATACTCGAACCACGACGGACTGATCGTCGCAAACGGTGATGACGTCATCTACGAGCATTCCGAGACATGGAAGTGGCGCACCGGCGAAGTGGCGGTGCTGCCGTTCGTGACGGTGCATCGTCTGCGCGACGGCAAGGTGACCTTGTGGAAGGACTACTGGGACTCGGCCACACTCATCAACAACGGCCCGCCGACCTGGATGGACGACCTGACCACCGCCGACACCAGCTGGATCTACGACGCCACCGGCCAGATCTGAGGTCAGTCCCGGTGCAGCCGCGGCAGTAGCGCCACGGTCTTCGCGTCCGTCCACCCCGGAGGCTGCAGGATCTGGGCCCACGCATACGGGATCGACGACTTGTAGTCGTGCCCATGCCCGTCCGGCACGTTCACGGCGACCGCCATGTCGGCAGAGACCTGCAGGAACGTCACGAACGGAATCCACCGCGTCGACGACAGCACATCGCGCCCTCGCGGCTCGTCGAGCCAGTCCGGTTCGTTGAGGATCAGTCGCGGGCTCCACCACGTGATGGGGTCACTCGAGTGTTGGAGATAGACGAGCCGCGACTGCTCCCACGGTGCATCCGGGCGCGACAGATCGGTCTCGTCGGCGATGAAGCGGACGTGGGTGCCGTCGTCGTACACGGGCAACACCTGCGGTGACCCCGGATCGCGATTGCTGACCGTGTCGTTCCACAGGGTGTTGTTGAACGTCGGGCCGCTGAACAGGGCGCCGTCGGTGCGTGCGGCCAACGCCGGGATGGTCCCGAACGCCGCTTCTCCCGCAAAGGAGCCCAGACTCTCCCCGAACACGATGAGCTTCGGGCGCTCGGCCTCGGGAATCGCGCGGACCCGCTCGGACACCGCCTCGAACAGTGCGCGACCGGCCTGCCGGGCGCGTTCCTTGTCCACTAGGAACGACAACCAACTCGGCAGGTAGGAGTACTGCATGCTGACGGTGGCGATGTCGCCGTTGTACATGTACTCCAGGGAGTCGACCGTCGCCTTGTTCACCCAGCCGCTTCCGGTGGTGGACGCGACGGCCACCACCTCCCGTTCCAGCCCGCCGGTGCGGACGAGTTCCTCGGTGGCGAGTTCTGCTTCCTCCCGGAGACTGTCGGCGGACTCCAGTCCCGCGTAGACCCGGATGGGTTCCTGGGCGGGCGAACCGTTGAACAGTGACAGCGCACCGACATCGGGCCCCTTGGAGACGAACACCCTGCCTTCACGGCCGAGTGAATCCCACGTGACCAGCGATCCCGGGCCGCCGGAGCGCAACGACGAGGTCGGCGGGGAGGTTTCGGCCTTCGTTTCCTCGTTCGCCGCGGCGAAGCTCGCATTGAGCCACTGCATCGAATATTTCGCGACCACGCCGTTGAGGATGAAGATCGTTAAGGCGACCACCACGATCGCACCGACGGCGGCCGAGACCCGGGGCGGTGCAATGCGATTGAGGTGGCGAACCGACCACCGCACGGCGAAGGCGAACAAACGGCCGAAGGTCACGAGCAGTAGGAACACGATGACGGCGGTGATCGCGATGAGCGGATACGACGTCCAGGGCAGCCCGTCCACATCCATGATCGAGCGAATTTCGGTCTGCCAGTTCGCGAACCACAGCAACATGAGGACGGTCCCGACGAGAGCCACGATGCCCAGGACTGTCCACAGCCGGCGCGAAGCCGGGCGCCAGGGCTCGTCGCGCGACATCATGAACCTGATGAACCAGCTGACGAACACCCCGAGGCAGTAGCCGACGGCGGCCGATGCACCGCTGACGACGCCCTGGAAGAACGCGCCGCGAGGAAGCAGCGACGGAGTCATGGCCAGCCAGACGAAGACGACTGCGACGGCCATCGGCGCGAAGGGATACCGGGTCAGGTGCCTGCGCCACCATGGAGTTGCCTTGGTCGAATCATCTTCGGCACGGCCGTCAGCATCGACGACGGTGGTCGCGTCGGCCGGGTGCTCTCCCGGCGTCTGTTCACCGTCGGTGGGGGATGTGCCGCTCTCGGATGTCACCGGTGCTCCTCCGCTGTGGTTGGCGCAACAACCGTATCAGCGGGTGAGGAGTATTCGGCAGATTCCGGGTGCTGCCGACCGACGTGCGTCAGCCGCCCAGGCGGTCACCGCTCGCCGGGTCGAACAGGTGCACCGCGCGATCGATCTGGTGTAGCCGCACAGAATCTCCCGCCTTGGCCGGCGACCGGTGCGCCGACCGCGCGACCAGCGTCACCGGGTCCCCGTCGAGCGTCTCGATCGACGGGTCGTCGACTCGCGCGTAGATGTAGCTCTCGCTGCCGAGTTCCTCGAGCAGGGCGACGTCGGCGTCGATGCCCTGGTCGGCCCCGATCTCGAGGTGTTCGGGTCGGATACCCACGATGACCTTGTCGAGCCCGGAACCGCGTAGCAGCGCTTGCGATTCGTCGTCGAGATCGACAGAGGACCCGGCGATCTCGATCGAGGAGTCCTTGACCGGCGCGACGAACAGGTTCATCGCGGGGGAGCCGATGAAGCCGGCGACGAAGGCATTGACCGGGCTGTCGTAGAGGTCGGCTGGGGTGGAGAACTGCTGCAGGACGCCGTTGCGCAGGACGGCGACGCGGTCGCCCATCGTCATGGCTTCCACCTGGTCGTGGGTGACGTAGACGGTGGTGGTGCCGAGTCGGCGCTGCAGGGCGGCGATCTGGGTGCGGGTCTGCACACGCAGCTTGGCGTCGAGGTTGGACAGCGGCTCGTCCATGCAGAACACCTGGGGTTCACGCACGATCGCTCGGCCCATGGCGACCCGTTGGCGTTGGCCGCCAGACAGTTTGGCGGGTTTGCGGTCGAGGAAGTCGGTGAGGTCGAGCAGGCGGGCGGCCTCGGCCACCTTGGCCTTGCGTTCCTCGGTGGAGATGCCGCGCATCTTCAGGGCGAAGCCCATGTTCTCCCCGACGGTCTTGTTGGGATAGAGCGCGTAATTCTGGAAGACCATCGCGATGTCGCGGTCCTTGGGGGCCACGCCGACCATGTTCTGCCCGCCGATGCGGATCTGGCCGGAGTCGATCTCCTCGAGTCCGGCGAGCATGCGCAGCGCGGTGGATTTCCCGGAGCCCGACGGGCCGACGAGGACGACGAACTCACCGTCGGAGATGTCGAGGTTGAGGCGGTCGACGGCGAGTTTGTCGGCGCCGGGGTAGACGCAGCATGCGCCGTCGTAGGTGATGGAAGCCATGGTGTTCTCCTGTGATCGAAGAGGTAAGGGGGCTACTTGATTGCGCCAAACGAGAGGCCGCGGACGAGTTTGTTCTGAGCGATCCATCCGCAGATGACGACCGGGAGTGCGGCCAACACGGACGCGGCGGACAACTGGGCCCAGTACAGACCCTGACCGGACATGAACCCGGTGAGGAACACCGGCATGGTCTGGGCGTTGACCGCGGTCATGTTGACGGCGAAGAAGAACTCGTTCCACGAGAAGATCACGCAGATCAGTGCTGTCGCCGCGATTCCCGGCGACACGAGCGGCAGGATGACCTCGCGGACCGAGGTCCACAGGCTGGCACCGTCGATGCTGGCGGCCTCCAACAGTTCTGCGGGTACCTCCAGAAAGAACGAGCGCATCATCCACACGGCGATGGGAAGGTTCATCGCGGTGTAGAGGATCACCAGGGTCCAGATGTTGTCGAGCATGCCGATGCGTCCGACGATCACATACAGCGGGATGATCGCGGCCACGATCGGCAACATCTTGGTACTGATGAAGAAGAACAGTGCGTCCTGGGTCTTGCGCACGGGCCGCAGCGACAGCGCGAACGCGGCCGGAACTCCCAGCGCGAGTACCAGAATCGTGGAGACGATGGTGGCGAACAACGAGTTCAGCAACGGTGTCGCGATACCGGCGTCGAAGACCTCGCGGAACTGATCCAGCGTCGGCGCGAAGATGAACGTCGGTGGATCGGTCGCCGCCTCGCTCTCCTGCTTGAACGCGGTGAGCACCATCCACAGCACCGGGAAGAAGAAGCCCAGGGCCAGGATCCAGGTCACCACCGTGAGCAGCGCGCCGCGGGTGTCTCTGCGTCGGGTGATCTCGACGCCTCCGACGGTCTCGGTCGACCGATGGGTGGGGGACGTGGTGGTCATCAGGCCGCCTCCTCGTTTCCGGTGAAGGTCTTGAAGATCAGACGTAGGGCGAGCGAGGCGACGACGATCGTCCCGATCACCGTGACCACGCCCATCGCCGCGGCCTGACCGATGTCGAAGCCCAGGAAGGCGCGTTGGTAGATGTAGAACGGCAGATTGGCGCTGGAGACGCCGGGCCCGCCGGAGGTCATCATGTAGACGGCGTCGAAGGTGTTGACCAGGTAGATCGCGCCGAGGACCGCGCCGAGTTCGATGAACCGACGCAGATGCGGCAGGGTCAGCTCACGGAAGAGCCGGAAACTGGTGGCGCCGTCGACCCGCGCTGCTTCCTGGATGTCCTGCGGCATCGACTGCAGGCCCGCCAGGATGAGAAGCATCATGAACGGCGTCCATTGCCACACGAGTTCGGCGATGACGCTCATCAGTGGGAACTGGCTGAGCCAGTCGGTCTCCACACCGAACGGCCCCAACATCCAGTTGACCAAGCCGTTCGTCGGTGACAGCAGGCTGGTCTTCCACAGCAACGCCGCGGCGACCGGCGTCACCAGGAACGGCGTGATCAACAGGGTGCGAACGATACCGCGTCCCAGAAACTTCCGGTCCAGGAGCAGGGCGAAGATCAGGCCGAGGATCACCGACGCGAGCACAGTGCCGGCGATCAGGACGATGGTGTTGAACGTGACACGCCAGAACTGCGTGTCGGTGAACACCGCCAGATAGTTGTCGATGCCGACGAAGCTCCGGGATCCGGGTCGGACCAGGTTCCAGGACTGCGTCGAGTAGAAGAGGGTGAACAGGAACGGAACCTGGGTCACCACGAGCATGAAGATCAGGGCGGGCAGCAGCGGGCCGCGCCGTCGCCACCCTTCGGCACGCGATATGTGGTCGCGCCGCGAACTCGGCGCCGCCGGTTGTGGCTGGGGTTCGGCCCCGGGCTGGGCGAGTGTGGTGGCCACGGCTCACCTCTCCTTCTGGTAGGTCTTGCCGACCGTCTCGGCGTACTCCTGGCTCTGTTCGAGCGCTCGATCGACACTGATCTGTCCGGCGATGGCCGCGGAGATCTGTTGGCTCACCCGGGTCCCGAGATCCTGGAACTCCGGGATCGCGAGGAACTGGATCCCGGTGTAGGGGACCGGTTGCAGTGTCGGGTCCTGCTGGTCGGCGGTGGTCATCGCCGACAGCGTTGCGTCGGCGAACGGTTCCGAGATCTCCTGGTATGCGGGCAGTTCGTAGGTCGACATCCGACTGCCGGGCGGTATGTTCGCCGCACCCAAGGTCTCGGCCACGTACTCGATGTAGTCGCGGTTGGTCATCCAGTTGATGAACTTCCAGGCGTCGTCGGGCTTCTCACTGCTGGTGGGGATACCGAGCGACCACGTGTAGAGCCACCCGTTGTCGGCCTTGGCCATTCGTGGTGCCGGCAGATATCCGACGTCTCCGGCGATGGTGGAGGTCTCCGGGCTCTCGAGCACCGAGACCGCCGATGTGGCGTCGTACCACATCGCCGTCTGACCTTGGGAGAGCAGGTTGCCGCACTCCTGGAAGCCCGACGACGCGGCACCCGGTTGGCCGTGGTCGCGGACCGTGTCGACGTAGAACTGCACTGCGGCCTTGACTTCCGGGCTGGTCAACTGTGCGTTCCAGTTCTCGTCATACCACCGTCCGCCGAATGCGTTGATGACGGTGTTCAGCGGCGCCAGCAACTCGCCCCATCCCGGCTTGCCGCGCAGGCAGATCCCGGAGACGTCGCCGCGGTCGAGGGCCGCGGCAGCGTCGGCGACCTCCGGCCAGGTCGGATTCGGGGGCAACGAGATGCCCGCGTCGGCGAACATCCGCTTGTTGTACATGAGGAACGACGACTCGCCGTAGAACGGCGCCGAGTACATCGAACCCTCGTACGACAGGGCGGATTTGAGTGTGGGGATGAAGTCGTCCGAGTCGTAGTCGGGATCAGCGGCCATGTACGGACCGAGATCGACCAGCCAACCGTTCTCCGCCCACATCGGCGTCTCGTAGTTGCTGATCATGACGACGTCGAACTCGCCGCCGCCGGTGGCGACGGATGCCGTGATCTTGGCCCGGGCCTCGTTCTCCGACAGGGTGACGAACTCCAGGTTGATCCCGGGGTTCTCGGCTTCGAACTGGGAGGACAACGCGACGGCGTCCTGCATCTGGGAGTTCGAGACCATGGCCACGGTGACCGCGTCACCGCCGCCGCCGGTCAACTCACCCGCGCCGGAACAGCCGGCCAGCGTGAGCGCGGCAACCGACGCGATCGCGGTGGCGCCGATCTTCGGGCCACGCGGGATGCGGCGGCGACGGCGGCCGCGTTTCGGGACGTGCGCCATCAGAGGTCACCTTTCTGTTGCGCGACAAGCCATTCTGCGGTGGGGAGATCGGTGACGAGGATCGTCGCGTACCCGCCGCGGATGGCGCCGAGGATGGAGTCCCGGCGGTGCTCTCCACCGGAGACGAGGATCGTGGTCGGACAGGCCCGCACACTGTCGAGCGGTACCGATACCGTCCGATCGACGAGCGTCGAGCCGACGGCACGGCCGTGGTCGTCGTAGAAGCGTCCGCCGATCTCGCCGACGGCTTCGAGTTCGTCGAGCTCATCGAGAACGATCGCGTCGATGAATGCGCCCTCGAAGAGGGTGGTCGAGGTCGACACCGAGCCGACGCCGAACAGCATCACGTTGGCCGACCTCGCTGCGGACAGCGATTGCGAGAGGATCGAATCCCGTTGCAGCGCAGCCACCGTCTCGGGATCGGCATACAACGGTGCGACCAGGCGGATCGGGCGTGCATGTAGACGATCGGACAATCGGGCGAGGGCGTGGTCGACACCGGTGTGGTATTCGACCGACGTCATCGAGCCATCCATCTGAACCACCTGGCGGCACGACGAGGTGGCCGCCATCGCGTCGGCGACCGCGACCTGCTCAGGACCCCACGTGAACCCGAGCACATCGGTCGGCTGGATGCGGCGCATCAGGACGGACGCCCCGGCGCGGCCCAGCGCGGCGTTGGCCGAGGCGGTGCCGTCGGCGACTTCGTCGATGATGAGGACCTCGTCGAGCCCGAACGTCTCCTCGACCGACCGCTCGACGTCGGTGTGAATGGAGGAGCGGAGGTGGCTGGGCGCGCTCACCGTCACCTGTACGAGTCCCTGGGCGCGCGCACGGGCGACGAGCCGGCCTGCAGTCGGACGGGACACGCCGAGACGCGTGGCGATCTCGGCCTGGGTCAGGCCCTCGAGGTGGTACATCGTCGCGGCGCGGACCAGGAGTCGCAGGTCATGTCCGGTGTCCGCGGTGGTTCTCGAAGGAGTGGTCAACCTCGCCGCCCTCAGATTCGTGTGAGCATTTGCTCACTAGCCGGGAATATGCTCAATACGCTAACATTGCGGATGTGATGCACGCAACAGTCAATCCCGTGAGTGATCTGGCGATCACGAGCATGCGAGCGAGTGTGCTGTACCCGGACGGTCGCCTTCTCGTGGAAGAACGGCCCATACCCCGCCCCCGCCCCGGCGAAGTCCTCATCCGGGTACTCGCCGTCGGTGTATGTGGTTCCGACACCCACTATCTGCGCCACGGTCGTATCGGCACGCATGTCGTCGAGCATCCGATCGTGCTGGGCCACGAGGCGGCCGGGGTCATCGTCGGAGTCGGGGATGGAGTTCCAAAATCCCGTGTGGGGCAGCGGGTGTCAATCGAGCCGCAGTGTCCGGACCCGTCGACAGACGAGTCGCGTCGCGGTCACTACAATCTGTGCCCTCGCATGCGCTTCTACGCCACACCTCCGGTCGACGGTGCGCTGTGCGAGTACGTCACGATCGGTGCCGCGTTCGCGCATGCGGTGCCCGACTCGGTCGGCGACGACGCCGCGGCGCTGTGTGAACCCCTCTCCGTCGGAATCACCGCCATCCGCAAAGCCGAGGTGACGATGGGGGACTCCGTGCTCATCGCAGGCGCCGGACCCATCGGACTGATGTGTGCGCAGGTCGCGCGGGCGGCAGGCGCGGATCGGATCGTGGTGAGCGAACCGGACGCGGTGCGACAGGCGATCGCACCGCGGTTCGGCGCGACCGAGGTCGTCGAGCCCGGCGCCGAGATCGCCGATGTCTCGGCGTTCATCGATGCCAGCGGAGTCCCGGCTGCGGTCACCGCCGGTGTACGTGCGCTTCGCCCAGCCGGGCGTGCGGTACTGGTCGGCATGGGCGCCGACGAGATGTCGCTGCCCACCAGCGTGATCCAGAACCGTGAGATCGTCCTGACCGGGGTGTTCCGTTATGCCAACACCTGGCCGGCGGCGCTGTCCCTCATCACCTCGGGGCGCGTCGATCTCGACGCGATGATCACGGGACGTTTCGGGCTCGACGACGTCCGAGCAGCTCTCGAGAGCGACCGCACACCCGGCAGCATCAAGGCGATCGTCTATCCCGGCGGGACGCCGCCGGCCACACCCATCCAGTCGCCGGAATCGGCGGAATCCGACACAGTAGAGGACGTGCACCCGTGACCGACACACACGAGCTGAGTCAGGCGGAGCTCGCGGAGATCCGCAGCGTCTCGACCCCCGAATACGACCGGTCGCAGATGGGTTGCGGCATCGTCCACTTCGGGGTCGGTGGATTCCACCGGGCGCACGAGGCAATGTATCTGGACCGACTGTTCGCCGCCGACGCGGAGGCCGCGTCGGATTGGGGGATCTGTGGTGTCGGGGTGCGGCCGCCCGACGCCGCGATGCGTGATGCGCTGGTACCGCAGGACGGTCTCTACACGCTGACCCTTCGTCATCCCGACGGTGCGGTGGAGACCACGATCGTGGGTTCGATCATCAAGTATCTGTATGCGCCGGACGATCCCGACGGCGTCGTTGAACAGCTGGCCGCACCGGCCACCCGCATCGTCTCACTCACCGTGACCGAGGGGGGCTACAACTTCTCGCCGTCCACCGGCGAGTTCGACCTCGACAACCCCGACATCGTCGCCGACCTCGCCGACGGTGCGGTGCCCCGTACCGTGTTCGGTCTGGTCACCGAGGCGCTGCGTCGTCGTCGGGCACGCGGTATCGAGTCGTTCACCGTCATGTCGTGTGACAACATCGCCGGCAACGGCCATGTCGCCGAGTCGACGTTCCTCGCATTCGCCCGCCGCAAGGACCCCGATCTGGCCGACTGGATCGCCGACCACACCCGTTTCCCCAACTCGATGGTCGACCGCATCACCCCCGCCACACCCAAGGAACTGCGCGTCGAGGTCCGCGAGCGGACCGGCATCGACGACCGGTGGCCGGTTGTCGCCGAACCGTTCACCCAATGGGTGCTCGAAGACGCCTTCTCGATGGGGCGTCCCGCCCTCGAGGACGTCGGCGTGCAGGTCGTCGACGATGTGACGCCCTACGAATTGATGAAATTGCGGCTGCTCAACGCCGGCCATCAGACGCTGTGCTACTTCGGATATCTGATGGGGTACCGGTACGTCCATGACGCGACTACCGAACCGCTGATCGCCGAGCTGTTGCGCCGCTACATGTCCCAGGAGGGACGTCCGACGTTGCAGCCGGTGCCCGGAGTCGACCTGGACTCCTACACCGAAACCCTGATCGACCGGTTCGGCAACTCCGCGATCGCCGACACGATCGCGAGGTTGTGCCAGGACTCCTCGGACCGAATCCCCAAGTGGCTGGTGCCCGTCATCCGAGACCGGCTCGACAACGGGGGAGATGTCACCCTTTCTGCCGCGGTGGTCGCGTCCTGGACCCGGTACGCCGAGGGCGTCGACGAGGACGGTGCCGAGATCACGGTGGTGGACCCGCTGTCGGAGCGGATGGTCTCGGCCGCAGTGAGGTCGCGTTCCGAACCGCTGGCTTTCGTATCGGACGCGAGCCTGTTCGGCGACCTGGCCGGCGACGAACGGTTCACCAAACCGTATCTGGCCGCCCTGGAATCCCTACGGAGTGAAGGCGCACGGGCAACCCTCGAGGGGCTGCTGGCATGACACTGGTCGCAGGGGTCGACTCCTCGACGCAATCGTGCAAGGTCCTCGTCTGCGACGCGGCCACCGGCGGCGTCGTCCGGAGCGGGTCCGCGCCGCACCCGCCGGGCACCGAAGTGCACCCCGATCACTGGTGGGATGCGCTGCAGAGAGCCATCGAGTCCGCAGGCGGACTGGATGACGTTGCGGCCCTATCGGTCGCCGGTCAACAGCACGGCCTGATCTGTCTGGATCGTGATGGACAGGTGGTGCGGGATGCGTTGTTGTGGAACGACACCCGATCGGCGGGCAGTGCCATCACACTCATCGACGAGCTCGGTGGCGCAGCGGAGTGGGCGGATCAGGTCGGCGTCGTCCCGGTCGCCTCGATCACCGCGACCAAACTGCGTTGGCTGGCCGACAACGAACCCGACCTCGCCGATGCGACTGCGGCGGTGTGTCTGCCGCACGATTGGCTCACCTGGCGACTGCGCGGCGGGACGGACATCCACGAACTGACCACCGATCGCAGTGACGCATCGGGGACCGGTTACTACTCGGCGGCATCGGACAGCTATCGCGACGACGTGCTCGACATCGCCTTCGGTGGGCGTCGGCCGGTGCTCCCGAGGGTTCTCGGTCCGGCCGATACCGCCGGAACCACCCCCGGCGGCAAGATGATCGGAGCGGGGGCCGGCGACAATGCCGCTGCTGCACTGGGATTGGCGGTGGGCCCGGGTGATTGTGTCGTTTCACTGGGAACCTCAGGGGTGGTCAGTGCGGTCTCCGGGACACCACCGCGCGACGCCGACGGCCTGGTCGCCGGTTTCGCGGACGCCACCGGCCGACATCTTCCGCTGGTGTGCACCCTCAACGGTGCCCCGGTATTGGCTGCGACCGCCCGGATGTTGGGCGTCGATCTCGACGACTTCGGCACCCTCGCTCTTTCCGCGGAGCACGGGGCGGGCGGGCTGGTGTTCGTGCCCTACCTCGCAGGCGAACGCACACCGAACCTGCCGGACGCGACCGGGTCGCTGATCGGCGTCACCACCGACAACTGGTCCCCGGAGAACGTGGCGCGCGCCGCCGTCGAGGGCTTGCTGTGCTCACTCCTGTACTGCCTGGAGTTGGTGCGAGGCCAGGGTGTGGACCTCGACCGCGTCCTGATGATCGGCGGTGGGATGCGGTCGGCGGCGGTGCGGGACATCGCACCCGATCTCTTCGGTCGCACCGTGCACATCCCCGATGCGGGCGAGTACGTCGCACTCGGTGCCGCGCGGCAGGCGGCGTGGGCCGCGACCGGCGAGCTCCCGGGCTGGGAGGTGCCGGCCGAGGAGCGGACAGCTGGGGCGGCCGACCCGCAGGTATACGCGCGCTACCGCGAGGCCGCGGATCTGGTGCTGCGGGGCTGACGGAGCGGGGGCCCCTTCGTGACATCCCTTCGCAGGCTCCGGGATTCCTCAGGGGTCGGGTGGGGCGTCTCATTTCGATCCCTGAGGAGCGAGGCGCTAGCCGAGCGTCACGAAGGGGCGCCGACGAAAGTGCCCGCGCCCGTGATCAATGGCAGGTCGAGGGTGGTGCGGATTCCCGACGGGCCGTCGACGACGCTCGGGATGGCGTTGACGATCCGGCCGGCCGCCGCGACGATCGCCGCGTGGTTGTGGTCGCCGCGCTCGCTGGATGGACAGATGTCGACACGGTAGGCGGGTTCCCCGACGATCTCGACCCGATAGCAGCCGCCGGGCTGGGCCGGTTGCGGCCACTGCGCACCGAGATCTCCGCGGAGACGGGTGACATGTTCGACGACGATCGCCGGTCTGCCCTCCGCCATCCCGATGATCTCGAATCGGACGGCGGCGCGGGTTCCCTTCTCGACGCGACCCGTGGCGACGTCGAAGGCCTCGGGCGCCGCCTCCTCCTCGTAGTGCTCGACGATCTCGTCCACGGTGACGCCGAGGCCGGCGGCGAGTTGACGAATCGTTGTGCCCCAAGCCATTCCCAGAATTCCCGGAAGGAAGAGCATCGGTGTCTCGTCCATCGGTTTGCCGAAACCCATGACGTCGAACATCACGGTTGCGCCGTCGTAGGTGGCGTAGTCGGCGATCTCCATGCAGCGGATCTGTTCGACCTGCTGACAGGTCCCGGCGAGGGCGAACGGGATGAGGTCGTTGGCGAAGCCCGGATCCACGCCCGTGATGAAGATGCTCGCCTCGTTGTCGGTGGCCGTCGACTCGAGCTTCTTGATGACCTTGTCCGGCATAACACCCCAGGGGTACTGCAGGGTATTCGGCGCCGACCCGACGACATCGATTCCCGCGGCGAGGAGGCGGACGCAGTCGTCGAAGGCCTCGACGGGGCGGGTGTCGCCCATGGCGCAGTAGACGACGCAATCCGGTTCGGTCGCGATGAGGGCGTCGAGATCGGTGGTCGCGGTGACGCCGGTCGGCCCGGCGTCGATCTCGGCGAGCTCTGCAGCGTCTTTGCCGACCTTCTCCGGGTTCGACACGCACACGCCGACGAGGTCGAACCGTGCGTCGCCGATCAGTTGACGCAGCGCCAGCCGCCCGACGTTCCCGGTACCGACGTGGCCCACTCGGATGGCCATCGATCACTCCTTGCCTGGTCAGGTGAACAAATGTCCGGACTAGTGTCCATCTAGTAGATCACGCCGCGCGATGGATTGATAGAACCTGTTCTCATTTGCCTCTTGACCAGGTAACCTTCCTCGCCATGGGACGTGTAGACGGCAAGGTGGCGTTGATCAGCGGCGGTTCGCGGGGGATGGGTGCGGCGCACGCACGCATGCTCGTCGACGAGGGGGCGAAGGTGGTGATCGGCGACATCCTCGACGACGAGGGCAAGGCGCTCGCCGACGACCTCGGCGCGGCCGCACGGTATGTCCACCTCGACGTGACCTCTCCGGATGACTGGACGAGCGCGGTGTCGGCAGCCGTCGACGACTTCGGCGCGCTCAACGTCCTGGTGAACAATGCGGGGATCGTGAACGGTGCCGAGTTGCGCAAGTTCCGGCTCGACAAATGGAAGCAGATCCTCGACGTCAATCTCACCGGCACATTCCTCGGGATGCAGGCGGCGGTGGACCCGATGATCGCCGCCGGCGGCGGTTCGATCATCAACGTGTCATCGGTCGAAGGTCTGCGGGGCAGCCCGTGGGCCCACGGCTACGTCGCCACCAAGTGGGGCGTCCGCGGTCTGGCGAAATCGGCTGCGTTGGAACTGGCCTCGCACAACATCAGGGTCAACTCCATTCATCCCGGCCTGATCCGGACGCCGATGACCGAAGGGCTCCCCGAGGATCTCGTCAAGATTCCGCTGGGTAGGCCGGCGGAGTCCGACGAGGTCGCGACCTTCGTCGTCTTCCTCGCCAGCGACGAGTCCTCCTACGCAACCGGAAGCGAGTTCGTCATGGACGGCGGACTGACCGCCGACGTGCCGCACAAGTGACCACCGCGCGACTCATCGGGTGATCCTCGGGATGATCGCCACCAACGCGACCATCCCGACGACCTCGACGACCGTCTGGGTCACCACCACCGCGCCTGCGACCTCGAAGCCGGCGGGCAGCGCGAGGGCGAGGGGCAACACCACCAATGAGTTCCGGGTGGCCCCCGAGAACGCGATCGCGCGGCGCAGGGGCAGATCCAGACCGGCGCGCCGAGCTATCAGCAACCCGAGTCCGGCCATCACCGCCAGGAACACCACGTACACGGGGATCAACTCGACGATGTCGCGGACATGGTCACCGAGCGTGGCCATCTGGGAAGCGACCACCACGACCAGGACCACGACAACAAGCGGCACCATCAGAGTGCTCACCCCGACCCGGAAGCGGTCGATCTGCGCAACCGACCGGGCCGCCGCCTGCGTCGACCAAGCAGCCGCGAGCGGCACCGCGATCAGCACGACGAACGCAACCACGAACGGTTCGGGTTCGACGACGTCGGCGATCTCTGACCCCATGAAGATCGTGAGATAGACGGGCAGGAGCACCATCTGCGCGAGCAAAAGGATCGGCGTCGCCGCCAGCAACCGATGTCCGGCACCGCCGGCCAGACCGCTGAACACGATCACATAGTCGACACAGGGACACAGCAGCACGAGCAGGACACCGATCCGGATGGCCGGCTCGTCCGGCAGCAGGCTGAACAGCACTCCGACCACGATCGGGACCACCACGAAGTTGACGGCCAGCAGTACCGCCATGAAACGGCTGTCCCGCAACGACTTCCCGAGCGTCGCCATGGGGACCTGCAGGAACGTCACATACAGCAAACCTGCGATCGCGGGATTGATCGCGATTTCCAGCGAGGACTGCCAATTCGGCATCGACAGCCCCAGCCCCGCCCCGACTGCCACGGCAGCCAGATAGATCGCGACCTGATGTCGCTCCATGGTCTCCGGAAGAGCGGCAGGCGGACGCACAAGGCCCATTGTGTCCGACGGCGCGAACGCTCCGCCGACCGTATCCAGATCGCCGACCGTGTCGCGCCAGAATGAATTTATTCAACAACCGTTGACCACAGCATCCCGCAGTCATACGCTCCGATCATGCGCGCCATGATTCTCAAGGAATTTCGCGAACTCCGGCGGGACCCCCGCACCCTGGCCATGCTGATCGTTCTGCCGCTGCTGCTGCTGGTGATCTTCGGATACGCAGCCAATTTCTACGTGTCGTCGGTCCAGACCGCTGTGGTCGGCCCCGCCGCCGCGCAAGTCGAGAACAGTCTGCCGTCGTACTTCGAGGTCACCGAGACGAATGAGGCCGACGGAGCGGCGCAGGCACGGGACATGTTGCGGGAGAACAAGGTCGACGTGGCCATCGTGACCGGCGGTCCCGGCGAGCAACCGGTGGCGTATGTGGACGGTTCGAACCTGTTCGCCGCGCAGTCGACGGTCTCGGTGCTGAACCGGCTGGGAGATCGGATCCGGACCGACATCTTGTTCAACCCGGACCTCGAGACATCGTGGGTCATGGTGCCGGCGATCATCGGACTGATCCTCACCTTCATCGGCACCATCATCACCAGCATCGGCCTGGTTCGCGAACGTGAGGCGGGGACACTGGAACAGCTTGCCGTCATGCCGATACGGCCCAGCCAGGTGATCCTCGGGAAGATCGTGCCGTACTTCATCCTCGCCGCCATCGACATGGTGGTCGTCACGGTCCTCGGCATGGTCCTCTTCGGCGTCCCGTTCAACGGCAACGTCCTCGTGTTCGCGCTCGGTGCCGGGATCTTCTTGTTCGTCGTCCTCGGTCTCGGCGTGCTGATATCCACCATCTCGCAGACCACCGGGCAGGCGATCCAGACCGCGTTCCTGTTCCTTCTTCCCCAGATCCTGTTGTCCGGCATGATCTTCCCGCTGGATGCGATGGCGGCCGGGGTGCGGTGGATCGGGTACCTGCTTCCGCTGACCTACTTCACGATGATCTCCCAGGGGGTGATGCTGCGCGATGCCCCGATCGATTCGCTGTGGCTGCCGCTGGTCGTGCTCGCGGTGATGGCGGTGGTCGTGTTCACCGGGGCCACACTGCGATTCCGCCGAGACCTTGCCCCCGATGTGAAGAAGTCGCCGCCGCCGGCCTCACCGACATCCACTGAGGCGACCGACGCGGACGTGGCATGACCGCCCCGAGTGCCGTCGCCGCAGCCCGATCGGTGTCGGTGAGTTTCGGTGACCGAACGGCTCTCGATGACGTCACCGTCGAGGTACCGGCCGGGCAGGTCGTCGCGCTCGTCGGTGGAGACGGTGCGGGTAAGTCGACGCTGCTGCGGGCGTTCGTCGGCGAGGTGGGCCCGGACAGCGGCTCGATCGAGGCACCGGCCAAGCACGAGATCGGGTTCCTGTCCGCCGGGCCCGGCAGCTGGGCTGCGCTGACGGTCCGGCAGAACCTGGATTTCGTCGGCGGGATCTACGGGCTCTCGGGTGACGAACTGGTCGAGCGACGCGAAGGCGCCATCGATCGGGCAGGTCTTCGGGTGGCCGCCGATCGCCTCGCATCGGCCCTCTCGGGCGGGATGCGACGCAAGCTCGGCGCGGCGATGGCGATGCTCCATCGACCGGGTCTGCTGGTTCTCGACGAACCGAGCACCGGTGTCGATCCGGTGAGTCGAATCGATCTGTGGCGCATGATCTCCGAGGCCGCGGCCGACGGGGCGGCGGTGGTGATGTCGACGACCTACCTCGACGAGGCAGAACGGGCGGGGCACCTGGTCGTGCTCGACGATGGACGGATCCTCACCCAGGGGTCCTACGACGAGGTACGCACGGCATTCACCGGGGTCATCACCGCCGCCGACGTGCCCGTCCGGCCGGAGTGGTCGTGGCGGCGGGGGAGACGACGCCACGAGTACTGGGCGCAGGGGAGTCCCGACACCGATGCGCAGACGGTGACACCAGATCTGGAGGACATCGTCATCGCCTTGTCGATGTCGCGACGACACGAGGAGCCGGCATCATGAGCGACGAGGTGTTGCGTGCCGACTCGGTCACCCGTCGGTTCGGTGACTTCACCGCCGTCGACTCGGTGTCGATGACCGTGCGGCCGGGCGAGGTGGTCGGCCTGCTCGGCGCCAACGGTGCCGGCAAGACGACGTTGATCCGCATGTTGTTGGGGTTGCTGGCGACCACCGAGGGCGCGGTCGAACTGCTCGGCGGTCCGCCCGACCGAACGCACCGGGCCCGGATGGGCTACGTGCCGCAGAATCTGGGGCTCTACCGAGACCTCACGGTGGTCGAGAACCTGTCATTCAGCGCCGCCGCATACGACGCCGCCATCCCCGATCTGCCCGCCGCACTGGCCGATGTCCGGAACACGCTCGTCGGCGACCTCGCCCTCGGTGCGCAACGGCAGACGGCCTTCGTCGTGGCCTTGGCACACCATCCCGAGGTGCTGGTGCTCGACGAGCCGACCTCCGGAGTCGACGCGCTGTCCCGAGCCGAGCTGTGGGACACGATCAGGGCACAGGCCGACGGCGGGGCCGGGGTCCTGGTCACCACCCACTACATGGAAGAGGCGCAGCAATGTGACCGACTGCTCCTGATGGCCGGTGGCAGGCTGGTGGGGTCGGGGAGCGAGGACGACATCATCGGGGACACCCGCGCCGTCGCGGTGCACACGCCGGACTGGGCTCGGACCTTCGCGATCCTCAACGCTGCCGACATACCGGTGATCCTGGACGGCCGAGCGATTCGGGTGCCCGACACCGACCCCGCGACCATCGACGAGGCGTTGTCGGCGGCCGGCGTCGAAGCGGAGATCAGACCGGTGCGCGCCACCATCGAGGAGCGGATGCTGGTTCTCGCTCGGGAGCGATGACGGGGGCACGGGGCCGCGGTCGGCCCAGGCTCGACGACACCGGGGACAACAAGCGTGGACAGATCCTCGATGCCGCTCGAGAAATGTTTGCGGAGCGGGGATTCGAACGAACAACCATGCGCGCGATCGGCAGCCGCGCAGGCGTCGATCCGGCACTCATCCATCATTACTTCGGCACCAAGAACGACCTCCTCGTCGCGGCCCTGCGTCCGGAGATCGATCCCACCACCCTGTTCGCCGGCATCGCCGACCGCGGTACCGGTGTGGGACGTGAGTTCGTGGAACGTGCCGTCGGCTTCTGGGAGGACAATCCGCAACAGCGGTCGCGTGCGGTCGCACTGCTCAGGGTCGCGGTGACCCACGATGAGGTCGCCGACCGGCTACGCGAGTTCTTCGTCGGTGTCGCGACCACAGTGTTCGGCGACGTCGCACGCGCCGATCATCGGGAACGGCGGATCGCGCTCGTGGTCTCGCAGATGTTCGGGCTGGTGCTGGCGCGCTATGTCATGAAGGTCGGCGAGATCGAGACCGCGACGGCGGCCGAACTGGGGCGGAGTGTGGGCCCCACCATCGACAACTATCTGTTCGGGGAGTTGTAGCCGGCGCCGGGTCCGGGACATCGACACCGGCCCACCCCGGAAGACCATGGGGCACAATGGTCCCAACGTCGCCAGGAAGGACGCGATGATCCGCCCCGACAACGCCGCGCGAGTGCGCTCGGTGGTTCTGCTCGCCGCCGTTGTCGCAGCTCTGGTCGCGATCAACCTCACCGCCCACCTCGCCGGGAGCCCGGTCGCCGTCCTCGCTGTGCCCCTCGGGGCGGTCATCGTCGTCGGCGTGGCCCGGCTTGTGGGTCTGCAGTGGCGCGAGATGGGATTGAGCCGCGGAGAGCTGCGATCCGGCGTCCCCTACGCGGTGGCGGCGGTGGTCGCCGTGTTCGGGATCGTGACGGTGGCCGTCGCCATCCCGGCGACGCGTCAGTTCTTCTTGTCGGATCGTTTCGACAGTGCGACCGCAGCCCTGTTCGCCGCGCTGGTGACCATCCCGTTGCAGACGGTGCTACCCGAGGAACTGTTGTTCCGTGGTGTTCTGCAGGGGTCGCTGGGCCGGCTGTTCGGCGTGCGCACCACGCTGGGTCTCGGTGCGGCAGCGTTCGGGCTGTGGCACGTCGGGTCGTCCATGGGACTCACCGAGGGCAACGAAGGTCTGCGCTCGGTGCTCGGCTCCGGCGCGATCGGTCAGATCCTGGGCATCGCCGGTGCCGTCGCCGCGACGACCGCCGCGGGTTTCGTGTTCGGCTGGCTTCGCCATCGCACGACGAGTCTGCTGGCGCCCGTCGCCCTGCACTGGGCGCTGAACGCCACCGGCGCGGTGGGAGCTGCCGTGGCGTGGCACCTGCCGTCCTGACCGTATGGACGCTAGGTGGTGCCGAAGATCCGGTCCCCGGCGTCGCCGATCCCGGGCACGATGTAGCCGTTCTCGTCGAGCTCCCGATCGACCGCGGCCGTGAAGATCGGGACGTCGGGATGAGCAGACCTGAGCATGTCGATGCCCTGCGGACAGGCCAACAGGCACACGAACTTGATCGAGCGGGGCGAGTACTCCTTGATGCGGTCGACGGCGGCCACCGCGGAATGGCCCGTCGCCAGCATCGGATCGACGACGACCACGTCACGTTCAGCGAGATCGCCGGGCATCTTGAAGTAGTACTCGACGGCAATCCTGGTCTTGGGGTCACGGTAGAGGCCGATGTGGCCCACCCGCGCACCCGGAACCACCGTCAGCATGCCGTCGACGATGCCGGTGCCCGCCCGCAGGATCGAAGCGAACACCAGCTTCTTGCCGTCGATCACGTTAGCGGTGGTCGTCTCGAACGGGGTCTCGATGGTCACCGGATGCATCGGGATGTCGTGTAGGACGTCGTACGCCATGAGGGTTGATATCTCGGTGAGAAGGCGACGAAAATCGTTGGTGGACGTGTCCTTTCGCCGCATGAGTGTCAGCTTGTGCTGTACCAGCGGATGGTCGATGAGAACCACGTCGTCCATGTCGGGATCCTTCGGTCAGAAAACGGTGCCGTCACTGGCGATGTCGAGGGGAGGCAGGCCGCCGCGCCGTGCCCGGGCGCATTCCCGGCCGGCCGCCCACGTGCCCCCTTCCAGCACACAGGCCAACGGGAGTCGGTCGGCGTCGACCGCGAGCTCGCGGCGTACCTCCTGCGCGATCTCGTCGATCAGCGTGATGGTCAGCGCCCGCCATTCCACGACGAGCTCGTCGCCTGCGGCCCAGCGGTGTTCCGCGACATCGGGATCGCGGAGCCGCAGGACACCGGTATCGAGCAGCAGACCGCCGTTGCGGTATTCCGGCAGTGCGGTCAGGGAATCGAGGCCGTCGACACCATGGCCGGCCCATACGAACGGCTCGAGCAGTGAATACGTCAACCACTGTGACAATTTGTGGAACGGCATCCATCCGTCGGTCAATCCGTCGCCGCGCACGGCTTTGTGGCGCCAGCAGTCGCCCAGCGGGACCCCGCCGAGCGTGTTGCCGGACAACCAGATCCCCGAGGTGGTGGTCAACAACAGGTCGAGGATGGCATGGGCGTCGACCGCGGTGGTGCCGGCTCCTGCCAGCGCGTCGTAGAGGTGGCCGGGCCGGCGATCGTCGCCGAAGACGTCGGCACGCTCGCCCATGGTGGTCCCGAGCCGCCGCAGCAACTCCACGCGTCCGTCGAGCCCGACGAGTGGGTTGCGGTCGTCGACCTGGAAAGCGGTGCCGAGATCGGCGACGGTCAGCCGACGCAGACCGGCGGCATCGACCTGCATCGGCCGGTCGGGATCGGTGGAAAACAGGCCATCGACGAAGGCATGCCAGCACGCGACTGCGAGACCTTCGGAACGCCCTATTCGCAGGCCGGTGTCCGCCTCGACGTACGACCAGTCCGGACCTGCACCGGCGTCGAGGAGAACACTGACGACCGCCAGGTCGATGAGCGACCTCGCCTGGGCTGCCCGATCGTCGGGCAGGAGTCGGCGGATCCGGTCGGTCCGATCCGTACCACCGGCCTCGAAATGTCGCCAGCGACTGTGGAATGGGATGTCGAGCTCGGGATATCGGCGTCGCGTCACGGTCACGACCTCGGCCGCGGCGGCCGGTAGGGCGTCGTCGTCGACGACGAACCAGGTGGAATCTCCGGCACGGGCGCGCTCGGTGAGCGCGCCGGCCCGTTGCCGGATGGCCGTGGTGGACCGGAGTGTCCCGGCGGCGCGCTGCGCGCCGGTGACCTCCGGCAGGTCGATCGTCACGTGCCCAGGCCCCTGCCCTTGGCCTTGCCCAGTTCCGCTGCGTCCGGCACCTGACCCGGGGTGAAGTAGCCGGCTGCCATCTTCGCGTCGATCTCGACCTGAGCATCGGCGGGGATGAGTTCATCGGGGATGTTGACCCGTTCGCCGACCTCGATGCCCGAACCGGTGATGGCGTCGTACTTCATGTTGCTCATCGACACCAGACGGTGGATCTTCCGGATACCGAGCCAGTGCAGCACATCGGGCATCAACTCCTGAAACCGCATGTCCTGCACGCCCGCAACGCATTCGGTCCGTGCGAAGTACTGCTCTGCGGTGTCTCCGCCGACCTGCCGTTTCCGTGCGTTGTAGACGAGGAACTTGGTGACCTCGCCGAGCGCGCGTCCTTCTTTACGTGAATAGGCGACCAGCCCGACACCTCCGCGTTGTGCGCAGAGGATGCATTCCTCGATCGCATGTGTCAGATACGGCCGGCACGTGCAGATGTCGGAACCGAAGACGTCCGATCCGTTGCACTCGTCGTGTACGCGTGCGGTGAGCTCGACCTCCGGGTTCACGAGATCGGTTGCGCTGCCGAAGATGTAGACGGTTTGACCACCGATCGGCGGGAGGAAGACCTCGAGGTCGGATCGGGTGACGAGCTCCGGGTACATCCCGCCGGTCTCCTCGAACAGCACGCGCCGGAGCGCGGCCTCGGTACATCCGAATCGCTGAGCGACCCCGGGCAGGTACCACACCGGTTCGACGGCAGCCTTGGTGACGAGCGCGGCGCCGGAGTCGAGAAGGAACCGGCCGTCGGGTCGCAGTCGTCCCTGCGCGATGGCGTCGGCGATCTCGGGAAGGATCACGTGGGCCTTGGTGATCGCGATGGTCGGACGGATGTCGTGTCCGGCGGCCAACCGGTCGGCGAACACATCGGAGGTGACCGCCCCCCACGGATCGAGGCTGACGATGCGGTCGGGTTCCGACCATTGCGGGTGCGGGCCGACGACATCGGTGGGTGCGGTGTCGGTGAGGTCGGCGCGGTGTTCCCGGGACAGCGCGCCCGCGGCGACGGCCAGCGCGCGATAGACGCTGTACGAGCCGCTGTGGGTGCCGATGACATTTCGGTGCGAACGGCGCGAGGTGGTGCCGACGACGGGTCCGCGTTCGGCCGGGGTCGGTGCGCCCCATCGGATCGGGAGCGCGTCGAGTCCGCCGCTGTGAGAGGTCAGTCGGATGTGACCGGACGATGCGGGCGGCAGCGCGTCCGGACTCAGATCTGAGGTCATCATCGCTCCTGTCCGTGCGGCCCATCGGCGCCAGTGGAAGCGCCAGCATAGCGACTGCAGGGAACAGATGCTGGGCGAGGAGATAACAGATCTCCGACGATCGGTCGGTTCGGCGACCTCTGATACCGCAGATCAGCGACGACGGTGCACCGATACCGCATAGTCGTCGCCGTCGAACGGATCACGGTCCCACGTCGACCACCTGTCGACCAGGTCGAAGCCGGATCGCTCTGCGAGATCGTCGTAGTCGGCGAGGGACAGCCGATCCTCGCGCAGCGAGAATCCGGCGACCAGCAGACCGCCCGGCTCGATCCGCTGGGACAGCTGGTCGAGAACCCGCCCCTCGGTGTCCGGCTCGAGGAAGATCATCACGTTGCCGGCGAGAACCGCGAGCTCGAAGGTGCCTTCGATGTTCGTGTCCAGTTCGGCGAGGTCGGCGAGTACCCAGGGGACGTCGGGTCCGTTGCGTCTGGCGGTGGACAGCATGTGATCGTCGGAGTCGACACCGACCACGGCGAATCCCCGGCGGCGGAGTTCGATCGCGACGCGGCCGGTTCCGCAGCCCGCGTCGAGGATCCGCTGATCGGTCCTGTCACCGATCAACGATTGCACCAGGTCCGCTTGGCCGTGGATGTTCTGTCCGGCGGACAACAGATGCTGCCAGCGTTCGTCGTACTTGTCGCCCTTGGGGGCGTTCGTGTCGTCCCATCGCGTCGCCATCGGCCCATCGTGCCATCGTTCGGGAGACCGTGTATCGGACCGCCCGCGGACCCCGGACGTGGTGTGTGTGCCCGGACCGGGAAGTGTGGTGGGGATGGACATCTACGAGGCGATCGCGAGCCGACGCGACGTGCGGAACGAGTTCAGCGGAGACGTGGTCGACGAGGCACGGTTGTGGCGGGTGCTGTCGGCCGCGCATGCGGCGCCGAGTGTGGGCAACACCCAGCCGTGGGATTTCGTGGTGATCCAGGAGCCGGGGCGCCTGGCCGCGTTCGCCGAGCACGTCGCGGGCTGCCGCGCCGATTTCGCGCGGTCGTTGCCCGCCGACCGCGCGCAGACCTTCGACCCGATCGTCGTCGAGGGCATCGAGCAGTCCGGTACCGGCATCGTGGTCACCTACGACGCGGGTCGAGGAGGACCCCATGTGCTCGGTCGTCACACGGTCGAGGAGACCGGGCGGTTGTCGGTGGGGTTGGCGATTCAGAACCTGTGGCTCGCCGCGACCGCCGAAGGCCTCGGCGTGGGATGGGTGTCCTTCTATCGGCCTGATGCCGTGCGCCGGTTGATCGATCTGCCGAGAGGTCTCGACGTCGTCGCGTGGCTGTGCATCGGCCCGGTCACGCAGCTGCAGACCGTGCCCGATCTCGAACGTTTCGGTTGGCGGTCACGGCGGCCGCTCGCCGACGCCGTGCACCGCGAGACATTCACGGCGCCGAGCGCCTGATTGAGCAGACCGACTCGCGGGCATGCGGATACGACTGTGCCCTCCGGCGGTGGCCGGAGGGCACTGTCGTCGATCAGCGGATGATCACACGTCGAACCGGTCGAGGTTCATGACCTTGTCCCATGCCGCGACGAAGTCCTTCACGAACTTCTCCTTGGCATCGTCCTCGGCGTAGACCTCCGCCAGGGCCCGCAGCTGGGAGTTGGAACCGAAGACCAGGTCGGCACGCGTGCCGGTCCACTTCGTCGCTCCGCTCTCGCGGTCCTTGCCGACATAGGAGCCGTCGTCGGCAGGTGACGGCGTCCACTCGGTGGCCATGTCCAGCACGTTGACGAAGAAGTCGTTCGTCAACTGGCCCGGCGTCTCCGTGAACACGCCGTGCGACGAACCGTTGTGGTTCGCGCCCAGAACTCGCAGACCACCGACGAGCACGGTCATCTCCGGCGCCGACAGAGTGAGCAGGTTCGCCTTGTCCAGCAGGCGGTATTCCGCGGGCATCTCGCTGGCCTTGCCGGCGTAGTTCCGGAATCCGTCGGCCTTGGGCTCCATGTGCGCGAAGGAGTCCTCGTCGGTCATCTCCTGGGTGGCGTCGGTACGGCCCGGGGTAAACGGGACGGTGACGTCGACGCCGGCGTCCTTGGCCGCCTTCTCGACGCCGGCCACACCACCGAGCACCACGAGGTCGGCGAAGGACACCTTGGCGCCCGCCTCACCGTTGAAGCTCTCCTGGATGCGCTCGAGGGTGCTGATGACCTGCGCGAGCTCGTCGGGCTCGTTGACCTCCCAGCCGACCTGCGGCTGCAGGCGGATGCGGCCGCCGTTCGCGCCACCGCGGAAGTCGCTGCCGCGGAACGACGATGCGGCCTTCCATGCGGTCGAGACGAGCTGGGACACGGTGAGACCCGACTCGAGCAGCTGCGCCTTCAGCGAATCGACATCGGCGTCGGAGAGCGTAGGTCCCTCGTGTGCCGGCACATTGTCCTGCCAGATGTAGGTCTCCGACGGCACCAGCGGACCGCGGTAGCGGATCGCCGGACCCATGTCGCGGTGCAGCAGCTTGAACCACGCCTTCGCGAACTCGTCGGCGAGCTCCTCAGGGTGTTCCAGCCACCGGCGGGTGATCTTCTCGAATCCCGGGTCCATCCGCATCGACAGGTCGGTGGTCAGCATGGACGGGTGGGTCTTGCCCTCGCCGAACGCATTCGGGACGGTGCCCTCGCCTGCGGCATCCTTCGGCTTCCACTGGTTGGCGCCGGCGGGGCTCTTGGTGAGTTCCCACTCGTAGCCGTAGAGGATCTCCAGGAAGCTGTTGTCCCACTTGGTCGGGGTATCGGTCCAGATGACCTCCAGGCCACTGGTGATCGCATCGGCACCGACGCCGCTGCCCTGCGGGTTCACCCAACCCAGACCCATCTGCTCGATGGGCGCGGCCTCCGGCTCCGGGCCGACGAGCTCGGCGTCACCGTTGCCGTGGGTCTTGCCGAAGGTGTGTCCACCGACGATGAGTGCCGCGGTCTCCACGTCGTTCATCGCCATCCGGCCGAAGGTGTCGCGAATGTCCTGCGCCGCGGCAAGTGGGTCCGGGTTGCCGTTGGGGCCTTCGGGATTGACGTAGATCAGGCCCATCTGTACGGCGGCGAGCGGGTTCTCGAGATCACGTTCGCCGCTGTAGCGGTCATCGCCGAGCCACTCGGCCTCGGGGCCCCAGTAGACCTCCTCGGGCTCCCACTGGTCGGGACGACCGAACGCGAAGCCTGCGGTCTTGAAGCCCATCGACTCCAGTGCGACGTTGCCGGCGAGAACCAGCAGGTCGGCCCACGAGATCGCCTTGCCGTACTTCTTCTTGACCGGCCACAGCAGGCGGCGTGCCTTGTCGAGGCTGGCGTTGTCCGGCCAGCTGTTGAGGGGGGCGAATCGCTGCATGCCCGAACCGGCGCCGCCGCGGCCGTCCTCGACGCGGTAGGTGCCGGCGGCGTGCCATGACATGCGGATGAACAGCGGACCGTAGTGCCCGAAGTCGGCCGGCCACCACGCCTGCGACGTCGTCATGACCTCGGCGAGATCAGCCTTGAGCGCAGCGACGTCGAGCGTCTGCAGCGCGGCGTCGTAGTCGTAGCTCTCGTCGAGCGGATTCACCACATCCGGGTTGTGTGCCAGCAGTTTGAGATTGAGCTGATTGGGCCACCAGTCGCGGTTGCCGCCACCCTCGACGGGCGGCTTGATCCGCATCGGGCATCCCTTGTCGGCTGCCTCGGTGTTGGCCTCGGCGATAGGAGGGTGCTCGGTGGCGTGGGCAGGGTTTTGCTCGGTCACGACAAACCTTTCCGGGAGTGAGTGATTCGGGCTGTGATCACGGATGTGATCCCGAAGGGAGGGAGTCCGCGCAGTCGGCGCAGAAACCCCAATAGATGACCTCGGCCTCGTCGAGGACGAAGCCGTGGTGCTCCGACGGGGTGAGGCAAGGTGCAGCCCCGACGGCACAGTCGACGTCACCGATGGCCCCGCAGGACCGGCAGATGACGTGGTGATGGTTGTCGCCGACGCGCGACTCGTAACGGGCGACATGGCCGGACGGCTGGATTCGCCGTACGAGACCGGCGGTCGTCAACGCGCGGAGCACGTCGTAGACCGCTTGCTTGGACACGTCGGGAAGTCCGGCCCGGACGGCCCCGACGATGGTGTCGGTGTCGGCATGGGGGTGTGCCCACACGGCGTCCAGAACGGCGAGACGCGGACGGGTGACCCGCAGATCCGCGTCACGCAAACGCTTTACGTGATCAGTGGGAGACGGCACGCAGACAATGATGCCGGTTTTCTGGACTCAGTCAAGTTTTGGTGGAAAGCCCCTGGTCGGCGGCCGTCAGTCCAATGCGCCGTTGGGTTCGACCCGGAAGCCCACCTTGAGCGTGACCTGGGTGTGGGCGACCTTGCCGTCGACGATGTGGCCGCGCGTGCTGACCACCTCGAACCACTCGACATTGCGAGTCGTCTCCGAGACCCGGCCGATGGCGTTGGCGATGGCCTGGTCGATGCCCTCCGGTGAGGACCCGACAACCTCGATGACGCGATATGTGTGATCACTCATGGGGCGATACTCCCACGCACTGGCGCGGCTGTGGTGTGAACGCTCGACTTCCCATCAGACGCTCAGCGTGCAAGCCGCGCGTCGGGGAGAAGGCTGCGCGTCGACCTGCAGGCGGTGACGGGAAGGGAATCAGATGCGCACGTAGCCCTCGTCGGTGCGGCCCACCTGCTCGAGATCGATCAGCCGCTCGAGGTGCAGTTCGGCGGTCCGGCGTTCGACGGCGTCGACGAACGGCATGTCGACGTGGGGTCGGTACACCAGGCGGTGGGCGACGATGTCGGCGAGCGTTCGCGGTCTGTCCAGGAAATCCAGCAGCCGGTCGTCCCGGCGTGCGATGACCGCTGCGTAGTCGGTGAGGCGGCGGCGGAATTCGGTGGCACCCTCGATGACGCCCTTCTGGTGAAAGGTGCCGTACCACCGTGCCTCGATGTCACGGACCACGTCGATGGAGCGGAGATAGGCCTCGACACTGCTGCCGACGTCGCCGTACATGGGGCCGAACGAGGTGAGGTCGATGTCGGCCACGTACAGGAACCCGGTCGGCTCGACGAGCACGCCGCAGTGGCCGGCGGTGTGGCCGGGAAGATGAATCACGGTGGCGGTCACGTCGCCGAGGTCGAACACGTGGCCACCATCGACACCACTCGCCTCGGGGAACCCGTTCGGGAGAGCGAACTGGTTGCCGATCTCCTCGTCGACGGCGATCTTCTCCTGCGGGGTCAGGCCGTAGCCGTCGATCAACACCTCGAGAGAACGGACCGCGTCGACCTCTGCGTGGTGCGTGTGGATGGGGGCCGAGAAGTGTTTGAGACCCGCGATGTGGTCCTCGTGGGCGTGACTGATCATCACGGCGTCGACGCCGACGGGGTCGTGGTCGACCTCGAGCGACGGGTCGATGATCATGGCCCCGGCGGAGCCGTTGACGATCACCGAGTTGCCGTATGGAAACGCGCCCCCGTGCGCCGACGTCAGTACGGTGACCGGACCGAACGGTGTCGCGCGAAGTGCCGAATCGGTCTCCATGACGGTTTCGTACCGCCGGCAGATCCGCCTGTCAATGTGCCGCTGCGGTTTCACCGCCCGCAAAGCGGGTACATGCCCGGTGTGTCGATGGCTCGAACAGATGCGGGTGTTGCCGGTGTGCCGTACGGTACGGCTGTGACCTCAGACACAGTCACTGCGCAGTATGAACGCAATGCTTCGGGCGGTGTCAGTCGTCGTCGACTGCTGGGAACGGCCGGTCTCGCCACGATCGTTGCCGCGATATCCCGTGGACCGATGGCGGCGGCCGCGCCACCCGACGGCTACGAGGACATGCCGCCGGTCGCGCGCCAGATTCTCGCCGGCCTGCGGGTGTCGTCGCGCGACGCGCTGCGGGGTGTCGCGGTGATGGTGATGCCGGGCGACGACCCATACTCGGTTCGTCAGGGGGTGACGGGTCGCGGCCCGGGTGCCATGAGCGACGGCGCCGCCGACGAGTTCATCGGCCTCGTCGACAGGTTCCTCCCACAGGGCGACGCGCTCGTGCGACCCGTCGCCGTGGCACTGTCGGTGACCCTGACCGACCTGTCTGTTCCGGCCCCGCCGCTGCCGGACGATCAGGTCGCGCAAGCGGTCGATCGTGCGTTGGGGGTCGCCGACACCGATCGCACCTTCCCGCTGTCGTTGCTCGCGGGCCTGGTCGTCGACGTCGCGGCGGTTCTTGCCGGCGCCCCGCTTGCCGGGCCGTTCGCCTCGCCGTTCGCCAACGCCGACTACCGCACCAAGTGTCGTGCGTTCGAGCTCATCGAGCGTCCCGTCGCCGACTTGGTCGCTGTGTTCGATACCGCGCTACCTCAACCGCTTCGGGGATCTGGCGCGGGTCTGCTGCGCTTCGTCGGCGGAATTCTGCTCGACGGGTCGGCGTTCACGGTCTGGAGCGAGCATCGGCTCTACGACCAGAACTCCCGGCGGCTGGCGCGTCGACCGGTCGCCTGGGACATCACCCGCTACCGGACGGAAGGGCTGGTCGACGGCCACGACGACTTCATCGGCTACTACCGAGGATTCGAGGAGTTCTGATCTGTGCGTGACGTGATCGTGATAGGTGCCGGCGGCGGAGGGCCGGTCGTGGCCGCCGAGCTGGCCGGGCAGGGACTCGACGTGTTGATCCTCGAAGGTGGCCCACGGCAGGCGAATCCGGCTCGCCAGTGGTCGCACCTGGAGTTCGACGCCAACGACCCGACGGCGGGGTTCCTGCGATTCGGTCCGGGCGATCGGGACAAGGCCGGCTGGTTCCGGGAATGGGCGCAGAACAGTTTCGTGTGGGAACTGGCCGGGGTCGGCGGCACCACGCAGCACTTCTTCGGCAACAGTCCCCGTCCGTACCCCGGTGTGTTCGCGGGGTACCGCGGGCGCGACGCCGCACTGTACGACACCGCGCACCGGTTTCCGTTCACCTACCGCGAACTCGTGCCCTACCTGGAGTGGGTCGAGGAGACGCTGCCGGTGAAGCCCGCCCCGATGGGCACCAAGGAAGCGATCTTCTTCCGCGGCTGTGAAGGGCTCGGTCTGCCGCTGCAGCGGTCCAGAGACACCACGCGCGCTTCCTTTCGGCCACAACCCAACTGCATCCTCCATCCAGGAGGGACCGCCGGCCGGACGTCGGACTCCGATCTGCTCGTCCACCCGCAAGCGCAGGGATGCACCTTCTGCGGCCATTGCTTCCAAGGCTGCTACCAGCCCGCGCAGGCGCCGCGCAACCTGTTCGCCCGCCGCTCCACCGACAACAGCTATGTCCCTCTCGGCCTCGCCGCCGACGCCGTCCGGGCGGGCGGTAGGGCGATCGAGCTGCGCACGGATTGCTTTGTGCAACAGATCCATATGCAGGGGTCGGGCAGTGAGACCCGGGCGACGGGCGTGTCCTGGCGCGACAATGCGACCGGTGAGCAGTCGCGGGAAGATGCCCGCGTGGTCGTCCTGGCCGGAGGTGCCACCGAGAGCCCGCGGCTCTGGTTCAACAGTGGCCTGCCGAATCCCAATGGCTGGGTGGGGCGCGGTCACACCGACCACTGGTTCGACTGGGTGGTCGGACTGTTCGACGAGGACACGGGCAACACCCGCGGCGCGAACTCGTGTTCGCGGGTGGAGCTACCGGGCTACGGCTGCCTGGAGAACTCGGGGGTGACACCGGCGATCCAGGCCTTCACGATGACGTTGTCGAACAGCGGTATCCGTGGCCAGTACACCAACGGACGTGGGATGCGGGGCGCCTGGGACGGCCCGACCGGTCGTCTCGCCGGTGAGGAACTCCGCGACTTCATGGCGCACGGTATCGACCGGATGCTGAACATTCTGTGCATCACCGACGATCACGTCGAACCGGAATGCCGCATCACTCCGTCGGCCTTTCCGGCCGATTCCAACGGCGCGGTCGCGAAGATCGACATCGACATCCGCAAACGCTCCGCACCGACGCGCCGCAATCGTGAGTACGTCGCCACCAAGGCCGCACAGCTCCTCCGAAAGGCGGGTGCGCGCAAGGTGTATCGCCTCGACTGGGCGCCGCTGCTGCTGCACGTCCACTCATCGATGCGGATGGGGGAGTCCTCGAAGAACTCGGTTGCGCGTCCGTCCGGGGAGGCGCGGTTCGTCGACCGATTGTTCATCGCGGACAACTCGGTCCTGGCCAACTCGCTCGGCGGCCCCAACCCGACGCTGACCACACAGGCGCTAGCGACACGGACCGCCGAGAACATCATGACCACCTACTTCGGTGGTGATCGGTGGGTGGCCTCCGGCGCGCCGGTGGTCAGCACCGACGACCGGATCACGCGACGGATGGTCGAGCTCGGCCTCTGAGCATTACCACGCCCGCGACCGCCGCCACTACCACGATGGTTACGGCGCAGATGATCACGACGGACGGCGTGACGCCCGCTGCCGTCACGATGATCCCGACGAGCGCCCAGATCACGGTCAGGGGATACCCGATCAGCACGCCGCCGAACAGCCAGGTCACGACGGATGCGAAGACCGCCGCCGCGATCAAAATGACCAACTGCCACCATGGTTCGTCCGGATCGGCACCGCTGTCCGCGATGTCCGACGCCCAGTTCTGGAATACGGCGGCCGTCGCCCAGCCGGCATAGATCCCGACCGTGACCCGAGTGAGCGCGGTCCGCCACCCCGGCGCATCCTCGTCCCGATGCCCGGCGGCGATCCGCGCGGCGTCGAGCAGCGCCACGGTCATGACGGTCAACACGATCGATGTGACCCACCGCCATTCGGCGGCCGAGAAGAGGATCCAGATCGCTGCGCCGAAGAAGGCGATCGAGAGGTCGACGGCCAAGCGGTGCGCCGCGCGGGTGCCGGTGGACCTCGTCAGCAGCACCGTCGCGGCGAGGACGATCGACAGCAGGTAGATGACACTCCAGATGGAGAACGTGTAGCCGGCCGGAGTGATCAACAGGTCGACCGTGGATTCGTTCGGTGACGCCCCGACACCCGCGAACGGCACGATCGGGGCTACCACCTGCGCAATTGCGCCGAAGACCACGATGATGGCGAGAGGACTGCTGACCCGCATTGAGACATCCATGACGCCAGGGTAGGCACAGCTGGGCGGGACACCAGCCGATGTCGTCAGCCGACGCGGGTACACCGTCGGGCCGGGATGCGGTACTGATTGGGTGTGCGTGCGAGCGAGGCGGATCGGATGATGTGGGCGTCGGATGCCGTGCTGGCCGAGTCCGCGGCGTGGCGATCGTCGTGGCATCCTGCCGGGTCGGAGTACTTCATGGTGGACGGATACGAGTTCTACCAGCAGGAAGGCGGGGCGACACTCCTCAACTACCGCGGTCCACGGATCCCGGGGGCGGAGATCATCGAGAACGCGCTGGCGATCGCTGCTTCGCATGGCGCCCGCGCTGCGCTGGTGACGGTCGGCCCTGGACCGCTGGGCGAGGTGAGCACGGACATACTCGACAGGCACGGAGCCGAGACCGTGGCAGTCGTCGACGTGGTCGCGATGGAGATCGGCGGGCCGATGCCCGACGGTCTCGCGGCCACCGATGACCTGGAGTGCCGGAAGGTCGGCGTGGACTGCCGGATCGACGAGTTCGAGGATGTGTCCCGGCGCGCGTGGGGCTTCGTGCCGCCCGTGTTGTCGGATCCGTCCGCTGCGCACGACGATGACCGCACGCCAGGTCTGTTCGTCGCCCGCTGTGCGGGCGTGACCGCCGGCGCGGGAGGCTATTCGCTGGCCGCCCAGGTGGCCAGGATGTGGGGTGCCGCCGTGCTTCCGGAGTTCCGCCGACAGGGCGTCTATCGCGCTCTCATCGGCGCCCGGGTCCGAGATGCACGTGACCGTGGCGCCACCTTGGCGCTCGTTCACGCCGAGCAGACGTCGTCACCGATCCTGCAGGCCCTGGGGTTCCGAAAGTTCGGCGAGCGTCGACGTGTGCGGATGAGCATCGGGACCTGATCACCGATGGACATCGACGACGTGACCGACGAGCTGTACGGCCTGGCGCCGTCGGACTTCGTCGAGCGACGCAACCAACTCGCCAAGGCGGCGAAGGGCGACGGCAACCGCGATCTGAGGCGTCAGATCGCTGCTCTGCGGCGTCCGACCCAGGTCGGGTGGGCGATCAACCAGTGGGTCCGAACAGATCCCGATGGTGTGGCGGCACTGCTCGACCTCGCGGCGGAACTGCTGGCCGCACAGCGGAGGTCGTCGGCAGATCGTCTGCGCGCCCTGGCCGAGCGGCGGCAGGAGCTCGTCGCCGAGTGTGTCATGTCGGTCCGTCGGACCGCAGATGCCAACGGTGTCGAATTGTCGGACAACGCGATCCGCGACGTCGGCCAGACCCTGCGGGCCGCGGTCGCCGACGACGAGATAGCCGATGTCCTCCGTCGTGGCCGACTGGTGACCGCGGCCGAGTACAGCGGATTCGGGCCGGCCGGAGTCTTCCTGGTCCCGGAACCCACCGGTGACGGCGAGGCGGAGGTGGAGCCTGACGCGGAAGCCGAGGATTCCTCCGCATCGTCGACGGGCGAAGTGGATACCGAGCGATTGGAACGCGCCCGGACCGCGCTTGCCGAGGCCGAGGCCGCCGAACGAGACGCCGAGGACACGGTCCGGAAACAGGACGGCGAGATCGTCGGTGCGCGACAACGGGCTGATGAGCTGTCCGAGGACCTCGAGCGGCTACGGGCCGAACTCGAGCAGCGGGACGCCGAAGTGCGCTTCGCCCGCCGTCAGGTCGAGACCGCCGAAGAGCAACGGCGCGGCGCCGCGGACGACCTGGATGCGGCTCGGCGCCGCGTGGATCGTGCGCGTACCGCGCTGAGGCGCCTCGAGCGGCAGAACTGAGCGACGGACGTCGTGACCGTTGTCAGCCGTCGGCGGACAGGATCTCGATGACGAACACCAACGTGTCGTCCGGTTCGATACCCGCGGCCGGGTTGCCGCTCGGATAGCCGTCGGCCGACGTCATCGCCACCGCCACCGTGGCGCCGACGTTCTGACCCGAGATCGCCTTCTGGAACCCGGGCACCACGCCGTCGAGCGGGAACTCCGCAGGCATACCCCGCTCGTAGCTGCTGTCGAACACCGATCCGTCGCGGCCGTTGACACCGAGGTAACACACAGACACGGTGGCGGTGTCGCCCACGACCGCGCCGTCGGCCGGTTCCAGGGTTTCCACCGTGGTTTCGTTCACCGAAAACGGTGTCGTGACGTCCACCTTGGGGGCAGCGGCATCGGTCGGAGGCGTGACCGCGATGCTCCCGGTCGCGCCGTCGTAGTCCCAGGCCGGCTCTGCCGAGTCCGATGCGGCGCCGGACGGGCAACTCGTCGCGGCGGCCGAGGTGGTCGGGGAGTCGTCGGTGGCCGAATCCGACGAGCCGTCGTCAGACGAGCAGGCGCTCAGCGCCATGGTCAGCATCAGAGCGGAGGCGACGGCCCCGCGGCGCACCGTGAACATGCCCGTAACGCTACAGATCGGACAAACCGAACGAGCACACCGCCTCGCCGTGTCGCAGAGGTCCCTGTCGGATGAAATAGGACAGTTCCTGTCCGGGTCGTGGAGGACAGTGGTGTCAAGCGGGTCCGGCAGACCGTCGGACACGATCACATCGGGTTCGCAGCCGGGAAAGAGGAATCATGTCTCGCGAGATCCAGGTGACCATCGACAGCGCCGATCCGGGCGCACTGGCCGAGTTCTGGGCCGACGTCCTCGGCTACCAAGTCCAGAGTCCGCCGCCAGGGTTCGATTCATGGGACGCGGCGCTCGACGCCTTCGGCGTCCCACCCGAGCGGCGTAACGACGCTTCCGGGATCGTTGATCCGGACGGCCACGGCCCGAGGATCTTCTTCCAGCGGGTGCCCGAGGAGAAGTCGGGCAAGAATCGACTGCACCTCGATGTGCGCGCCGCCCCCGACCTGGTGGGGGACGAGCGCATGGTCGCACTGGAGACCGAGTGCGATCGACTCGTGGCGGTGGGCGCCCGCCGGGTCACGCGTTTCGAGCCGGAACCGCCGCTGCAGGGCGGACACATCGTGCTCACCGACCCTGAAGGCAACGAGTTCTGCCTGGACTGACCTCAACCGCCAGAGGAGGCGGACGATCAGCGCAGCGCGAGCGAATCGTCGCGGTGCAGGACGAAGTAGTACGGGCGATCAGACCCCTTGAGGTCCATCGCACCGATCACCGTCTCGTCGGTGAGGCGGCGGAACACGTCATTGACCGGCAACTGGTCATAGATCATGGTGGCGCTGTCCACACCGCGATATCGGGTGGTGCGCAATCGTGCCTTGGGCTTGCGGGCCTGGGACAGCAGTCGCGTCGCAGCGATCGGTGTCGCGAACGACAACGACTTGACCGCCGGGACACGGTTACCGAGGGGCACGCCGCTGAAGGCAATCGCCGGATTCATCGGCCACAGGGCCGTTCCGTCGCGGGTCGGGAACAGCAATGGGTGCACGGTCTCGGCGTCCACGAACTGTTTTCCCCACCAACCGCTCGCGGCGAGCAGCCCGTCCATCGGGTGGTCGGTGGGCAGCTCCGCCCCGCGCCACGTCCCGAGCATGAACTCCGTCTCGACGGCGGGCGATGAGTCGAACAGGTCGAGCGCATCGGTGGCGGTGGACGGGACGGTGTCCATCAACTCGGTCAGCTGCATAGACAGATCGTACGCACCAAGAGACAGAGCGTTCAATGTGTTCCAATGTGCCGCCGTGGTTGAGTAGCCGGTGAGCTTGCGAGTCGGGCGCTCCTTCCGCTGGTCGAGTAGCCGGTGAGCTTGCGAGCCGGCGTATCGAGACCCCCTCACCGGCAGACGGCACCCTCCGAGGCAGACGTGACCAGCTTCGAGTACTTCGCCAGCACGCCACGCGTGTACCGCGGCGGCAGCGGAGTGAAGTCGTCGGCACGTCCGGCGAGTTCATCGTCGTCCACGAGGAGGTCGAGCGTGCCGCTCCCGACGTCGAGGCGGATACGATCCCCGTCACGGACCAAAGCGATCGGGCCACCGTCGACGGCCTCGGGTGCGACATGGCCCACGCACAGGCCGGTGGTGCCGCCGGAGAACCGGCCGTCGGTCATCAGCAGGACGTCCTTGCCGAGGCCGGCGCCCTTGATGGCACCGGTGATCGCGAGCATCTCGCGCATGCCGGGACCGCCCTTGGGACCTTCGTAGCGGATCACCACCACATCACCAGAGGTGATCGTGCCGTCCTCGAGCGCATCCATGGCCGCCCGTTCACGGTCGAAAACCCTTGCCACACCTTCGAACACATCGGAGTCGAAACCGGCCGACTTCACCACCGCACCCTCTGGGGCGAGTGAGCCCTTCAGAATGGTGATGCCCCCGGTCGGATGGATCGGCGAGCCGATGGCACGCAGCACCAGTCCGTCGGGGTCGGGCGGGGCGATGCCGGCCAGGTTCTCGGCGACGGTCTTGCCGGTGACGGTGAGGCACTCACCATGCAGCAGCCCGGCGTCGAGCAGTGCCTTCATGATGACGGGTACACCGCCGATCCGGTCGACGTCGGTCATCACGTGACGACCGAAGGGTTTCACGTCGGCGAGATGCGGGACCCGCGAGCCGATCCGCGCGAAATCGTCGAGCGACAGTGAGACCTCCGCCTCGTTGGCGATCGCCAATAGGTGCAGCACTGCGTTGGTCGATCCGCCGAACGCCATCACCACCGCGATCGCGTTCTCGAATGCTTCACGGGTCATGATGTCGCGGGCGGTGATCCCACGGCGCAGCATCTCGACGACCGCCTCGCCGCTTTGCCGGGCGAAGCTGTCGCGTCGCCGGTCAGGGGCCGGAGGCGCAGCGCTGCCGGGCAGCGACATGCCCAAGGCCTCGGCGGCGCTGGCCATGGTGTTGGCCGTGTACATCCCGCCACACGCGCCTTCTCCGGGGCAGATTGCCCGTTCGATCGTGTCCACGTCCTCGCGGCTCATCAGTCCGCGTGAACAGGCGCCGACCGCCTCGAACGCGTCGATGATGGTGACCTGTCGCTCCGCTCCGTCTGAGAGCGTGGCGTAGCCCGGCAGCGTAGACCCGGCGTACAGGAAGACGTTGGCGAGGTCGAGGCGCGCGGCGGCCATCAGCATGCCCGGCAGAGACTTGTCGCATCCGGCGAGAAGCACCGAGCCGTCGAGCCGCTCGGCGTTCATGACCGTCTCCACGCTGTCAGCGATCACCTCGCGTGACACAAGCGAGAAGTGCATGCCCTCGTGGCCCATCGAGATGCCATCGGAGACCGAGATGGTCCCGAACTCCAGCGGATACCCGCCGGCCTCGTGCACACCCTCCTTGACCGCCTTCGCCAGGCGATCGAGAGACAGGTTGCACGGGGTGATCTCGTTCCACGACGATCCGACGCCGATCTGGGGTTTGACCCAGTCATCGTCGCCCATGCCCACCGCGCGCAGCATCCCGCGGGCGGCGGTCTTCTCGAGGCCGTCGGTGACGTCGCGACTACGGGGCTTGATGTCGATGTCGGTACCGGACTCTGACTTGCTCATATCGGCCACCCTAGATCCGTCGGCGCCGTGACGGTTGAGTTGGTCGTCGATTCCGCCCGAATCGGAACCTGCGGCCTATTCCTCCGGCCCCGCAGCCGATCGGTTCGACACTGCCGCGTCGGCGGGACCGATCATCGGGTGAACACACGCGCAGCGTCTGCCACGATGTCACGCCCCTGGGCGCCTCCGGCGAACCGGCGCCGTTGACGGGTCGCACCGTTCCCGTTCTCCGACAAGCTCCTCATGTAGTCGGTGACCAACGAGCTGTCACCGAGCACGTCGAGCGCGGCCGAGATGTCGTCGACGAGGTCGGACATCATCTGCCGAGCCGGGACGAGCCGCTGGGACAGCACATCGATGCCGTCTCCGTCGACGCCATCGTGTGCGGCCTTCCACATGGCAGCCCTCAGTACCGCCGAATCCACTTCCGGTGCATCGATTCCCGCATTGATCTCGTTCGTCGCCGTCATGACCAGTGCCCGGACGACGGTCGCCAGGGCGACGGTGTCGGCGGGTTGCTGCTGGACGTCGCCGACGCGGATCTCGATGGTGGGTAGATGATCAGACGGTCGGATGTCCCAATACACCATGTGATCGTCGAGGATCGCTCCGGAGGAGACGAACATCGTCACGAGCCGTTCGAAATGCTCGCGCGAGTGGAGATGTGGTGGCGGACCGGAGGCCGGCCAACGGTTCCACAGCATGGACCGCCAGCTCGCGTGTCCGGTGTCGGCATCCCGGTAGATCGCCGAGTTCGCCGACATCGCCAGCAGAATCGGTAGTCGTTGCCGCAGGTGATTGCTGACTTTGACGGCGATGTCCCGATCGTCGACGCCGACATGAACATGACAGCCCGAGATCCCCTGCTCGTGGGCGAGCATCCCGAACTGTTCGCCGATGCGGCGGTACCGCTCGGTGTCGGTCACCGGGAACGCATCCGGGATGGTGGGTGGTACACCCGTCCCGATCACGTCGACCTCGACCTCGTCGGCCGCGTCGGACACCACCGACCGCAGCCGACGAAGTTCGTCGAGGACCTGGCCACTCGTCGCGCACGTCGAGGTGGCGATCTCGACCTGACAGGTGGTGAGTTCCAGATCCAGATCCACCCCACGGCGGGAGGCGGCGTCGGCCACCTCTCGATTGCGGCCCACTGGATGCCGGGATGCACGGTCGACCAGGATGAACTCCTCTTCCACACCGATGGTCGGCAGCGACGAGTCGAGACCGTGGGCGCGCACCAGGTCGGCAGAATTCACGATCTCATCGTACGGTCGGGGAGAACACGCGGAGATCCGCTCAGCCGAGGATGGGAGTGTGCGGTGGCAGGTGTCGATGTCGGTATCCGATCGGACATGACGCCGGACGCGGCGTGGAAACTGGCCTCCGACCTCGGACGGTTCTCGGAATGGATGACGATCTTCGGCGGATGGAAGAGTGAGGTTCCCGATGAGATCCACGAGGGCACGGAGGTCTCGTCCCTGATCAAGGTCAAGGGATTCCGCAACATCATCCACTGGACCGTCACCGACTACGAGGAGCCGGAGAAGATCTCGTTGTCCGGAAAGGGCCGGGGCGGTGTGCGCATCGACCTCACCATGCGCGTCAGCGAGGACGGCGCAGGTTCACATTTCGACCTGAACGCGACCCTGAGCGGCGGATTGCTCAACGGGCCGGTCGGCCGGCTGGTCGCGCGGGTCATCGAGTCCGACGTGCGTCAGTCGATCGAGAACCTGGCCGAGTTGGGTGGTTCGGCGCAGGGTCGCTGATCACGGAGGTGTCGGTAGCCAGCGGGTGACATCGCGCACGGTGAGCCATCGAGAGGTGTCGGTGTCGGGCGAGGTGGGTACTCATCGAGTCGTTCGCCGGCCGCTACCTGCTGAGGAGACTCGATGAGTGACACCGTCGCCGACGTGGTCCTGTCCCGACTTCGCGAATGGGGGACGAGACAGGTCTTCGGATATCCGGGCGACGGCATCAACGGGCTGCTGGCCGCCTGGGCGGACGCCGACGATGATCCGCAATTCGTGCAGTCGCGGCACGAGGAGATGAGCGCGTTCGAGGCGGTCGGCTTCGCCAAGTTCTCCGGACAGGTCGGTGTGTGCGCGGCAACCAGCGGGCCCGGTGGAATCCACCTGCTCAACGGGCTCTACGACGCCAAACTCGACCACGTGCCGGTGGTGGCCATCGTCGGGCAGACCGAACGCTCGGCGATGGGCGGGGCGTACCAGCAAGAGATCGACATGCTCTCGCTCTTCAAAGACGTGTGCAGCGACTTCGTGCAGATGTGCACCGTGCCGGAACAGATCCCCAACCTGATCGACCGGGCTTTCCGGGTGGCGATGACCGAGCGTGCACCGACGGCTCTGATCTTCCCGTCGGATGTCTTCGAACTGGAGTACTCGCCTCCGCAACACGAGTTCAAACATGTCCCGTCCAGTCTCGGAATGGCGACCGCCACAACCGATCCCGCCCCTGACGCCGTCGCACGTGCGGCCGCTGTGCTCAACGAGGGGAACAAGGTCGCGATGCTGGTCGGCCAAGGCGCGCGTGGCTGTACCGACGAACTCACCGAGGTCGCCGACCGGCTCGGCGCCGGTTGTGCGAAGGCGCTGCTCGGTCGAGACGTCCTGTCGGACACGCTGCCCTGGGTGACCGGATCGATCGGACTGCTCGGGACCACGGCCAGCTATCACCTGATGCGTGACTGCGACACGTTGCTCACCATCGGCTCCAACTTTCCGTACTCGCAGTTCCTCCCGGAGTTCGGCCAGGCGCGGGGAGTGCAGATCGACCGATCTGGCAAGTTGATCGGTATGCGCTACCCCAACGAGGTCAATCTCGTCGGTGACGCCAAACGTACTCTGCAGCAACTCATCCCGCAGTTGGAGCGAAAGCAGGACCGCTCGTGGCAGGAGAAGGTGGAAAAGCAGGTCGAGCGGTGGCACACGACAGCGCAGCGGCAGGCGATGACGGATGCCGATCCGATCAACCCGATGCGGATCTTCCACGAATTCTCTCACCGTGCACCTTCGGACGCGATCATCGCCGCCGACTCGGGCAGTGCGGCCAACTGGTATGCCCGTCACATCACGTTCCGGGGCGATATGCGCGGATCACTGTCCGGGACCCTCGCGACGATGGGACCGGCCGTCCCATACGTGATCGGCGCCAAATGGGCCCACCCCGGACGGCCGGGGATCGCCTTCGAGGGCGACGGCGCGATGCAGATGAACGGACTGGCCGAGATGCTCACCGTCGCCCACTACTGGCGGCAATGGACCGATCCCCGGCTGATCGTCGTCGTCCTGCACAACAACGATCTCAACCAGGTCACCTGGGAACAGCGGGCGATGGCCGCCTCGCCGAAGTTCGAGGCCTCCCAGACACTGCCCGACGTCGACTACGCGGCCTTCGCCCGGGGGATCGGATTGGGTGGCATCAACGTCGATGATCCGGCAGACCTCGGTCACGCGTGGGACCGGGCGTTGTCGGCGGATCGGCCGACGCTGCTGGACATCCGGTGTGACCCCAGCGTCCCTCCCATTCCTCCGCATGCGACGCTCGACCAGGCGAAGTCGCTCAGCACCGCGCTCGTCAAGGGCGACGAGGACTCCTGGGACATCGTCAAGCAGGGCGCCAAACAGAAAGTGCAACAGTACCTTCCGGGCACCAAGGGCGAGTAGGGACGATCGACGTCAGCCGCCGGAACGGTCGTTCGGCCGCACCTTCCGGAAATACGACCTGAGCGCGACCGCCGACCCGGCGGCACTCACCGCTGCGACGACCAGACACGCCGGATCGCGGAGTCGCGACCGGCCTGTGTAGACCAACAAAGCCGCCACCGTGGCGTTCATCGACGCCCACACGATGTTCGACGCCGGCGACGAGTCGCCGACACCCGGCGGGTCCGCGAACGGCGTCGGAAAGGGTTTGCCGCTGATGCCGTGCGCGAGGTGCGGTACCACGTTCGTGGCGATGGCGGCGGCCGCGCCCGCGGTGGCGACGTCCGAGATCCTGACAGTCATTGCGCTCCTTGGGGTGTCCAGACTCTCCCGTCGAGCGTAGTGGTTCAGGGCCCCGGCGGCGGGCCGCCGGGGTGGTCGTCGTCGGTGTCGTCCGTGCGATCCGATCGGTCGGTGATGAGGTGGTCGAGTATCTCCGTGGTCGCTTCGGCGGCCAACGAGAACGGTTCGAGGACGATGTCGGCACCCGCGGCTCGCAGCGCCTCGGCGTCGTGCGGGTGGTGGGCGGTCATGACCACATGGCCCGCGTAGTCGTGGTGGGCAAGGGCATGGAGCAGAGCGAAGTTCGCGTCCATTGTCGGGATGGTCGAGATGATGAACCGTGCCCGCGTCAGCGGAAGAGTCTCGAGGAAATGGAGATCCGCGGCACTGCCGTAGATCGTCGTGACGCCCGGGCGGGTGTTGGCGGCGAGCCGATGAGGGTCGAAATCGACCGCGAGCAACCGATGGCCGGCGGCACTGAACTCGTCGGCGATGTGGCGGCCGAATCGACCGAGTCCATAGAGGATGGCGTCGACCTCCAGTTCGGGATCGCCGGAGGTCCCGCGCCTGCTCGAGGAGCGGTCGAAAACGCTCAGCCAAGGTTCGAGACGTCGATACAACTGATGTGAGAACAAGATGAGATAGGTGGAGCCGGCGATGGTAATCAGGGCGACCACCGTGATGACGCTGGAGGTCGTGTCGCTGATGTGACCGAGTCCCAGTCCGAGGGCGGCCAGGATCAGGGAGAACTCGGAGATCTGTCCCAGCGGTAGACCGGTCATGAAGTTGACCTGCTGGGGATAGCGCTGCAGCGCCATGAGGGCGATGATGATCACCGGTTTGCCGACGAGCACGAACAGCGAGAAGACCACGACCTCGGCGATGTGGCCGGAGGCATCGGCGAAGTCGAGGCCGGCGCCGAGGTCGAGGAAAAAGAACAACAGCAGGAAATCACGAAGGCTCACCAGCCGCGCGCCCAGCGCGTCCCGATACGGTGTCGCCGCGAGGGAGACCCCCGCCAGGAACGCGCCCACTTCCGAACTGAATCCGAGTTCCGCGGTGACAGCCGCGAGTGCGATCGCGTACGCGACCCCGAACAGGACCAGCAGTTCCTGTGACCGCGCGACCTGGTGTAGCAGCCAGGGCAGGACGAAGCGCATCACCAGCGCGATGCCGGCGAGGAGTCCGACACCTTTCACCAACACCAGGGCGATGCTGACGGCCATGGCGTCGTCGGTGTCCTGACCGAAGGCGTTGATTGCAATCATCACGACCACCACGACGAGGTCTTGCACGATGAGCAACCCCACGGCGATCCGGCCGTGAAGCTGCTCGATCTCGCGGGTGTCGGAGAGCAGTTTGACGATGATGATCGTGGACGAGAACGTCAGGGCCAACGCGATGTAGAACGCCGCCACGGCACTCATGCCGAACGCGAGGGCCAGCAGGTAGCTGATCGCGCCGGTGAGCACCACTTGTCCGATGCCGGTGATCAGGGCGACCGGGCCGGTGGTGCGGATGAGGTTCATGTCCAGGCGCAATCCGACCAGGAACAGCAGGATCGCGATGCCGAGCCGGGCGAGCAGCTCGATCGTCTCGTTGGTGGTCACCCAACCGGTTCCGGTGGGACCCACCAGGATGCCGACTCCGATGAACGCGACGATCATCGGCTGCCGGAGCTTGGTCGCCAGGAGACCCGCGACCGAGGCGATGGCCAGGATGGCCGCGATCAGAACGAAGTCGTGTGGCTCCACCACGCTGCAACTCTTCCGTCGGACATTCTGCCCATCAAACCTAACGTGCGCGGGCGCGTTGAGGGGTGAGGCCGCGATGTCCGAGGCTGATGATCACGACACGATCTGCGACCGCCCCGGTCGACTCCCGGCGAGAGATGACGCGATGTCGTGTGCCCAACCGTCGATCTCCACGAAGTCGCGGTCGTCGACGTCGGGCGCGCGCAGCATGGCCGCGAAGAGACGCTCGGACCGCCGCAGCGTCGAGCGATCGAGTTTGCCGGGGAACGTTCGGTGCTCGCGCGCCCACGGTGCGGTCATCGCAGAACCGGTGGCCGGCGTGATGTCTCCGACCGGACCGCTCGAGAACAGCCAGACCGGAAGCGCGTGCAGGTTGTGCTGCTCGCGATCGATCAAGTCGCGGGCTGGACGTAGCCACCGGCCGAAGTAGACAGCGCTGCCGATGATCGCGGCGTCGTAGAACGCGATGTCTTCGACGTCCACCACGTCGATCACGTCGATCTCGGCCTCGATCATCTGCCGCTCCAGATCGACGGCGAGCGTCGCCGCCAGGCGCTCGCCGACCTCGCGCGTTGAGCCGTACCGACTGGCCGTGGCAACCAGAATGCGCATCGTGAACCTCCCGTACTCGATGCCTTGCTGTCTCCAGTCAACGCGTGTCGTCGCACGTTCACCAGGGACCATCGATGCCGAGAACCGGGGCGAAGGTCCCACGCTTCCGTAACTCGGCACCGAGATTTCGGCCGCCACCGATGATGTCGAGGTGTCAGGCAGGTCAGCATCACTGAGTGCCGGTTCCAAGGGCCGGCACGCCCCGACCGACAGGAGACGCTCATGGTCATCGTTGCCGGACACATCACCGTCGAACCAGGGCGCCGGCAGGCGTACCTCGCCGGATGCGAGCAGGTGGTGGCACTCGCTCGTCGAGCGCCCGGGTGCCTCGACTTCGCGATCAGCGCCGACCTCCTCGACGCCGATCGCATCAACATCTACGAGAGATGGGAGACCCAGTCCGCCGTGGAGGCATTTCGCGCATCCGGCCCCGACGACGACCAGCAGACATCGATCCTCGCCGGCGCGGTCGAGGAGTACGACGTGAGCGGGTCGCGAACGCTGATGGGTTGATACCGGAGCGGGTCCGCGGAATGGGCCGGCGCGGTCCGGAGTTGGCATGGTCATGACATCACCGGACTTCGACCCTCGGTCCCTCATCAGCGACACACGACTCGGAATCCTCGCCACCATCAAGCAGAGTGGCCTGCCCCAGCTCTCCCCGGTCACCTGCGTCTACGACCGCGACGCCGACACGATCTACGTCTCGATGACCGAGGGCAGGGCCAAGACCGCCAACCTGCGCCGCGATCCCCGCGCCGCCATCGAGTTCACGAGTCCCGACGGGTACACCTGGGCGACCGCCGAGGGTACGGCGACGTTGATCGGTCCCGGCGACGACCCGGACGGCGCCGAGGTGGACGCCCTCGTCGAGTACTACCGTCGCGGCGCCGGCGAACATCCGGACTGGGACGAATATCGGCAGGTGATGGTGTCTGACCGTCGAGTTCTGCTGGTCCTGGATGTGTCCCACGTCTACGGCGCCAAACTGCGTTGATCGCTGAGTGATAGCCGCAAGCTGTCGATGTCCCGACCGCGGCTGAACCGCTGCAGCCGTCGCCGCCGGGAGGCTAGAGTCACAGGCGTCAGGACGCGACCTGCCCGACTCAGGAGACCCGATGCAGTGGTTCGTGGACAGTCCGTTGCTCACCCTCTTCTTCTGTCTCGGCGTCGGCGCCCTCGTCGGTCGAATCCCACTCGGCCCCGTGTCATTCGGCCCGGCCGGCGCGTTGTTCGTGGCGCTTGCGTTGTCTGCCATCGAGCCCGACGTCGAACTGCCGGCGATCGTCACGAATCTGTCGCTGTGCGTGTTCTGCTACATGGTGGGAATTGCCGCGGGACCGTCCTTCATCAGCGCGATCCGTACCGGCTGGAAACCGGTCCTGGTGTCGGTGGTCGCCATCTTCGCGATGGCCGGTGCGGCGCTGGGACTGGGAAAGGCGCTGGGCTTCGACATCGGCACGATCGCCGGTGCCTTCGCCGGAGCGGGGACCGCCACCGCCGCCCTCGGCGCTGTGCAGCAGCAACTGGCGGGTGGCGGTGAGATACCGCCGGAGCCGGCGATCGGGTACGCCGTTGCGTACCCGATCACCGTGTTGTTGACGATCCTCGCGTGCGCCTACCTGATCGGCGTGGGACGCCGCCGTCCGACCGCCGAGGATCGGGAGAAGGTCGCGCCGATTGTGATCCGCACCCTGGAGGTGGTGGGGGAGCCGAACCTGACCGTGCACGCGCTCGCTGAGCGCTATGACGCACTCGTCTCCCGATTGACCCGAGACGGCCGAACGGTCGTCGCGCACGACGCCGAACCGCTGGCAGCGGGCGATCTGCTCACGGTGACTGCCCGGGAGGACGTCGTCGACCACCTGGTGTCCGATCTCGGCCGGCAGACCGCCGACGAGGCCTGGCTCGACCGCTCGGCCATCGACTTTCGCCGGATCATCCTGTCCAATCGATCGCACGTCGGGCGGCCGTTGCATCAGCTTCGGCTCGAGGAGCGGTTCGACGCGGTGGTCAGCCGGGTGCGGCGCGGCGACGTCGATCTCATCGCGACACCGGATCTGGTACTGCAGAGCGGTGATCGGTTGCGGGTGACCGCGCCGCGAGACCGGCTCACCGACGTCGCCGCGGACCTCGGAGACTCCGAACGTACCGCCGGCGACATCAATCCGATCGGTCTCGGCCTCGGCCTCACCATCGGGTTGCTCCTCGCGTTCGTGGAGATCCCGATGCCGGGTGGCGGAACGCTGGTTCTCGGTACGGCGACCGCGCCGCTGATCGCCGGTGTGGTGCTCGGCGCCCTCGGGCGAACCGGGCCGATCGTGTGGACATTGCCGGGCAACGTCACGAACACGTTGAATCAGTTCACGCTCATGGTGTTTCTGGTCGCGGTCGGTACCGGGGCAGGTGACGGCCTGGTGACCGCGCTCGGCGACGACGGACTCGAGCTCGTCCTGCTGGGCCTGGCGATCTCGGCCGCGCACGCACTCGTATGCGTCTTCGCCCTGCGCACCCTGCTGCAGTTCGGTACCGCCCGAGCACTGGGCGGTCTCACCGGCTCGCAATTGAATCCGGCGCCGTACGCCTATGCGATGGGGAAGGTGCCTGATCAGCGCGTCGCCCTCGGCTATGCGGTGCTTTTCCCGGTCAGCATGATCATCAAGGTCTTCCTTGCGCAGATCATGGTCGTCTACTTCTGATCGCGCCGGCTACGAACTTGTCGACGCCGTGGCGGGGGACACGTCCGAACCCCTGTGACCGGTGAGAGCGACGTCGGCCACGACCGTCAGCTGCTCGTCGTCTCGCGGCTGCTCGAAGACAGCCCGCGCATCAGCGCCCGCGATCTCGAGTCTGGCGATCGTGTTGCCGAACAGCGGCCCGGTGGTCTTGGTCCACGACATCGGACGGTCCGGGGAACCACGTCGCCGCGCCCACCGGTCGGTGAGGCGGCCGAGTAGAGGTGACCATCCCGCGATGAACGCCGGCTTGATGAATGGTGGCACGTGGTTGTGGACGGGTGAGCACACCAATTGGTACACATCGGATTTCGCCGGAGTCGCGAAGTCGACACGTGCCGCGTAACTGTGGTGGACGTCGCCCGACAGGACACTGACGGTCGACGGTGCCGATGGATGAGACGCGACGTCGCGGATCAGCGCGCTGAGCCGGGTGAACGAGTCCCCGAAAGCCGCCCAGTGTTCGAGGTCGAGGGCCTGGCGGAGCTTTTCCGCCAGTCGACCGCGGCGTCCGGTATGTCGTGCGGCGATCTCGTTGACGGCTTCGGCGTTACCGAGCACGGGTGGCAGCAGCCACGGCAGCGACGAACCGAGCAACAGGTGGTCGACACCGTCGAGAGCGTCGTGCATCTGCTCGTCCAACCAGTCGAACTCCTTGTCGCTGAGCATCTTGCGATCCCCATCGGGGAATACCCGTCCGTTTCGGGAATCGATCATGATCAGGCGGCTGCGCCCGAGGTCCCAGCGGAAACTGAAGCGCAGACCCTTGCGGCCGTCGACCTCCGAGTCGGCGCGGTCGGCGAGCTCGACCAACTGAGGCCAGCAGTCGCCACCGCCCGCCACCACCTTCTGAAAGTCCGGGTCGGCTTCGAGCGCTGCGGGGCTGAGGTTGCCGAGGTGCTGGTATACCCAGTAGGACACCAGGCCTGCGCGGATGCGCTCACGCCACCACGGTTCGGCATTGATCGCCTCGCGCCATGCCGCTGAGGTGTTCCAATCGTCGCGGATGTCGTGATCGTCGAAGATCATCGCCGTGGGGACGGTGGAGAGAATCCAACGGATCTCGGGATCGCCCCAGGCATGTCGATACAGACTTTCGTACTCGTCGTAGCTCACGACCTCGTCTTCGGGGTGCTCGGCGGATCGACGTCGACCGGCGAGGTTCTGGCGTGCGTGCGGAGTGAGTTCGTCTGCGTAGACCTGATCGCCCAGGAGAAGCAGCGCATCGGGCCACTCGTCTTCCGGCTGCTGCGCCAGGCGCACCGCATAGGAATCGAGAGCGTCGACGCCGAGCTTGGCGTCCAACGAGGGATCGTCGGAACGGGGGAAGCGGCAGGAACCGAACACGACACGGTGCCGCTCGGCGCGCAACGGGCCGCGCGTGCGAATCACGCTCGGGGGGAACGACGAGTCGGGGAGCGGCCACACCTGCGAACCGTCCACGTTGACCTCGTACGGCGTGGTCGAGTCGGGGGTCAGTCCCGTCACCACGACGATCGCGTAGTGGCAGCCGTGCACCTCGAAGGTCCGTGCTCTGCACCCGAGGACCTCCACCTCGGCGGCGTTCGTGGTCTGCACCCAGATCAGCGCCGTGGTGTCGTCGACGTGACGCAGGACCGGTCCGAGAACAAGTGACATCGGACCAGCCTAGAGGGTTTCCCTGTGAAGGTCCTGTCGGTCCGCTGTGCTGTGGTCGTCGCACAATTGGCTGTGAACAGCAGTTATGCACTGTCAGGTGATAGCTTGCAGATATGTCTGGGATCAGTGCAGATCCGTGGCATCGATGACGGCGCGCGACCACGGGAACGGTGCGATCTGTGGCGACGCCGGATGACGGGTTCTGATGCCGAGACGAAGCGAAATCGACCGGCTCCGGAGGCACGGCGAGGCCATGGCGGTGAGTTCTCCGATGTGCGCGCGGATCGCGTATGCGTTGAGTGAATCGGCCGACGCCCTGCGGGTCATCCGAGCAGTGCCCACCGGCCACCGCGACCCGCGGTCGATCATCGCCGTTCTGCATTACCTGGCACTGACCGGGCGCGCGGCGGAACTGGCCGCGGCCATCGATACCGACGACCCAGACGCGGCCGCCGTAGCGGCTGTGCAGATGATGCATCGGCACGCCGACGTGGTCGTCGCCACCGCCGCGCACCGGACCCACCAGACGATGCGAACCGCCGTCTGCGCGGTGCTGTACCCCGCCCTCGCCGACGCGGCGCATCGGCTGGGAGCAGACGACATCGGAGTGATCGATGTCAATCCCGGCGCCGGCCTCAACGTGCACACCGACCGCGTCGCCATCACCTACAGTACCGGAGAGTCGCTGGGCGACAGTTCATCTCGTGTGAGTATTGACTGTCGGGTGGTGGGTCAACACGCCATTCCGACCCGCAGCCTCCCGCGAGTCGTCGCTCGCGTCGGGATCGGTACGGACATCGTCGACTTGGCCGACCCGGACGACGTGCTGTGGCTACGGGCCTGTGGTCCGCCCGACCAGGACGAGCCGGCAGACCAACTGGACGCCGCCGTTGGGGTGGCCGCCGCCCAGCCGCCGGTCCTGCTCAGAGGTGACGTCCTCGATGTCGTCGATGATGCGATCGACAAGGTCCCCGCTGGTGCGCTGCCGCTGGTCACCACCACGTGGGCGCTGTCGGCCCTGCCACTCGAGAGTCGACTCCGCTGGCTGCAGCGCCTGGGCGACATTGCCGCGCGGCGGCCGATCGCGTGGATATCGGTCGAGGGCGTCGGCGTTTCTCCTTCGATCCCGACCATGGGCGATCGTCGGGCCTCAGGACACAGCATTGTCGGTCTGACCGTGCTCGGTTCTTCGGATCTGCACTCGCAGGCCGTCGGACGGTGCTGGTCGAGGGGCCGCGTCATGTCCTGGCTGAACGCGTCGCCTGAATCAGGCATACCTTGAGGCTACTGGTAACCCCGCATATTCGATTGCTGCATAATCCCCAGGCCTCGATGCGCGTGTATCGAGTGTCTTACAATGTGTACTACACTTGGTTGATGGCTGACACCATCACATTCCGACCCGACGAGGACACTTCTCGGGCCTTGTCGATCCTGACGGAAGACGGAACGCCCGTATCTGCTGCGGTTCGCGCTGCGCTGATCGACGCAGCAAGACATAAGACTGCCAAGTCGCTCCGCGAGGAAGCGGAAGCGCTGGCCGGCGACCCGATTGATCGAGCTGAGGCCGCTCAGGTGCTTCGGGACATGGAGGCGCTACGTGCGAGGTGAGGTCTACCGGCTTCGCGCTCCGAAGAATGTCCGGGGTCACGAACAGTCGGGCGCCCGCTACGCGGTGGTCGTGCAATCCGACCAGTTGCCGCTTTCGACCTGGTTGGTCGCGCCGACATCAACCTCGGCGCGCGCGGCAACATTTCGGCCTGAAGTTGAGGTCGCGGGTCGAACGACGCGGGTTCTGGCTGAGCAGGTTGCGGCTGTTGATCCTGGGCGACTCGGAGACAGTATGGGTTACCTGACCCATGAAGAGTTGCGCCGCGTCGACGCTGCACTCCGGGTGGTTCTCGAGTTGTAGTGCGCACTATCACTTGTATGTCCTGCATCCGACAGGGACAGTTCGGTCGACGAGTCCCAATAGTGGTGCGGCGCGCCACAATACGCAGTCTTTACTGGTAACCCTGCATATTCGATTGCTGCATATTCTCCGACGACGTGTGTGTATCACCGGTGATACACTGGTGGCATGACCGACCGGGTGAGTGTCAGAGACCTTCGCAACAACGGTGGCGAGGTGCTGCGCAGGGTCGAGCGTGGCGAGCGTGTCGTCGTCACGCGCGACGGCGAGCCAGTGGCCGAACTCAGGTCTCTGCCCAGAAAGAGTGTGAGCGCGGCCGAGCTGATTCGGCGGCGCGCCCATCTTCCGCAGATCGACCCGGACGTCCTGCAGTCTGACATCGATAGCGTGTTGGATTCGTCCCTATGACGGGGCCGGTCGATACAACGCGGGGGATGCTTGACACCTCAACGGTGATTTTGCTCGGCAGACTGGCGGATCCCGACGAGCTGCCCCAGGAGTCGGTGATAAGTGCGATCACCCTTGCGGAGCTTTCGGTTGGCCCGCACGTCGCGCGAACCCACCGCGAGCGAAGTGCTCGGCAACAGCACGTACAGCAGGCGGAAGCGGATTTCGAGGTGCTGGCATTCACTGCCGAGAGCGCGCGAGCTTTCGGCGGCGTCGCGGCGGCATTACGCTCATCGGGGCGAAAGCCCAGTGCGCGTGCATATGACGCATTAATCGCGGCCTGCGCCATCGCGAACGGCATTCCGCTGTACACGTGCAACCCAAGTGATTTTCTTGGTATACCCGAACTAGAGCTACATTCGGTGACGCATCCAGATGCTGGAGCCTGAGGGCTGCGTTTCCTTCATTTCTGACGCGCGAGGTCATTGGCACCCATGACGCGGCACTTGACCGCCGGGTTGTCGCGGGCGTTCCGCCATCGCAGCCTCATCGCGGTGTCACTGAGTCCCAGGTAGGGTGGCCAACCTCCCGATTGCGTTGTCATTAAATAGACACTCCGGCACCTGAATACCGTTGCACTGCAGGCAATGGGCAGTGGGTTACTGGTAACCCTGCATATTCGATCGCTGCGTATTCGCAGCCAACGCACAGCCTGGCCGCTCCGTAGCGTTACATGTAACATGGGGCCATGGCAGTGAGGGACAGGGTTGGTGAGTATCGACGCCGTATGCGTGAGCGCGGTTTGCGACCGTTGCAGGTTTGGGTCCCTGACGTGCGCACGCCCGAATTTGCCGCGCAAGCCCACACGCAGTCGGTGCTAGTGGCACAAGCCGATGCCGATGGGAACGAGCAGGATTTCGTCGAGGCTGTCGCCGTGCCATGGGACGACGAGGCGTGATTCGCGGCGAGATCTGGACCGTTGCGGGTGGTGTGTACGCATCGAAGCCGCGGCCTGCGGTCGTCGTCCAGGATGACCTCTTCGATTCAACTCTGTCGGTGGTGGTTGCGCCGATGACGAGCCGACTCATCGATGCACCGCTGTTGCGGATACGCATCCCAGGCGACCGCGATGCGATCTCGGGCCTCGACCGAGACAGCGACGTGATGGTCGACAAGCTCACCGCAGTAAGGCGGTCGAACGTGCTGACCCGTGTTGGCCGGCTGACGTCCGAACAGTTAGTGGAGGTCGAACGCTCACTGATGGCGTTCCTGGGACTTGCGCGATGATGCGATGCGAGGTGGCAGCTCGATGTCGGGCGGGAGGGGCTGTTGGTTGACACTGAAAGTGGTAGCGCTGCCACCGATCTGGGAGTTGATCAGCTGTAGTTCTGCCAGATCCCGATAGAGGCTCAATGACATCAGAATTGGGAGCTTGAGTTCTCGCGGTTCGAATGGCGGCCTCGTTGACAGCAGAGGTGGGAGCCAACCATGAGACAAGCCGGGCTGACGCGGAAATCAGTATCCAGGGCTGCGGACGGTGAATGTCGGTGACAACACGCACCTCAAAGCGCGGTCGCCGCAGAGCAGATCAGGCAAACTGTTCGACGTGACTCAGCAGCTAACCGGCGTCCTGGTTGTGATCGCATCCCCCGGGGATACGTCCGAAGAGCGCTCGACCGTTCGCGATCAGATCAATGACTGGAACATCAACAATGGTCGACGAGCAGGCATCGCGCTACTTCCTTGGCTATACGAACGCAGTGCGGTGCCATCGCTCGGCGACCGACCGCAAGCCATCATCAACGCACAGGCTGTGGACCGAGCAGATGTCGTTGTTGCATTCTTCGACAGTCGACTCGGTACGGCCACTGGAGTGGATGTGTCAGGAACCGCCGAGGAGATTCGTCGGGCCCGTCAACTCGGAAAGCCGGTTCACGTCTACTTCTCGAACGAGCCGATTCCGCGCGACGCGGATCTCGAGCAGCAGAAGTCATTGCGCGAGTTTCGAGAAGAACTTGAGCAAGAGGGTCTGCTCGGAGACTACAACGACCCCGCCGACCTTGCCGGACAGGTGATCCGGGCCCTGGAGCACGATATCGACAGCGCTGGTTGGTCTGCGGCCGCACCGAATCGATCGGCGAGTGCATCGGGTGCGAAATTGAGTGTCGACGGTCACGTAATTCCTCAGGGGTTTCCGTCAAGTAATTCCCCATGTTCGAGTGTGCTGGGATCAGCGTAGCTGAGCAGGTCGGGTGGGGTCAGGCGGTATTCTTCGCTGGCCGCCCGGGTCGTTTGCGGGGTCGGTAGGACGGGCCGTCCATGAGGATCTGGTGGCTGGTGTTGATGAGCCGGTCCAGCAGCGATTCGGCGACGACGGGGTTGGGAAAGAGCGGGTACCAGTCTTTGGGTGCCCGGTTGCTGGTCAAGATCAGTGGCTTGCCGGCGATCGCGCGATCGGAGACCAGATCGTAGAGGTCGTCGGATCCGGTGGTGGTGTGCTCACGCATTGCAAAGTCGTCGATGATCAGCACGGCAGGGCGGGTGTATTCGCGCATGCGTTGGCCGATGGTCCGGTCAGCGTGCCCACCGGCGAGGTCGGCGAGCATGCGAGCGCATTTGACGAAACGTACGTCCGCGCCTCGTCGTGCTACATGATGGCCGAGCGCTTGTGCCACATGGGTTTTGCCGACTCCGACGGGCCCGTAGAGGATCACCGATTCACCGGCATCGAGCCACCGCAGCGCAGCGAGGTCGCGAAGCATCGCGGCGGGCAGTTTCGGGTTGGCCGTGAAGTCGAAGTCTTCGAAGGTCGCCTGTTGTTCGAAGCGGGCTCGGCGTACGCGTCGGGCCAGGGCGGCATGCTCGCGGCGGGAGATTTCGTCTTCGCAGAGCACCTGCAAGAACTCCAGATGCCCGAGCCCGCCGTCGCGGGTTTGGGCCAAGCGGGCGTCGAGGGTGTCGAGCATGCCGCCGAGTTTCAAGGTCTTGAGTGCAGCCCGCAGGCTGGGATCATGAATGGTCATCGGCTGATTCTTTCTATCGAGATACAGATGGAAGGTGTTGCAAGGCAATGTCAGTACGCAGAGGAACTATTGACCGGAGGCGGTGTCGAAAGCCTCTGGGCCGCGCAGCAGAGCCGGCACCGCAACAACAGCTGGGACCGATGTGCCCTCATCTTCGGTGCCGGCGGCCAGGATTCCTTTGATCGTGCGGTACTGCACATCGCCGACTTGGCGGGCGCGGTGGCAGGCGGCGTTGATCCGGGCGTCGGAATAGGTCTTGCGTAGGCCGACGATGCCCTGGATCGCTCGCAGCCGGTGCAGAGCGTTGACTTGCGAGAGCTCGGCGACCACAGCGACCGCGGCCGGGCCGATCTCGTCGGCTTGGTGGCGGCACCAGGTGACGGTCTGCAATGTGTAGGCAACCTTGTGGGGCGGGTAGTGCTCGAAGTTCGTCGACCGCCCCGCCAGATGCAGAACATGGGTCGCAGCGACCTCATCACCGTCGAAAACCTGGACGATGTCGCCGGCGGTACGGATCGTGACGCGGTGCCCGATCAGCCGCCACGGCACCGAATACAACGCTTTGCCGGCCTTGACATGACAGTCCGGCGCGACCTTCCCCACGTGATAGACGACATGTTCAAAAGGTTTCGGAGGCAACGGCTTCAGAGCGCCTCCCTCGACCTGAACGAACAGCTCGGCTGGCGTCATCCCGTCGATGCCGCGGTGCGCATGCTGGCCGTACACGTCGGTGCACCACACCACCGCGGCTTCTTGCATCTGCGGCAGCGAGCCGAAGGTTCGGCCCCTCCAGAACGAGTCCCGGATGTAGGGCATCGGGCGTTCGATCCGCGGTTTGTCCTTCGGTTTGCGCGCGCGGGCGGGGTCGATCAGGACATCGTAGAAGGTGGCGAGCTCGGCGTAGGCCCGATTGATCTTCGGGTCGTAGAGATCAGGACGGTCGACCCCGGTCTTGAGGTTGTCGCACACGCTCCGGGCGGGAGTGCCGCCGAAGTAGTCGAATGCCGCCACATGCGACGCGCACCAGGAGGATTGATCCATCCGCAGCACCGGCTGGACGAACAACAACCGCGAGCACGCCAGGATCATCGCGAACGCCCAGACCGTCACCCGCCGGTCGGTGACCGGGTCATGCCACATGCCGAGCTTGCCGTAATCGACTTGCGCTTCCTCACCGGGCGGAACTGCACCACGCGGTACCGTGGCCTTGCCTTCGGCGACCTGTTCGGCGAATGCTGCTGTTACGTAACGCCGGACTGACGACTCGGAAACCCCCACTGCGTGGTCATCGCGCAACCGCTGGGCGATGGTCGCAACCGTCACCGACTGGTCCAACTGGTCCTTGATCCAGTCGTGATGGGCTGCGATCGCCGGCCGGGTCACCGCCCGCACCGACGGATCAGCCACCTCAGGGAACCAGCCGGCGATCAGCTCCCTCCACACCTGTTCGTCGAACCGCTCGTCGCTGTTAGGGGTCATGCCGGCTGCGATCGCCGGCGCCAGATACTTGCGGATCGTTTTGCGGTCGATCCCCAACGCCGCCGAAATCTGCACCTGAGACCGGCCGCCATGCCAATGCCGGAACAACTCCATCAAATCGGTCATCGTCCACGTTCTCCTTGCCACCACGGGCCCCTTCCAGGGCCGGTAGGAGACCCTGCAAGAAGCGAACCTGTAGCCGCACCCGAACCCCGGCCGACACACCCCAGGGTGGGGAATTACGTGACGGCCAGGTGGGGAATTACGTGACGGACAACCCCATCAACCTGAGGAATTACGTGACCGCTGACAATTGAGATGGCACCACGATCATCGAACTGAACAACAAGGTATCGATAAGAACGGGAAAATGAAGTATCGGACGCTCGCCAATAGGTTGGTAGTCACGAACACGGGTGACGTTGCAGCAGAGGACCTTACCTTCACGGTTGCTGGTTTAGATGATGCCAGTCTTCATTTCGATCCACCGACCGAGCCAGTGACTATCGAGGCAGACTCTTCACGGAGTTGGACTGCTATCCCCTTGAGGAGCGGTTCGGTCCAGATCGACGCGTCCTGGACCGAGTCAGGCGATTCGAAGTCCCAGCGTTGGACTATCACAGTCGACGGCTGATCGCATCGAAGTCAGCTGGCGAGGGCGTGACGACGACCCAGGAGGTCGTGGGCTCCCTCGATGAGCATCCACCGTTCGTCTCCGGCCCACTCGAATGCGGCCGACAAGCGGCCACGCGTGGAGGCGCCGGCCCACCGACCAGAGATCGATGTATTCGTGACTGCAAGGTTGGCGATCGTCCTAATCACTCGGGCAGTTTCGGGGAAGAGAGCAACGCGATCGTCCGTACCCAGAGTGAAGCCCTCCTGATCCTGCGCGACCTGAAAGCGTCGTGGCCGGGTGCCGGTGTCCATAAGGTAGTAGTGATCACGCACAAGTTCCCAAGCTGTCTCGTACAGTTCCCGGTCGACGCTCCCGGCCGAAACCAGCCGACGAAGCCGACACTCAGCCTTCCAGAGATCGGCGTCGAGAACACCGGGCCGCTGATTGTCGCCGAGCCACCGACCGTGCCGCCTGCAGAACATGAAACGGATGTGCGGGTAAGTGACAACCTGGTGGCCAGCGGTGCACGACAGACACGCGACTCTCGATGCAGCCTGCTTGTCCCACGGTCCGCGTGTGTTGGGGTGTCCGCGTAGCGCCCGTTCGTGAGCACGCACGAACATGGCGGAATCGGGACCACCCAGTTCCGCTATGACTCTGCCGAGTTCTGTTGCGCCACTGCGCGCGGAGACCCTGCGCTTCTTGACCAGGCTCAGCATCCACGAGTGGTCGATCGAGTTGGCCGTGCAGAGACGTCGTAGGTACGAGTTCGGAGTTTCGAAGTGAACGTAGCGCACGGGGATAAGTTGGCGCGGTAGTCGGTCGATCGTCATGCGACCCCGATCTGTCCCACGCCGATCAGATGGTCCTGCGTGATTGATTCGCTGCCAGTCTCTTCGCGGTCGTCGATGGCGCCCGCCATCGCGAGTGCCAGGATGCTGCGAAGATCGCCGATCTTGCCGTTGCTCATCGTGAGCAGAATGTCGGCGAACGGCGCGAGGTGGTCGGGCTCTGCATCGAGTAGTTGCATGGCGGTGCCGAGGGAGTTGACCAGCGCCGCCCATTGTCCGCGCGAGCTGTCGTCGCTGCCGAGGAACGGCCGCATCTGTGTCACTTGGCATCGGGCCATGATCTGTTCGGCTGGGCGACTTGATAGTCCTTCGAGGAGGTCGACGCCGGCGAAGACGCAGATAGAGCCGGAGTCGTTCATGATCGTCTTCAGTGAGTTGATTGCGTCGTCTCCCGTCTTGCCGTCGAGCTTAAGCATCTGGAGTTCGTCGATGATGAGGACTCGCGTGTGGTGTCGGCGAAGTGCGTCCAGCGCGAGGTCGGTGAGTTGATGTTGCGTCGCGGACTTGAAGCTGTGCGGGATGCCGTAGAAGTTGAGGATCGCGCTCGCAATCGATTTCGGTGAAGCCTTGGGTTCCATCTCGATGTACGCGACCGGTACGTGTCCTTGATCGCGGAAATCGGGATTTCGCTTACACATCCAAGCTTCGATCTCTGCGGCAAGGCGGATGAGAGCGGTGGTCTTGCCGATGTGCGGTGGACCTGTCAGCACGATTCCGCGTTCGCCGACAGATCCGGGGTCGTGCATGCGCATCAGTGCGAGGCCAGTCGTGGTGAGTCGGCGAAGCGCCGGCGTCTTGACGATCAGGCCGTTGCTGAACCATTGGAGGCGTTGGTCGTCGTAGGCCGACTGTGCGACGGTATCGAGTTGATCGAAATCCTTGCGTTGCAGCGATTGCGGGCGTACGACTTGCGTGTCGAAACGCTGCCGTAGGCCGTTCAAACTCGTCTTTCTCGCGGCGGTGCGCGCCGTGAAGTTATTCATGCTCGCAAGACTCCTCACGCAATTGTGTAGTCGTCGGGATGCTGACGAATGGGTACGGCCTGGGGCAACAAAGTCGGAGTCGATTCCACTGGTCGAGGCAAGGTGTCTCGTTTTCGATTAGCCTTCTCCGCGGCTGTCTTCGTCGCCTTCTTCTCGGCCTTTGAGTCTGTCGACTTGCGCGACTTCTTCGTGCTGGCCTGTTTCGCTGCCACACGGGCGGACTCGGCATCGAGAAAGTCCTGCGACCACTGAGTGTGTGGGTCGACGGCCTGCTCCGTCGCTCCGAGGTTTGCCGATGTTCGGGAGCCGAATGGGAGTGCAGCCAGTCGAATGCTTCGGGCGTGGCACGTGATCCACTCTGAACTGTCCGGGTGGCGAACCCATACGCGTTCTGGGTCGTAGGGATCCTGGCGCACTTCGAATTTGCCGCTTCGCGTCCGCAGGTCGTTGAGCTCGGGCGAGTCGTAGATTTCGTTGCCGAGGTGCACGCCATCCGAGCGAATAGTGCGTTCGTTCCGCGGCATGAGCGCGATGTAGTCGCGGTCGGAGAAGGGGAGTGGGATGCCTGCGGTGGCGTCGAACGAGGCTGCGTACATCTGGTTGGGTGTGAAAGTTCGTCCGGGATGCTCTCGCAGTACTAACCCCGAGTGAGGGCGATTCTGGTACACGGTGACGATGAAGGCCCACATTTGATCGACAAGCGACGCGAACGGCATCGCTGCACGTTCGGCGCGGCCGCGGTGCTCGGGGGAGTTGCCAACGTAGCTGTCGATCCGAGAGAGAAAAAGGCTGTTGACGCTCCTGAAGAACCGCTCGACGTGGGGCTTTGCAGTGGGAGAATGCGGCGGGGCGTCGATGACGCTCCATCCCAGTGTTTCTGCTGCCGCGCGGCTGGCGAGGAAGTCCTTTCCCCGGTCCATCGTCAGCGTTTCGACAGCGATGAACGGCATCGCGGGAGCCTCTGAGTTCGCCTGTCCCATAGCGATCATTGCTGGGCCCGGCAGCGCTTTCGAATTGCCCAGTGAAAGTTCATGATCGATCCGATCAACTGCGCGACGCGGACTGACCATGCGTGCGAACAGGATTGCGTGGTCGGTCGATGATGGGGCACCGCCGTGAATGTGGAAGCCAACGACACTGTCGGTGAACACGTCTATTGCCGCCGTCATGTACGGGCGGATGACCTTGCCGTCGGGCATGACCGCCTCAACATCGAGTGTGTTCGAGTCGATCTCGACGAACTGCCCTGGATAGGTCGCGAGAATCGGCTGGAACGCGCGTTTTGGCCGGTTACCTTCGCTTCTTCTGTGCTGAGCCGACTTTGTGAGCCCGGCAGCGTCGAGGAGGGGAGTGAGCCATCGTCGAAGAGTGCGGTCGCTGGGCCAGTTGACGTCGGTGTCGGGGTTGTCACGGCGGACTCGTTGTTTGACCTTATCGAGGTAGTACAGGACATCGCGGGTCGTCGCGCCGAGATGCTCAGCGATGACCCGGTGCGCCGCATCATCGACTATCTGTGGAATCTTTTGCCCCGTGGATTCCTTGGCACGGCGACCGTCGATAAGGCCAAGGATGCCGTCAGCACGATACTGAGCGTCCTTGCGGAACAGGCTCGTTCGTGAGGTCTTGATTCCCGCGGCATTGAGTTCCTGCGCTTTGCGTTCCATCCGACCTTCGATAGTCGTGTCTGGTCCGTAACCGTCGCGCGGCAGAGCATCGGGATCATGCGGGTCGACCACGCCGAAGCGAGCCTCGGTCAGGTGTTGCAACCAGAAGAGTGCGTCAGCGCGGGTGGCCGAATCGAGCATGGCGAGCTGGATGCGGTCGGCAGCTGCGCCGCTGTGACCATCACTACCACCGTGGTACTCAAATGAGTCGTCATGAGAGATGGTGGCCATGTCAACCCATCTTGGCGTTCCATCCGTGACCGGGTTCAGCCTGGAGCCGTTGCGGCCGTGGGCGTCAACGATCCAGTCGCGTCCATCCCACGAAATGACGTCCCCCAAGTTCACGCGCCGCAGTTGCATGGTTCCTCGTTCCGGGTCGTGCGAAGCACCGATTCGGGGGAGACAGGCACGGAGAGGTCGGCATCGAGGTATCGGTGCCAGAGCAGGTGGCGCACGTGAGCGGCTGCGCGGTAGGGATGTTGGAGGTCGGCCATGATTGTTCCGTCACCGAACGGCACGCCGTCGTTGAAGACTTCGCGGATGCGCTCGAATTCGGAAGGCGACGGATGATAGTGGCCATGCCGGGCGGGGCGGAGGAATTGCAAATTCTGGAGAAGCGCAGGCGCGGGCTCGTTCAGGACTTGATGCTTCCAGCCGATTGATGCGCACAGCTCGGCAGTCTTGCGGAACTGTTCCCGTGCTTCATCGGTCATTCGTCCAGACGGCTTGACGTCGTATACGACCTGATCGCCAGATCTCAGCAACGCGAGGAAGTCTGGTACGTGGTCCGTGCCGTCCGCGAACACAAGTTTCATCGGTTGGGAGGCGATCTGTTGGGCATCCCCTTCGAACTCAAGGACGAGGAGCGCATCGGCCTCCACCGCCGATTCGCACCAGACATGCGATCGTTGTGGAGACACGTACTGCCGGGAGTGTCGGTTGCGTCGGTTCTGGTACTGAACTCCAGAACGGAAGGGAAGCGCCTTCTCCATCTTGGCGTGAAGCAAAGCAGCAGAAGCGATTTCAGAGCGAAGGCTCCCGCCTGCCGATATCCACGAAACCGTACCTTGGCGTACAGGCGCGCCGGCTAACGACTCGGTATCGTGCACTGTCTCCGTGCCCATCGCGATTCCTCCGATCTATCTCCGTGATCAGTTGGGAGAGTACGACGGGGGTACGACAACGAGCCGACACCCAGCCCTGAGGTGGGCGACGACGTGGTGAAAGTGAACGGAGTGGTGCTCCTCTACTTTGCTACTTAGGCTTGCTCCACGTGATGGCGTATCGCCACAGCGGGAGACGTCGCCACCCCATGCCGGGTAGCATCGCGGCTGCGATCTGTTCAACCTCGGTGTACGTATGCGGAGACCGCATCTGGACGGGGGCGTTGTGTTGCCAGAAGCCGCGCGTGCGTGAAAGAACTTGGTGCTGAGCAACTCCGAGGACATCAAAGGCGTAGTCGCGTAATGTCGAACTGCGAGCGCAGCCGATTACGACCAGCGCGCCGCCGGGGGCGGTCAGGTCCGCGAGGCGCTGCAAGCCGACCGTCAGATCGGGGAAGTGATGGACAGTGGCGACAGCAGCAACGAGATCGTAGTGCGCCTCGGGTAAGTCGTAGGTGAGGACATCGCCAGTGATCCAGTTGACGTCGGCGACGTTACTTGATTGAGCGCTGTTGACTATGTCGGCATCGGAGTCCAGGCCAGTGACATCAGAGAACTTCTCAGCGAGGCGTACCGCCAGCAGCCCGTCACCCGTGCCAACGTCGAGAGCGGTGCGTGCGCGGGGCGGCGCGGCGGCGAGCGCCATGTCGTAGTAATGGGTGTTGTGGTTCCACCGGTGTCGTACTTTGCGCACCAGACCACTCTGTCATGCCTGAACGGACTTGCGAGGTCGCGACCGAGCCGCGGGCCGAGTCGCTCAACTGAAACGTCATGGCCGAGGAAGACGACTCCCAGGTATCTGTCACTCACTCCGATCTATCGTGTCAAACTCCCATCTACCGTGTCATCCGACAGACTGAATCTCGTTGCACCGCAGCGCAATATGCAGCAGTCTACTTGACATAATGTATCTTATCGGCGCGTTTCCTATCGAGTTCACAAAACAGGTGAATACTCGACGAGTGTCGATGATCACCCCAATTGGCAACGATTCATCGAGTTGGCGAATCTCGCGGCGGTTCTGTCGGCGATTGACAACAGACGACTCCGGTTCCGCGCGGCGCGTCGAGTCTCTGGCTTTCGCTCGTACGCCGACTCGGTGCGCGGCCCCACCCGGCGCCTTCCGCAACTGCTAGAAACGTCACAGTGACGAATCAACGGAAGCCCCTTTTGCATGCGTTGGCCTCCAACCCTCGGCCGATAGTCAGTGATTGCGGGGTTCCCGGATCGTGGGCGCATCTGGATCGCGCCTCTACGGCTGCAATGCCTTGCTGACCGCCCGCATCACCTTGCGGCGCGCCGCACCCCTAACGTTGCGCGGCGCCGCCGACGGTCCGGTTTCGGTGTCGAATCGTGGGAACAATCGTGCAGCGTTGGACCATTCGATGGCGTCACGCTGTTGCGTGCTGAGGTTGGGGTAGTTCTCCAGGTTGGCAGCGAAGTAGGAACCAGCGGTCAGTGGGGCGAACGGCCAGTCAGAGCCGAAAGTGATGTTTCCGGGCTGAGCGAACGCGAGAAGGCTTGGCAACGATGCGGTACTGGCGGTCAGTGCGAGGTCGAAGTAGAAGGTGCGGAAATCGTCGAGGATGTCGAGAATGCTGCGACCTGTGTCGCCTGCGATAGCAATGGCCATTCGGTGAGCGGCGTACGGTACGAATCCGCCGCCGTGGCTGAGGAGGAAACGTATATCCGGATACTGCTCCCGGATCTTGTTGCGTACGAGCAGGTATGCGGCGCGAGTGGTGTCCAGGAGGAAATCCGCGGCGAACGGCGGGACCCCGGAGACCGCCGGGCCCGGTAGCTCGGCGGGATGAATGAAAGCGACGGCTTTGCGGGCGTTGAGTACGGACCACAACGGCTCGAGACCGGGCTCCCCCAAGTATTGGCCGGCCGAGTTGGCCAGCAGTACCACGCCATCGGCGTGCAAGTCGTCGAGCGTACGGATTGCTTCGGCAGTCGCGAGGTCTGCGTGAGGAGTGGGAAGTGTTGCGAGGAACCCGAATCGCTGTGGACTGTCTCGGACAAGGTCTGCGCTGTAGTCGTTGAGTTCGCTCGCAAGACGCAAGGCGGCCGCTGCGTCGTCGAGGAAAGTCGTCCCCGGGGTGGACACCGACAGGATGGCGGTCTGCACGGCCAAGGCGTCCATCGTCTCGATTGATGTGTCCGGACTCCAGTCCGGCAGGTCGCGTCCTCCGGCGGCGTCGATTCCCGCCGCCGCCAAGGCTGCCCGGTATGACGGCGGGATGAGGTGATGGTGGGTGTCTATGCGAAATGTGGTTCCCCCGGAATCGTGGAGGACTCCTCTATGCGGCTTTGGGTTCGGTGCGCGCGGCGTTCTCGTAGTCGACCGGGCTCACCATCCCGATCGCGCTGTGGCGGCGTTGGTGATTGTAGAAGCC
>NZ_JAZDUE010000012.1:0-184212 GCF_036350515.1 Gordonia prachuapensis | reverse complement strand
TCAACACCAACTCGATCTTCGGTCGCCCACCTGCCATACCCCAGGATCCCACGCCCGAGCAGCCCGTTTGCCGCGCAACATCCCTCCGTTACAGTTATTTAACGAATTTATGGCGCAGGACACTAGCGGCTCGGGCTACTCAACCACCGGGTATGGAGCGCGTCCTTCTCCCGCTGATCGAGTAGCGGCGAACGAAGTGAGTCGCGTATCGAGATCAACCACCGGGTGTGGAGCGCGTCCTTCTCCCGCTGATCGAGTAGCGGCGAACGAAGTGAGTCGCGTATCGAGATCAACCGGCGGGTGGTCAGCGCGTCCTTTTCCGCGTATCGAGATCAGGCGTCCCACCACGGACGCAGCGGAAGATCGTTGTGCCCCTTGTCATCCAGCTTGGTGGCCAGGACGTGATGTAGCTGGACGATGTCGCGTTCGAATCCGATCCGGCAGCCGGCCATGTACAGACCCCACAGGCGGGCGGTGCCTTCGCCGACCTCCTCGACAGCCTCGTCCCAGTGCTCGACGAGATTGCGGTTCCAGTCACGCAACGTCATCGCGTAGTGGTCGCGGAAGTTCTCCTCGTGCACCACTTCCATACCGCCGACGTCCTGCAGCTTGGAGATGATCTTGCCGGAGCCCGTCAGCTCGCCGTCGGGGAACACGTACCGGTCGATGAACGAGCCGGCGCGCCCCCGTTTGTGGTTGTCCGGGCGGGTGATGCAGTGATTGAGCAGCATGCCGCCTACCCGCAACCGGTCACGGATGAAGGTGAAGTAGGCCGGGTAGTTGCTGACACCGATGTGTTCGGTCAGTCCGATGGAGGAGACGGCGTCGAAGCCGGTCTCGGTGATGTCCCGGTAGTCGCAGTGCCGGACCTCGGCGAGGTCGGCCAGCCCCTCCTCCACGATCGCCTTCTGCGCCCACTCCGCCTGCTCGGCCGAGAGCGTCGCGCCGATCACCTTGACGCCGCGATGCGCCGCATAGCGCACCATTCCGCCCCAACCGCAACCGATGTCGAGGAGGCGATTACCCGGCTTCAGGCGGAGCTTGTCGAAGATGAGTCGATACTTGTTCTCCTGAGCCGTTTCCAGCGACGCGTCGAGGTCGGGATAGACCGCACATGTGTAGGTCATCGACGGCCCGAGCACCCATTCGTAGAAGGTGTTCGAGACGTCGTAGTGGTAATGGATCACCTCCGCGTCGCGGGACTTGCTGTGCCGCAGGCCATCGGTGAACCGACGCCACCGCGGGAGGGCCTCCTGCGGCGGCGGCGCGATCGGACGGAAGTGTTCGATGCCGAGTGACCTCGCGATGTGCGCCAGGGTCAGGGGGGAGGGCCGGACGAAGTTGAGATCGGAGGCCAACGCCTGGAGCGCACCGTACGGATCGCCCGGATGCGCTCCGGTGAGTTCGAGATCGCCGGAGATGTAGGCACGAGCCAACCCGAGGTCGCCGGGGGCGGTGACGAGGTAGGTGGTACCGCGGGAGGTGGCGAGGTGCAGGCCGAACTCGGCGTCCTCGGGTCCGGCGGCGCTGCCGTCGTAGGCGGTGATCCGCACGGTCAGTTGACCGCCCATGAGCGCCTCGAAGATCTGGGCCAACGTCATCTTGTGCTGCGCAGAGGTGCCACCGTTGTGCAGCGAACTGTCCTTGAACGTGGTCATTGTCGTTTCACCGCTTTCGCATACAGGTCGAGCAGACGGCCCTGGGGGTCGTACCGCTTCTTGAGGAGTCGATAGTTCTCACCGCCATAGAGCTCATCGAACTCGTCCGGCGCATAGAAGGACTCGGAATAGAGCGATTTGTGACCATCGAGCTCGGCCACCGTGCGTTCGATCAACTTGTTGGCGTGTCCGGGATCGCCGGGCGTGACCGGTACCGCCGACCAGAATCCGACGTTCACATACGTGCGTCGGGGTTCGAGAGGATAGAGCGGCCACGGCCGCACCGCGTCACTGTTGGGTAGGGACGGTTCCCGTAGCCTCAACGGGCACAACCAGATCGGCTCGATCGGGATGTTCTCGAGGAACCACTCGAGGTAGGCCGTGGTGTTCTCGATCGGGACCTCGATGTCCTGTACGACGCGCTCGTTCGCCGGTTGGCCCTTGCGGGCGTTGAGCCTGTCGGCGATGTCGAAGCGATGGTCGAGCCCGATCAGCTTCCAGTAGAAGCTGCTGCGCAGCAGCTTCTTCGGCCAGAACCGGCGGATTCGTGGGTTCTGCGCGCCGAAAGCCCGTGAGCACCAGAACCAATCGGTGTCCCAACGCCACAGATAGTCGTGGATGGTCAGCCGATCGCGGGTTACACCGTCGCGATGCTGGATCGAGCGATAGTAGATGTTTCGCTTCGTGTAGTCGCTGGTGGGGCCGGGTTCGTCCGTCTGACGTCCCAAGGTCAGGTAACACTCGTCGGCGGTGAACACCACACCGTCGAGGTAGTCGACCCGCTCGCCGTCGTAGGAGCCGTCGTCGGCGATCGCCGCCATCGTCTCCTGCAGGTCGTCGAGCCGATGGAATCGGACGTGCCGCAATGCGACGTACGGTGCGACCTCTTCCAGCTCGATCTTCAGCCGCACGGAGTATCCGAGGGTGCCGTACGAGTTCGGGAAGCCGAAGAACAGATCGGCCTTGTCGTTGGTGGGGGTGGCGGTGATGATCTCGCCACCGCCGGTGAGGATGTCGATCTCCAGCACCGACTCGTGCGGCAGGCCGTTGCGGAACGACGTGCTCTCGATGCCGAGCCCGGTGACCGCACCGCCCAGCGTGATCGTCTTCAGTTGGGGCACGACTTTCGGTGCCAGCCCATACGGCAGTGTCGCGGCGACCAGGTTCTCGTAGGTGCACATCCCGGCGACGTCGGCGGTCCTGGTGGACTTGTCGACGGAGATGACCCGGTCGAGGCCGGACACGTCGAGACCCGGATGTGGGTTGGTGGCGCGCTGGCGGAACAGATTCGACGTCTTCTTCGCCAGACGGACCGTCGCACCCGGAGGAATGGCACGGTAGCTGGACAGAAGGGTGGCGACACCCTCATCGAACGCCTGCGCACCCATCTCCAACCGGTCCGAGCTCACTTGGATAGCCTAGGACGTGAGTTTGTGCCCCGCCAATCAGTTCGAAGGAGAACACGCCGTGGGTCAGGTTTCCGCAACCCAGTCGATCGACATCGCCGCCGCGCCGGATGCCGTGGTCGCAGCGCTGGCCGACTACAACGAGGTGCGGCCCGCCATCCTGCCCGCGCAGTACCGGGACTACAAGGTCCTCGAGGGCGGTAACGGCGAGGGCACTGTCGTCCACTGGATTCTGCAGGCCACCGAGAAGCGCCAGCGCGACGTGAAGGCCACCGTGAACGTGGTGCCCGACACGGTGACCGAGAACGACGAGAACTCGTCGATGGTGACCACCTACGTCGTGGCGAAGGCGGGTACGGGAAGCAAGGTCACCACCACGACCACCTGGACCGGTGCCGGCGGCATCGGCGGGTTCTTCGAGAAGACGTTCGCGCCCAAGGGGCTGAACAAGATCCAGGCCGAACTGCTCGGCAATCTCAAGAAGCGCCTGGAGAGCTGACCCGCCGTCGTCGCCGAGGCCTCGCCCCGCCGCTGCCGCCGCGGGACGGGGTGGATGCGACCCGCGTCGTGTTGCGTTCCGGCGCCGACCACACCGTCGCCGACTGTCTGCTCGCGACGCGATCACTGGCCGGACTGACGATCGATGATCTGGCCGAACGTGCCGAACGCGGGGAAATCGTCGACGCGGAGGGGCGGGCGGTACGTCTCGACGATCCGGCCCGGATGAATACGTCGGTCTATCTGTACCGGGACCTGCCCGACGAGCCGCCGATCCCGTTCGACCTGACGATCCTCCATGTCGATGACGACATCGTCGTCGTCGACAAACCACACTTCCTGGCCACCATGCCGCGCGGCCGTCACGTGACGCAGACCGCGCTCGTGCGGCTGCGTCGTGAACTCGGGACAGACCTGGTGTCACCGGCGCATCGGCTCGACCGTCTGACCGCCGGGGTGTTGCTCTTCACGCTGCGGCCAGAGGCTCGCGCGAAGTACCAGGCATTGTTCGCCGAACGTCGGGTGAGCAAGCAGTACCGTGCCCTGGCCCCGGTCCGTGACGACCTCGCGACCACCGTCACCGTCGCCGATCGGATCGAGAAGACCGCCGGTGACCTGCGGGCGCGCGTCGTGCGGGGCGAGGTCAACGCCATCAGCGATATCACGCTGATCGAGCAGACCGCGGCCGGCGGCATCTACGACCTCCGACCGCACACCGGGCGCACCCACCAACTCCGCATGCACATGGCGCAGCTCGGCGTCGGTATCGTCGGCGACCCGCTCTACCCCGAGATACGGCCTGACCTGGCCGAACGTCCGGACCACGGTGACTTCACGCAACCGCTGCGGTTGCTGGCGCACTCGCTCGCGTTCGACGACCCGCTGTCGGGGGAGCGTCGGGAGTTCGTGTCGGGGCTCCCGGTGGTCGGGTAGTCCTTCCGGTGGTTCCTTTCCGGTGGTCCCCTACCGGTGGTCGGGTAGCCCAGGTGGTCCCCTTCCGGTGGTCGGGTAGCTCAGGTGGTCCCCTTCCGGTGGTCGGGTAGCTCAGGTGGTCCCCTTCCGGTGGTCGAGTAGTCCGAGGCGCTAGCCGAGGACGTATCGAGGCCACGTCACCGGATCTCGATACGCACGCTCACTCCGTTCGCGGGCTACTCGATCAGCGAGTGGGGACGCGGGCTACTCGATCAGCGAGTGGGGAACGCGGGATGCTCGATCAACGACGGAATGTAGCCTGACCGAATGGCCATCCAGGCGACCTACGAGCGGCACCCTGACCTCGGTTGCGAGGCCGTCGTGTTCATCGACGACGAGTCGATGGCGTGCTTCCAGATCCAGCGGGACCTCACGGGCGGGCCGCGCGCCGACGAATACTGCGTGAGCACCGGCGCCAGCGCACCTGTCTACGGCGCCATCACCCAGTGGCGACGCGTCGACGACAGGTTCGAGTTCGCGCTGACCAGCCGCGCGGGACGGCTGTTCGGCGACGAGGTCCTCTCGTTCGTCGTCACCCCGGGTGACGGTGCGACCGTCGACGAACTCGCCGAGCACGTGGATCGATTACTTCGGTGAGACGGCGATACAGTTGAGGACGTGACTCAACCTTTCGACCCCAGCGCACTCTTCGGCGGCGGTGAAGGCGGCGACAACCCGATGGCCGGGCTGCTCGCCCAGGCCCAGCAGATGCAGGAACAGCTGCTGTCCGCTCAGAACGAGATCGCGGCGGCCGAGGTCACCGGATCGGCCGGAAACGGCCTGGTCACGGTGACCGGAAACGGAACGGGCGAGGTCACGGCGGTGACCATCGACCCCAAGGTCGTCGACCCCGACGACATCGAGACGCTGCAGGATCTCGTTCTCGGCGCCCTCGCCGATCTGTCGACGAAGCGCGAAGCGCTCGCGCAGGAGAAGATGGGGCCGCTCGCCGGAGGTCTCGGCGGCGGAATTCCCGGCCTCGGCCAGTAGGCCGCCATGTACGAGGGCCCGATCCAGGATCTGATCGACGAGCTGGCCAAACAGCCAGGTCTCGGTCCCAAGGGTGCGCAACGCATCGCCTTTCACCTGCTGGCGGTGGAGAACAAGGACATCGACCGGCTGATCGCTGCGCTGGCCCGGGTCCGCGACGACGTCACCTACTGCGCGGAGTGCGGCAACGTGTCGGCGAACGCGCTGTGCCGGATCTGCTCCGACGCCCGACGGGACGCGACCAAGATCTGTGTCGTCGAGGAACCCAAGGACGTGCACGCCATCGAGCGCACCAAGGAGTTCAACGGCCGATACCACGTCCTCGGCGGCGCGCTCGACCCGTTGTCGGGCATCGGACCAGATCAACTGCGTATCCGTGAGCTGCTCAAACGTCTGGCCACCCAGGAGGACGGCAACGACGTCACCGAGGTCATCGTCGCCACCGACCCCAACACCGAGGGCGAGGCCACCGCGACGTACCTGTTGCGGATGCTGAAGGATTTCCCGGGGTTGTCGGTCACCCGGCTGGCGTCCGGGCTGCCGATGGGTGGCGATCTGGAGTTCGCCGACGAACTGACGTTGGGACGAGCGCTGTCGGGCAGACGGATACTCGCATAACCCGGCAGGTCTGCTACAGATAGACCCGTGACGCGTCGGGGAAGAGTTCGCACTCGTTTGCTCGCAGTGACCGTGGCGGTCGGAAGTGCACTGGGAATGACGGCGTTGCCGCAGGCCCACGCGGTTCCCGAGCAGAGACTCGACTGGGGGCCGTGCCCGGCGATCCACTTCGCCGCCCCCGAGGTGCGATGCGCGACGGTGCAGGTGCCCCGGGACCATGCCAACCCGTCAGGGCCGACGATCGACATCACGGTCAGCCGCCTGGCAGCTCGCGACCCCTCCCGCAAGCGTGGGGTGCTGATCGGCAATCCGGGTGGCCCCGGGGGAGACGCGGTCGGGATGTTCTCGGCGCTGCCGATCCCCGATGCAATGCGGGACGAGTGGGACCTCGTGGCGGTGCAGCCACGCGGGCTGCTGTCATCGACACCAGTGGAATGTGCGCCGGCCGCCGAGGCAGGGCCGTTGGCGGGAATCGTCGCCGCCGGCGCGGTCAACCGGGAACGCTGCGACCAGAGTCGCCCTGGCTATGTCCGCACTCTGACCACCGAGAACACTGCCCGCGACATCGGGGTGGTGCGTCAGGCCCTCGGCGTGGAGCGGGTGAGCCTGTACGGCATCTCCTACGGGTCGTTGCTGATGTCGACCTACGCGACGCTCTACCCGCGGCACACCGACCGGCTGATTCTCGACTCCGGTGTGAACCCGGAGCTGGTGTGGAACGGTGTGCTGGCGTCGCAGACGCCCGGGTACAAACGCCGAGTCCACCAGATGATGGCGTGGATCGCGCAGCGCGACAACATCTATCACCTGGGTCGCACACCGTTGGCGGTCTACCGGAAGTGGAGTGCGAAGGTCGCCGAGGAGTCCGGTGTGCCACCGTCGCTGGCCGCACCTCCCGCACAGGTGGGTGATGTGCCGCCCGGTCTGCGCGCGGTGGCCGGCCAGTACCTCGCGGGGGTCAACCTCACCGCGGAGGCCCGCGCCGAGTTCGAGAACCTCATCGCAACACTCGTGGTGCCCGGTGGGCTGCAGGCGAATTCCTCGCTGCTCGGCGTCACCCGACAGGCTGCGCCCGACCGCAACGCATGGCCGCTGGTCGCGATGCGGATCGCCGGTCGGGCCCAGCCGCCCTCCCAGCCGGACCCCGACATCGTCCGAATCCTGACGAACCTGCAGGAGATGCAGGCGTTGATCCTGTGCAACGAGAATCAGGTGCCGGCGCAGCCGTGGCAGATCCCGGGCTCCCTCTACGCGAACTACCTCGTCGCCGACATCTTCGAGGCGCCCGGCCTCTATTACCAGTCCGGCATGGCATGTGCCGGCGCACCTGCCGTCACGCGGCCGGTGGCCCTGCGCAACCGAGGGCTTGCGGTGCAGCCGTTGCAGATCCAGAGCCTCGGCGATCCGCAGACCCCGTACGGCGAATCGTTGGTGATGCAACGTCAGATGCGTAGCCATCTGATCACCGTCGGGGGCGGTGACCATGGGCAACTGGGTCGGTCCAACCCGCCCCTGGATCGCGCGATCGTCGAGTATCTGAGATCCGGACGTACTCCTGTCACAAGGGTTCCCGAGCCGCCGATCGTAGCGTCACTGACCGATCCGCCGCGAACCGGGATCGGAACCGTCAGATGATCGACCCGGCGATCGGTCGTCGGCTCGACGATATCGCGAACGAGATGGACTCCGGGATCGTGGCCATCGACGGCCCGTCCGGGGCCGGCAAGTCGACGGTCGCCGACGCTTTGGTATCCCGCCTGCGCGCCAACCGAGTCGGGGTGCAGCTGATCCGTACCGACGACTTTGCCACCTGGGACAACCCGGTCGCCTGGTGGCCGGAGCTGGAAACCGATGTGCTGCAGGCGTTTGTGCGGCGACATGACTATCACTTCCGTCCCCGGGTGTGGCGTGACGGCGTCCCCGAGCCGGGACGGTTGGTGTGGCTGCGCTGGGAACCGCTCCTGATCATCGAAGGGGTGTCGTCGGCGCGACGGCGGATCGCCCCGCGTTTGACACATTCCCTGTGGCTCGATGGTGGGACCGCCGCGCAGCGGCTCGAGCGCAGCGTCGCCCGCGACGGTGAGGGATCGCGGCCGCAGCTCGAGCAGTGGCAACAGTTCGAGCGTGGATGGTTTGCGGTGGATCGCACACGGGAACGGTGTCGCGTCCTGGACTGAGGTCGCCGACGTCCACGCGCACTCTCGCTCCTTCAGGCCGGCGGCATTCATCGCGAGCATGAATGAATCCGACGAAACTCTGTCCTGGTCTGCGGCATCATCGGCGATACGATGGGGCTTCCGGCAAAGTGATGCCGTGCCAAGGATTGTCGATGCCAGGAGCTTCTCGCATGGTCGCGTCGCACACGCGCCCGCACACCGCCACAGCGGTTCTCGACCCTGACGATGATCGGTCGGAGAGGCCGGCCGCTCGGATCGCGCGCCCCCGCACCGTGCTTCGTGACGTCGGTCCGGCATACCTACTCAACGGCGTCGTCGGTCTGATCTTCTCGGCCTCGGGGCCGGTGGCGATCATCCTCGCCGCCGGCGCGGCCGGCGATCTCAGCGCGGCGGAGCTTTCGTCGTGGATCTTCGGGGTGTTCGTCCTCAACGGTGCGTTGACCGCGGTCGCCAGCTGGGTGTACCGGATGCCGCTGGCGTTCGCCTGGACCATACCGGGAACCGTGTTGGTGGGCGCGTCGCTACAGCACCTCGCCTGGGCGGAGGTTCTCGGCGCATTCGTCCTCACCGGTGTGCTGATCGCGGCGATAGGGTTGACCGGGCGGGTCCGTGCCTTCATGTCGGCTCTGCCGACCCCGATCGTGATGGCGATGGTCGCCGGGGTGTTCCTGCAGTTCGGCGTCGACGTCGTGACGTCGGTGGGCACCGATCCGGTGGTCGCGGTACCCGTGGTGGTGGCCTTCTTCCTACTCAGTTGCCATCGCGCGCTGAGGCGTTGGATGCCGCCGATCATCGGGGCGTCGCTCGTCGGGATCGCCGCCGTCGCCGCCTCCGGTCAGTTCGACCTCGAGAGGACGTCGTCGGACATCTTCGCGGCGCCCGTCGTCCAAATGCCGGAGTTCACGGTCCGCGCCATCGTCGAGTTGGTGATCCCGCTCGCGATCACCGTCATCGTCGTACAGAACGGGCAGGGCGTCGCCGTACTGAGGTCTGCGGGGCATCGGCCGCCGGTCACCGTGGTGACGGTGGCCTGCGGGGTGATGTCGATGCTTGCCGCCTTCATCGGTTCGATCTCGACGTGCCTGGCGGGGCCGACCAACGCGATTCTCGTCGCCGACGGTCGCCGTGAACGGCAGTACACCGCAGCGTTGACATTCGGCCTGCTGGCAGTACTGGTCGGTCTGTTCGCGCCCGCCTTCGTCGCGGTGATGCTGGCGATGCCGGCCGCGTTCATCGCGACCGTCGGTGGTCTGGCTCTACTGGGCGCGTTGCAGAACGCGTTCCGAGCCGCGTTCTCGGGCGGCTTCACCCTGGGCGCGCTCGTCACCTTCCTGGTCACCGTCTCCGATCTCACCGTGCTGAACATCGGTGCCCCGTTCTGGGGTCTGGTAGCCGGCGTGGTCGCGGCATGGCTCGTCGAACGAAACGACTTCGGCGCATCGGAGTCGCGTCCGTAGGGTTGACTCATGGGCGCCTATCGCACGATGGCCGCGCTCGACAGTGACCTCATCGACTGCCGGGCGTGTCCACGGCTGGTGGAGTGGCGTGAGCAGGTGGCCCGCGAGAAGCGCGCCGCGTTCGCCGACCAGACGTACTGGGGGCGACCTGTCCCGGGCTTCGGGCCGGTCGACGCGCGGGTGCTGATCCTGGGGCTGGCGCCGGCCGCACACGGGGCCAACCGGACCGGGCGGATGTTCACCGGAGATCAGAGCGGGGACGTGCTGTTCCGGACGCTGCACGAGGTCGGGTTGGCGAGCCGTCCGACGGCCGACTCGGCCGACGACGGCATGCGGTTGTTCGGGGTGCGGATGACGGCCCCAGTGCATTGCGCTCCGCCGCAGAACAAGCCGACGATTGCCGAACGTGATCGCTGTGCTCGGTGGCTCGACGCCGAACTCGCCCTGCTGGCGCCGACTCTGCGGTCCGTGGTGGTGCTCGGTGCGTTCGGATGGCAGGCCGGCCTGCGGGCGTTCGGAGATCTCGGGTGGATCGTCGAGCGGCCGAAACCCAAGTTCGGCCATGGTGCGCGAACAGTGATCCGCCGCGACGAGGCGGAGTTGGCGGTTTTCGGGAGTTATCACGTGAGTCAACACAATACGTTCACCGGACGGCTCACACCCGAGATGCTCGCCGACGTACTTCGCGCTGCCGCCGCGCACGCCGGACTGGCGACCAAGCCTCCACGGGACGGACGGGACGGCGGGTAGGCTTCGGGGAGTGGTGGCAGTGTCGTCGCGGAAGGGAGCGGGGCCCGAAGCATGTGGGATGTGATCACACGATGGCTCGGACGCAGCCCCTCGTCAACCTGCCGGTGCGGGCATCCGCGGGATGCACACACGCACTACCGGGCCGGTACCGACTGCGCGATCTGCGGTCCGACGGTGTGCGCGCGGTTCCGTCCCGATCGATCGCTGCGGTGAGCTTCGCGGGCCCTTCGTGACGACCCTCCGCAGGCTCCGGGTCTCCTCAGGGACCGGGGGTGGCTAGCCGCGACGGCCGGCGGCCAGTCGCTCCCTGCGAAGCCGGTCGACCTGCGGAAGATCCAGCGGTGCAAGCGAATCGGTCCCCATCGCACGCGTCAGCAGATGGTCGGCGAGTTCCGGATTGCGGGCGAGCGCGGGACCGTGCATGTACGTGCCGATCACCGATCCCTGCGCCACTCCTTCGGTGCCGTCGCCGACGCCGTTGCCGACACCGTGCCGCACCTTCGCCAAGGGTTGGGCATCAGCGCCGAGAGTGCTTCCGCCACGGTGATTCTCGAAGCCGGTAAGTGGAGCGGTGAGACCGTCGACGACCGGCTCGGTGACCAGTTCGCCGATGCTGCGGGTGTCCTGGGGCGAGGTGGTGAGGTCGAACAACGAGATCCCGTCCACCCGTTCGCCCGCCGATGTCTCGTACCAATGGCCGAGAACCTGGATCGCTGCGCAGATCGCCAGCACCGGGCGGCCGGCAGCCGCCGCGCGCTGCAGCCCCGGGTACCGGGTGAGGTGTCGGGTGGCCAGGCGCTGCGCATAATCCTCGGCACCGCCGAGGGTGTAGACGTCGAGTGAGTCGGGTACGTCGTCGTCGAGGGTGATCTGGACGATCTCGGCGTCGATGCCGCGCATCAACGCGCGCTGACGCAACACCAGCGCATTACCGCCGTCGCCGTAGGTGCCCATCACGTCGGGCAACACCAGACCGATGCGCAGGGTGGATTCGCTCATGACCCGGCCCCCTTCAGGTCGGCGCCGCGGGCACGCTCCGCGCGTTCGAGTGCCACGCCGAGATCGCGGAATGCGGTGTAATTGGCGAGCACCTCCACCCGGCCCGGTGGGCAGGATGCGATGGCCTTCATCGGTTCCGGGATCGTGGTGTGTTCGGCGCCGGCATAGAGCAGGCGGACCGACAGATCCGCGGCTCTTTCCCCGGCCGCCACCACCTTCATGGTCTCGAACGCCTCGAACCGCACATCCCACAACCAGGACAGGTCCTCGCCGTCGGGGACCTGTCCGTTGACTGCGATCACCAATCCGTCGGCGTCCTGGTCGATCATCGACAGCGCCTCCTGCCAGCCGGCAGGGTTCTTCGCCAGCAGCGTCCGCACCGAGTGATTGCCCACCTGATGGGTGCCGTAACGGCCGGCCACCTCGCCGACGGTGCCCACCGCCGCAACGGCTTTCGCCGGGTCGGCGCCCATCGCGACGGCAGCGGCGACGGCCTGGGTCGCGTTGCCGCGGTTCGCCCGGCCCGGCACCGACAACGTCATCGGCGCGACGAAACCGTCTGGGCCATGGATGTTCTCGTCGTCGAACCACCAATCGGGGGTGGGGCGGCGGAAACCCTCGTCGCCGCTGGAATACCAATCGACGCCGGAACGGATGATGGGCTCGCCGGTACGCGGACAGCTCACCGAGTCACCCACCCAACTCGCACCCGCCGCGACCCACACCACCTCCGACGCATCGAACGCCGCGGACGTGACCAGCACGTCGTCGCAGTTGGCGACGATCGTCATCGACGGATGGCGGGAAATGCCCTCCCGCAGACGGCGTTCGATCATGTTGATCTCTCCGACGCGATCGAGCTGATCGCGGGAGAGGTTGAGCATCACCAGAACCTCGGGGTCGACGGCGTCGCTGACGTGGGGCACGTGCAGCTCGTCGACCTCGAGCGCGCAGATCTGCGCCGCCCGGTGCAGTGTCAGCGTCGCGATGATGCCGGCGTCCATGTTCGCGCCGTCGGCCTGCGTGGCCACCTCGCCGAGTTCGGAGAGCGCCGCGGCCGTCATCCGGGTCGTCGTGGATTTGCCGTTCGTCCCGGTGACCAGTGCGGTGCGCTTACCGGCGGCCAGCCGATCCATGATGTTCGGGTCGATCTTCGCCGCGACCAGGCCGCCGATCATCGATCCCTTGCCACGACCTGCGGTTCGCGACGCCCAGCGTGCCGCCGACGCTGCAGACAACGCGAGGGTGGTGCGCAGCGGGACACGGGTGCCGTCGGACATGGCACGAGTCTGACACAAGCGCCCCACGGCAGGCAGATCGTGCGTCGGCGGTACGCTCGCGGGCGTGAGTCAGGCCACAGCGACGTCGCCCTCGTTCCTCGCCCGCATGCAACGCGGACTGATGCGGTCCGCCGGGCACATCCCGCCGGCGGTGCTGCGGTTCGCCGGCCAGTGGGGGCGGGTCAACGCCGACGGCGACCGGTTGTCGCCGGAGATGGCGCTGACGGGACTGATCGCCGACAAGGTTCCGGCGTTCGCGCTCACCGGCAAGCCGATCGCCCGGGCGCGCGCCGACGTCCTCGCCAACGCGGTCACCCTCGCGGAGAAACTGCCGCCGATGGCCGTCGAGGAAGACCTGCTCATCGACGGTCCGGGCGGCCCGATCCCGGCCACCCGCTACCGAGCCCGGGTGGACTCGGTCGGCGTGGTCGTGTTCTTCCACGGCGGCGGTTTCGTCCTCGGGGACCGGGTCAGCCACGACAACCTGGTGCGCAGGCTCGCCCTGTCGACCGGCGCCGACATCCTCTCCGTCGACTATCGGCTGGCCCCCGAACACCGGTTCCCGGCAGCCGTCGACGACGCGGTCGCGGCCTGGCGGTTCGCCGTCGACAAGGCGCCGCACTGGGGTGTGGCACCTGACCGGGTCGCGGTGGCAGGTGACAGCGCCGGCGGCAACCTTTCCGCGGTCGTCGCCCAGCAGGTCCGCGACGACGACGTCACACCGTGCCTGCAGATGCTCATCTACCCGGTCGTCGACGTGTCGAGCAAGAGGCCGTCGCGCCTCGAGTTCGCGTCCGGCCTGTACCTGACCGACGCGGACGTCGACTCGTTCACCGACGACTACGTCCCCGACGTCGAGCAGCGCACCGACCCGCGCGTCTCACCGCTGCTGGCCGACGACATCTCCGGACTCGCGCCCGCGTACGTGATCGTCGCCGGGTTCGATCCGCTCCGCGACGAGGGCATCGAGTACGCCGACCGGCTGCGCCAGGCGGGCGTTCCGGTGACGCTCGATCGAGCCGGCGGCCTCATCCACGGGTTCGCCAACATGACGCTGACCAGCCCTGACGCGCGCGCCGCCGTCGACCGGATCGGCGCCGCGCTGGCGTACGCGTTTCGCTGAGCGGCGCGCCGACGACCCTGGCGAGGCCAGCACTCCGGCCGCGCAGCCGGCGATCACCGTGGCCGCACCCAGCAGCTCGACCCACGTGGGCACCTCGCCGAGGATCGCCCACGCTGCGGTGATCCCGACGATGGGCACCAGCAGCGACATCGGGGCCACCCGACTCGCCGGATACCGCGACATGAGGTGAATCCACAGCCCGGATCCGACGACCGTCCCGAGCACGACCGTGTAGGCGAGCCCGGCGATCGCCAGCAGGCCGGTGTGCGAGGCGACCGTGGACAGCGCCTCGATGCCCGCGGTCGGTCCGTCGAACACCAGACTCATTAGGGCGAAGGGGATCGGCGGGACGACCGACATCCACAGGGTCATCCGCAGCGGGTCGTCGCGGTCGGAGTCGCCGCCCTGCACCGCGAGCCGCGAGCCGATGTTGCCGAATGCCCAGCCGAGGCCGGCGGCGACGGTGAGCAGCATCGGGACGATCGCGGCGGCGCCGACCGACGCCTCACCGGCGCGGGAGATCCCGATCGTCACCATGCCGCCGACGGCCACCGCGATCCCGATCACCTGCAGCAGGCTCATGCGCTCGCGCAGGAAGACCACACCGAGCAGCACGGTGAACGGCGCCGAGGTCTGCAACACCAGTGACGCCAGGCCGGTCGGCATGCCGAGATCCATCGCGAGGAACAGGAACGCGAACTGGACGAACCCGAATCCGATGGCGTACAGCAGAAACCACGTCATCCGGACCTTCGGGAACCGGACGAAGACGATCACCGGAATCGCCATCACCGCGAAGCGCAGTGCAGCTGTGAAGAATGGCGGGAAGTGGTCGAGGCTGAGTCGGATGGCGATGAAGTTCAATCCCCACAGCACGACCACGCAGAGTCCGAGGAGTCGATCGCGGATGGTCACGAGGATCAGCGTGCCGATCGAATCTGTTCACGACAATCGAATTGTTGTGCAGATTCGATGTAGAGAAGCTTAACTGATTGCGGTCATCGCCAGCCGAGCGCCGGCGCGACGTGGGTGAGGATCGACTCGATCACATGGGCGTTGTACTCCACGCCGAGCTGATTGGGGACGGTCAGCAGCAGGGTGTCGGCGGCCGCGATCGCCTGGTCCTCGCGGAGTTGCTCGATGAGTTTGTCCGGCTCGTCGGCGTAGCTCCGGCCGAACCGTGCGACCGAGTTGTCGATGACCCCGACCTGGTCGTCCTCGGTGCCGCCGCGACCGAAGTAGGCGCGGTCTCGGTCGTCGACGATGGCGAAGATGCTGCGGCTCACCGATACCCGCGGTTCACGCGGATGGCCGGCCTCGTCCCAGGCGTCGCGGAAGCGCTGGATCTGCTCGGCCTGCAGCTTGTGGAACGGGATGCCGGTGTCCTCGGTGAGCAGTGTCGAGCTCATCAGGTTCATGCCTTGCTGCGCAGTCCATTCCGCGGTCGCCCGGGTGCCGGCGCCCCACCAGACGCGCTCGCGCAGGCCGGGTGATTGCGGTTCGATCGGCAACAGGCCGGGCGGGTTGGGGAACATCGGCCGCGGATTGGGTTGTGCGAAGCCACTTCCGGTGATGACCTTCAAGAAGACGTCGGCGTGCTGCCGGGCCATGTCGGCGTCGGTGGCGTCCTCCGGCGGCACGTAGCCGAAGTATTTGTAGCCGTCGATGACCTGCTCGGGCGATCCGCGGCTGATGCCGAGCTGCAGCCGTCCGCCCGAGATGAGGTCCGCCGCGCCGGCGTCCTCGGCCATGTACAGCGGGTTCTCGTAGCGCATGTCGATGACGCCGGTCCCTATTTCGATGCGGTCGGTCTTGGCGCCGATCGCCGACAACAACGGGAACGGCGAGGCGAGCTGACGCGCGAAGTGGTGCACCCGGAAGTACGCGCCGTCGGCGCCCAGCTCCTCTGCGGCGACCGCGAGGTCGACGGACTGCAACAGCGCATCCGACCCGGACCGCACCTGCGATCCGTACGAATCGGACCAATGACCGAACGAGAGGAAACCGATCTTCTTCATGCCTCGTTAACTGAAACCGCGGTCCGTTTCATTCCCGAGGGCGCGGGACTCGGAGCGCAGTAGCGTGTGGGCGTGGATGTGAAGCGGCTGCGGTTGCTGCGCGAGTTCGCCGACCGCGGCTCGGTCGGAGCGGTCGCCGACGCCATGCACATGACGCCGTCGGCAGTGTCCCAGCAGCTCAAGGTGCTGGCCAGGGAGGCGGGTGTCGGGCTTCTCCAGCAGGAGGGTCGGCGCATCCGCCTCACCGACGCGGGTCGTGCGCTCGTGCTGCGAGCAGACGAGGTGATCGCCGCGGTCGATCGCGCCCACGAGGAGATGGAGACCTACCGGTCGGGGCGGGCATCGGTGCGGCTGGCGATGTTCCCGTCGGGTGCGGCCCTGCTGCTGCCGGGGGTGCTCGATCGGATCGGTGCGTCCGGGATCGACGTGCACGCCTCCGAACTGGACGTCGGCTATCCCGACGCCGTCCCTGCGCTGGCCGACTTCGACATCGTGGTCACGCACCGGGACGAACGCACCGCATCGGTCCGGTCGCCACGCGTCGACGTGGTGGAACTGATGCGTGAACCCGTGGACGTCGTGGTCGCGGCGACGTCGGAGTTCGCCGGACGCGGCGAGTTGGAGGTTGCCGATCTCGCCGACTGCGACTGGATCAGCGTGGAGGGCGGGTTCCCGGTCGACGACGTGCTGCTGTCGATCTCAGCGGTGACCGGTGTGGCGCCGCGGGTGACGCAACGCATGCTCGACTTCGCCACGATCCAGTCGATCGTGGCCGCCGATCACGGGATCGCGCTGATACCGCGATTCGCGGTGCGTCACCCGGGGGTGAAGCGCCTCGAGCTCAAGGGCGTTCGTGCGGCACGGGTGTACGAGGCGCTGGTGCGGCCGTCGCCGCGTTCGGCGGTGCGCGCCGTGGTCGAGCAACTCGTCGCCGCGGCGGGCGTCGCCTGCACGTGAGTGCCAGGCGCGGTCAGAAGGCCATGAAGAGGATCTCGTCCCGGCTGTAGTCGTGGCCCGGATGGTTCTCCTTGAGGTGCTCGCGCACCTTCTCCACCAGTTCGTCCTCGTCGGTGCCCTTCATCGCCTCGCCGCACGGGCAGGTCAGTCGTGTCTTCATGCCATCACCTCGTTTTGCCGTCATCCGGATGTGCCCGGCGTCTCGGCGTGAGGGTACTCGTGGTGTGCGTCTCAGGGGAGGGGGCGGTCTCGAGCTTTCTCGGACGGCGCCCGACGTCACGTCGGGCGGAGTGCGAACCCGACGGTAAGGTGGCGGTTTGACCAGCCCGCCAGCTCCTGTCCCGAACGGAGGCGCCACACGGTGCGATCCCGCCGGTACGGAGTCGTCGTCGGACTGCTCTCGATCGTTGTCGCGCTGGTCGCCGGCCTGGTGGACTCGCCTGCACGGGCGGGCACGGCCACCGACAGCCCGGGCCGTGCCATTGCGATCTCGCAGGTGGGGGACTGGGGTGGCCTCGACGGGGTGTACCGGCTCACCTATCTGACGACGGACTCGCGTGGCGCGGTCGTCCCGGCCGGCGGGATCGTGCGACTGCCCGACGGCCCTCGGCCGGACGGCGGCTGGCCGGTGATCTCCTGGGCGCACGGGACGTCCGGGCTCGGGGACGAATGCGGACTGGCCGACTCCACCGACCTGATCCGATCGACCGCCCCCGTCGTCGAGGCACTCACCGGGGCGGGATACGCAGTGGTGGCGACCGACTACATCGGCCTCGGACCCGACTCGCTGGGACCGCACGCGTATCTCCACAGCCGATCGGAGGCCACCGCCGTCATCGACATGGTCCGGGCGGCGCGCGGCGTGATCATCGGGTTGTCGCGGAGTTGGGCCGCGGCCGGGTCGTCGCAGGGCGGGCACGCCGCGTTGGCGGCCGGTCACCACGCGCAGACATATGCGCCGGAACTCGATTTCCGGGGCATCGCGGCGCTCGCGCCCGCATCGAACTTCGAAGACCTGATCCCACTGATGCGGCCCGGCATCCCCCTGCTGCCGCGGGCGATGTCGGGGCCGTTCGCGGCGATCCTCGCCGGGCTGTCGGCCAATCAGCGCGACGTCGACGTCACGTCGTACCTGTCCTCGTTCGGCAAGCAGGTCGTCGCGGAGGTCGGCGAATCGTGTGGTCCGGAGTGGGAGTCGATCCTCGACGGCGCACGACCGGACAAACTGGTCTCGAAATCGCTCGGCGACGACGCGTTCCGATCGGCCCTACGCAGCTACATGGAGGTGCCGGCAGCCGACCAGGGCGGCCCGATCCTGATCGTCCACGGCCTGCGTGACGTCACCGTACCGATCCCGATGACGTACCGACTGTTGTCCGAATTCCGCAAGGCCGGAACAGATTACGAGTTCGAGACCATCAACAGCGATCACACCGACCTGCGCGCCGACGGCGGCATGGACGACGTCCTGGGATTTCTCGAGCGCGTCATGCCGGTCGGCTGACGTCAGCGCAGCGCCTTCGCCTTGAGTGCCGCGTACTCCTGCTCATCGATGACGCCGGTATCGAGAAGGGACTTCGCGTCGGCGATCTGTTCGGCCGACGACTTCCCCGCCACCGAGCGGATGTAGTCGTCGGACTGCTGCTGCATCTCGACGCGCGTCGCCTCGGCCCGACGCGACATGCCCGGTCCGCGTGCGATCAGGTACACCAGCGCCGTCACCCACGGAACGAAGATGAGAAACACCATCCAGACGGCCTTCCACCAACCCGACAGATCCCGGTCCCGGAACAGGTCGGCGATGATCCAGAAGAGCATCATCAGGTAGGCCACGAAGATGAAGATCACCACGGTGTACCAGATGAAGTCCCAGAACGAATCCCACATGTCATCTCTCCCTTCGCGGCACGCCTCCACGGTGCGGCCCACATCTCAACGGTTGGGGACATCATGCGTCACGACCGCCGCGTGCGGCTCACCTGGAACGGGTGAGTTCACCGCCGCCTGGTGATTTCATCCGGACCGGATGATGCCGCAGGTGTCGACTTGTGCCACGGTCGGGGAGTTCGCCGACGAGTCCCGCCGCGCCGTGCGAAGATTCGCGGCGGCGTCGAGAAGATCGGAGGCATGGGGTGAGCGGACCGACCGAAGGTGATGACATCCGTCCGGCGGAGGCGAGTGACCCTCGTCCACTCGATGCGGACGAGCGCGCCGAACTCGAGCGCCTCCGGGCCGAGGTCGCCGCGCGGTCCGTGCGGCCGGAACGGAAAATGCTGTGGCGGCGCATCGTGGCCGTCAGCCTCGTCGTGCTGTGTGCCGTGCTCACGTTGCTGTCGGTGACGACGAGGTACGTCCGCGGCGAACTACTCGACACTGAGCACTACCTGACGACGGTGGCGCCACTGGCATCCGAGCCGGCCGTGCAGGAGCAGGTCACCGACGCCATCACCGACGAGATCAACGCGCAGGTCGACATCCAGCAGATCACCGAGCAGGCACTGCAGCAGCTGGTCGACCTCACCCCCGCCGAGCGGCCACGCATCGATCAGACCGTGGTCGGGTTGGCGCCCGTCCTGGCGAATCAGGCGGAATCGTTCATCCAGCAGACGGTCAGCCGATTCGTGGAATCCGACCAGTTCCGCGAACTCTGGGTGACGGCCAACCGTGCCGCCCACCGGTCGGTGGTGGCTGCGCTGACCGGCGACACCGAGCGCGGGGCCATCGAGATCGATTCCGACGGTTCCATCAGCATCCAGCTCGGACCCGTCATCGACCAGGTCAAGCAACAGCTCACCGATCGCGGATTCGCGTTCGCCGCCAACATTCCCGAGGTCGACAAGGACTTCGTCGTATTCCAGTCCCCGCAACTCGCCGACGCGCAGCGGTGGGTGGGTGCCCTCGACAACATCGCCGACGTCCTGCCCTGGCTGGCACTGGCCGCCGCGATCGGCGCGGTGTTGGTGATCGGCGCCGGGCGACGTCTGCGGATGACAGCGGCCGTCGCCATCTCGATCGTGGTCGCGATGCTGCTACTGGCGATCGGGCTGCTCATCGGACGCGCGGTGTACATGAGCGAGATCCCGGCCGATGTCCTCGCGCCGGATGCCGCCCGCGTCATCTTCGACACCGTCGTCAACCCGTTGCGGCTGGCGTTGCGTGCGGTGGCGGTTCTGGCGCTGGTGGTGGCGATCGTGGTGTTCTTCGCGGGTGGGTCCCGGTCGGCGAAGGCCGTCCGGCGCGGCTTCACCGGCGGTGTCGGTGCCCTCGATGCCCGGCGGAAGCAGCGTGACCCCAACGCGTTCGAACTCGCGTTGTATCAGGCGCGGATACCGGTGCGGATCGCGGTCGTCGTGGGTGCGGCGCTCATCTTGATGTTCTGGTCGTATCCCACCGGGCTGGTGGTGATCTGGACCGTGGTGATCACCTGCCTGGTGCTCGCCGCGCTGGAGATCGCGATGCGGCCGGCGCGTCGGGAGGTGGCGGAAGCGGCAGTCGCTGAGGAGAGTCCGAGCGCTGGGTGATCCGGGGTCACTGATCCGAGCGGTCGGCGGCGCGACCGTCACGGTCCTTTCGTCGCGCAACGCCCTGGGCCAGAAGTGCCGCGGAGTCGGTGGGGGCGGGCGATCGAACCACCGGATGACCGATGACCGCCCTCCGGCTGATCCGTCCGTGTCGCATCGGCATGAGCACACCTCCCGGAGAATTCATCCTGCAGCCACTTGCTGTCCTCGATGGTGACAGACGTACGCGACACTGTCGTCCTCCGAGCCGGATGACCGACCGCCCGAAGGTCGCCGGGCCGTTATCATTCTCGGAGATCTCCCGAATCGGGTCGGGGACGCTGCTAGGTGGGTACCGGGTGAACTCGACGAGCGGACGGTTGGCGCCGAGCCTGCGGCTGCGCGCGTCGCGACCCGTCCTGCCTCCCGGGTATGTCCATCTGTCGCGGGTGGGTGCCGCGCTGGATCGATGTCCGCCTGGTGGGGTCGCGGTGGTGTCCGCCGGCGCCGGGTACGGCAAGACGCTGGCCGTTGCGGGCTGGGCCGGCGCTCATCGTCCTGCCGGTGCCACCGCATGGCTGACCGTCGACGATGCCGATGGCCTGCGGGCGTTCTGGAACGACGTGCTCGGCGCCCTCGCCGCGGCCGACGCGCTGTCGGAGCCGAGTGGACTGCGGGACATCGCGCCGGCATCGGGATTCGCCGAGCCCGAGGTCGACCGGATCATCGACGGACTCGCGGACTCGCCCACACCGATCACCTTGGTCCTCGACGACGTCCACCGCATCGCTGCACCGGAGGTGCTGAGCAGCATCCGGCGCCTGATCCGCCGCCAGCCCCCGACGCTGCGACTGATCGTCATCACCCGGACGGCGACGGCCCTGCGCCTGCAGAAACTGCGGCTCGACGGTCGGCTCACCGAGATCACCACGGACGAACTGCAATTCACCCGTGACGACGTCGCCGAGTTCTGCGACCGCGCGGGTGTCGACCTGCCCGACGACGACATCGATGCGCTTCTCGACCGGACCCAGGGCTGGCCGACCGGGCTGCGGCTCGCGGTACTGAGTGGCCGCGGCACCTCCGGCGATGTCACTCATCGCGTGACCGGACAGAACGAACTCGTGGCGGCATACCTGCTGGAGGAGGTGCTCGAGGAGCTCGCACCGTCGGATCGGCGGTTCCTGCTCGCCACGAGCATCGTCGACACCGTCAGTGCCCCGCTCGCCCGCGCGCTGGCCGGACGCGCCGACAGCCGCCGGGTGCTCGACGATCTCGTCGCGAACAACGTGCTGACGGTCCGGCTGTCTGACCGGCCCGACTGGTACGCCTACCACCCGCTGTTCCGTGAGCTGCTGATGGACCGGCTGGACGCCGAGAACCCGGACGCCGCAGCCGAACTCCACCGTCGGGCGGCGGACTGGTTTGCCGCGAACGACGACCCGGTGGCAGCGGTGCGCCACTACGGTCGGGCACGCGATTGGCCGGCGATGACCGAACTGCTCGGCAGCGTGGCTGCGCCGCTGGTGCTGTCGACCCAGGCATCGGCGCTGGCCGCTGCGCTCGAGCCGGCTGCCGTCGAGGCGGAGGCGCGGCCGACCACGGACACGCTGGTTGCGGCCGCGATACTCTGCTATCACCGCGGCGACTTCGTCGCGATGGATCGCAATGCGGAGGACGCCGCGCGGGTTCTGGGCGCGGATGAGCCGTCGACCATCGGCTCGCGAATCCTGATCGCCTTGATCCGCATGGTCACTGCCCGCACCAGCCGCCTGTCCGACGTCGTCGATCGGTGCGACGACATCCTCACGCTGGTGTCGCAAGCGCCCCGCACGGCGATCCCCGCAGCGCCCGCCTATGCGATCATGGCGCGCAACAACCGGGCCATCGGCCTGTTTCATAGCGGTGAGATCGACACGGCAGCAAGGGAACTCGTGGTCAGTCGGGCCGGCGCCGAAGAGGTGGGGGTGAGTCTGGTGGCGATGGCGGCCGATACCTACCTGGCCCTGACGGACCTGGTACGCGGCGACCTGCCCGAGGCCGCCGTGCGGACCGCCGCCATCGGCGTGCTCGCAGAACGCCGGGGCTGGGCACGTCAACCACAGACGTTGGCGCTCTACGCCGCTCGCGCGCTGATGTACCTCGAGTGCAACGACCTGGAGGCGGCAGATCGTGCCGTCGACATGGGGCGTCGTGCCGTGGCCCACGGGTCGGACACGGCTGCGTGGCTGATCATCGAGGCGGCAGCGGTCGGCATTGCGGTCGTGCGGGGTGACGTCTTCGCCGCGCGTACCGAGTTTCGGCGACTGGACGCCGCCCGGCGGTCGTCGACCACGCTACCGGGGTTACTCGCCGGCCTGTACGACGCGATGGCTGCCGAGGTGCAGGTGGTCTCCGGCGACGCGGAGGCGGTGATCGCGGTCGGCAGCGACCGAGCGCTGCCGGCGCCGTACGCCACCGCGCTGAACCGCATCGTCCTGGCCAAGGCGCACCTCGCCGCGAACAACCCGGCCGACGCGATCGAGGCCCTCGGCATCACGGCAGGCTTTGCGCCGTACCGACTCCAGGCGACCGAGGCCGAGGTCCTGGCGGCGGTGGCGTCGGCGCGGCTGCATCGGGACTCCGCGGCGCTCGAGCATCTGGCGTCCGCGGTCCGGCTGGCCGCGCCGGTGGGGCAGATCCGTCCGTTCGTCGTGGCGGGTCCGGTGGTCGGTGTACTGCTGACACGACTGCTCCGGGTGACCGACGGTGATCAGGCTTTCGTCCGCGACCTGCTGGCCGCGTGTGGAGGCGAGCAGCCCGGAGTGGCGGCGACCCCATTGCTGCCCATCGAGTCGTTGACCGACCGCGAACTGATGGTGCTGCGCTATCTGCCGACGATGTACAAGGCGGCGGAGATAGCCGCGGATCTGTTCGTGTCGGTGAACACCGTCAAGACCCACCAGCAGTCGATCTACCGCAAGCTCGGGGTCACCACGCGTCGCGACGCCGTTGACCGGGCCAGGGAACGACACCTCATCTGAGGTGCACGCCGGGTCCCGGTGCTCCGACCCTCAGCGATCGGGTTCGTCGTCCGCGCGCAACGTCGCGACGATGGCCTGTGTCGGAATGCGCCCCTGCGCGACCAACTTTCCGCCCGAGGCGCGTGCCGCGGCTGCGAACGATGCCGCGCTCAGGTACTCCCAGACGATCACCGCGGCGCGGCGTCCGGGCGTGATCGCGCTGGACAGGTTCTCCACATCCTCGGCGGCGAGGATCTCCACGAGCTCCGCATCCATGTTGTGCAGCCGCGGATCGGGGAGGTCCTCGAACTCGGTGACTGCGAGTTCGCCCGACTCGGCGCGCTCGATGATCAGGAGATCGAGCAGTCGAAGCGTCCCGCTCTCGACCGACACCCGGATCTGATCGGCCATGTCGACGGTGAGAGACGTTGCGCCATCGGGGAGTTCGACGACGACATAGTCGATGGGGCCCAATTCGGTCAGCTCCGGCCCGGTCGGTTCGCCCATCGGTTCTCCTCGCGTCGAGAACGATCCACGTCTGCCGTGGCGTGGTTCATTGTCGACCGAGCAGGCGGGAGATGGAGTCATCCGGTACGGATGATTGATCCGACACCCGGGTATGAGCCATGAGAATGGGCCGGAACCCCGTGGCAGGGATCGCCCGCCGAGCGTGGGTTCCGGCCCAGTCTCTGACACGATGCACGCGGAGGTCGTCCGGTGATCGTGAGTCCGTGCACGGCCGGGGCTGCGGCCGTGTGCGAGGGAGGGAGTGCGTGGGTTACGGCGCCCAGGTGCGCGGCGCCGTCGCCCCGTCGTCGGCCGTGAGATCGGCTCCGGCGACGCGGTGGGCGCGGTTGACCGCAGAGACCACGGCGCGCAGGCTGGCCGTCGTGATCGACGATGCCACGCCGACACCCCAGACCGTCTCGCCGTTGACCTCGGTCTCCACGTAGGCCGCCGCGCTGGCGTCGCCACCGGAGGTCAGCGCATGCTCGCTGTAGTCGAGGACCCGGACGTCGAAGCCCACCGTCGACAGCGCGTCGACGAACGCTGCGAGGGGCCCGTTTCCGGAGCCGGCGATCTCGCGTTCGGTTCCGTCCACCTTGACCACCGCGGTGATGTTGTCCTCGCCGCCGTCGATCTCGGCGGCGTCCACCTTCTGGCGCATCCGCTCCAGCGGCCGGATCGGGTTGAGGTATTCCTCGGCGAAGACGTCCCACATCTCCTTCGGGTTGACCTCACCGCCCTCGCCGTCGGTGATCTTCTGGATCTCCTTGCTGAACTCGATCTGCAGCCGGCGCGGCAGGTTCATGCCGTGGTCGGCCTTCATGATGTAGGCGACGCCACCCTTGCCGGACTGGCTGTTCACGCGGATCACGGCCTCGTAGGTGCGACCGACGTCCTTCGGGTCGATCGGCAGATACGGCACCTGCCACAGGATGTCGTCCATGTCCTGGTCGGCCGCGTCGGCGTCGTACTTCATCGCGTCGAGGCCCTTGTTGATCGCGTCCTGGTGGCTGCCGGAGAAGGCGGTGTACACCAGGTCGCCGCCATAGGGGTGGCGTTCGGGGACGTTGAGCTGATTGCAGTACTCGACGGTCCGTCGGATCTCGTCGATGTCGGAGAAGGTGATCTGCGGATCCACACCCCGGCTGAACAGGTTCATGCCCAGGGTGACCAGACAGACGTTGCCGGTCCGCTCACCGTTGCCGAACAGGCAGCCCTCGATGCGGTCGGCACCGGCCTGGTAGCCGAGTTCGGCTGCCGCGACCGCGGTTCCGCGGTCGTTGTGCGGGTGCAGGCTCAGGATGATCGAGTCACGGCGCGCCAGGTTGCGGTGCATCCACTCGATCGAGTCGGCGTAGACGTTCGGCGTGGCCATCTCGACCGTCGCCGGCAGATTGAGGATCATCGGGTTCTCCGGTGTGGGAGCGATGATCTCGGTGACGGCGTCGCACACCTCTTTGGCATAGCTCAGCTCGGTACCGGTGTAGGACTCCGGCGAGTACTCGTAACGCCACTGGGTGTCCGGGTACTTCTGCTGCTCTTCGAGGACCTTGTGCGCGGCATCCGTGGCGATCTTGGTGATCGCGTCCTTGTCGGCGCGGAACACCACGCGGCGCTGCAGCACCGACGTGGAGTTGTAGAAGTGGACGATCGCCTTGTTGGCGCCGCGGCACGCGTCGAAGGTGCGCTCGATCAGTTCCGGTCGGCACTGGGTGAGGACCTGGATGGTGACGTCGTCGGGGATGGCGCCGTCCTCGATGATCTCGCGGACGAAGTCGTAGTCGGTCTGGCTGGCCGACGGGAAGCCGACCTCGATCTCCTTGTAGCCCATACGGACGAGGAGTTCGAACATGCGCCGCTTGCGGGCGGGGCTCATCGGGTCGATCAGCGCCTGGTTGCCGTCGCGCAGATCCACGGCGCACCAGAGCGGTGCGGTGGTGATGGTCTTGTCGGGCCAGGTGCGGTCGGGGACCGACACGTTCTCGACCTCGTCGGCGAACTGCCGGTAGCGGTGTACCGGCATCGCCGAACTGCGCTGGGTGTTCCAGACCGGCTGGCCGGCGGGGATGGGTCCGGCGGGCTCGACGATGCGGCTCGTGCCAGAGGTGAAAGAGTCTGCTGCTGCCATGATGGTCATTCTCCGTGGGTGGGAATCGGGGGAAGATGACCGGCGCGTGAAGGCCCCGCGACGGAGGGCCGGTCGAATCAGACCCCGCCGCGGCAACCGAGAAGGAGTGCACGCTGCATGTGCTGGACTGTACTCCCCGCACCGAGCGGCGATCAAATGGCGTCGGTCTGTCGGCTGACGCGTCGGTGAGCGTGTCAGCCCTGCTCGCCGACCGTCGGATCGTCGGGCGCTCGGGGGTTTCCCCAGCGCTCGGCGAAGGCCACCTCGCGCAGCGGGAGGCGGGTGCGTGGCCGCTCGTCGCGTTCTCGGATCTCGGGCGCCACGGTCGACGGATCGGCGATACGCCCGATGCCCAGCAGGACGAGGGGCCGGTGATCGTCGGGGATGGCGAACCGCTCCCGCGCGGCGTCCGGGTCGAATCCGGCCATCGGATGCCCGTTGTAGCCGGACGACGCGGCCTGCAGGATCATCTGTGACACAGCCAATCCCACGTCCACGGCCGAGTAGGTGCGGGCCTTCTCGTCGTCGGCCTGGGTGGTCGTGCAGACCAGGACGAGCGCCGCCGACGCCGGCGCCCAGCCCGCGTTGCCGCGGGTCAGGATCTCGGTGAGGCCGGTGAACGTCGCGTCGCCCCGCACGCCGACGATGAAGCGGACCGGCTGCATCCGACCCCACGTCGGCGCCCACCGGCCCGCCTCGAGGATCTCGGTCAGGACGTCGGCGGAGATGGTGGCGTCGGCGTCGTACCCGCGGACACTGCGTCGTCCTGCGATGAGTTCGTGCACGCGGCCAAGGGTAGTGCCGGTTCCGACGGTGTGGTCGGCGTCGCGGCGATCGGCCGGGGCCGCAGGACCACGGTCAGCACGATCGCGAGCACGGTCAGTGCGATGGCACTCGCGAGCGACGCGGCGTGCACTCCGTCGACGAAGGCGCTGCGTGCGGCGCCGGCCAGTTCGGTTCCGCTCTCACCCATCTCGAGTGCCCGGCGCAATGTGTCACCCAGTGTGTCGCCGAAGCTCCAGCCCTCCGAACGCGCCCGGAACACCACCGTGGCCAGTGAGCCGAGCAGTGCCAGCCCCATCGCGGTGCCGAGTTCGAAACTCGTCTCCGAGATCCCGGAGGCCGCACCCGACCGTTCGACGGGCACCGATCCGACGACGACGTCGGAGACCAGGCTGAACACGATGCCGTAGCCGACACCCGCGATCGACGTGAACAGCAGGTAGATCCACAGCGGACTGGTCGTCGACAGAAGCAACAGGCCCAGGTTGCCCAGCGCCGCGGACGACACCGCCCCCACGAACGCGAACCGCAGGCCGACCATCGACACCACCCGCGAGGCGCCGATGGAGAACACCGCCACCGCGACCGCCATCGGCAGTCCGGCCAACGCCGCGGTCAGCACGTCGAGCCCGCGTGCGGACTGCAGGTAGACGCCGGTCAGATAGGACATTCCGCCGAGCGCCATCATGCCGACCAGCGCGGCGGACACCGCCGCACTGAACTGCGGATTGCGGAACAGGGACAGATCCAGCAGCGGTGCGGGCGTCCGGAGCTGGTGCGCCAGGAACATCGCCAGCATCGCCACCCCGAACAAGCCGATGACGACGATCGATGCGTCGAGGCCGTCGGCGGCGACCGTCTTGACCGCGTATACGACCGGCAGGATGCCGAGCAGCGACAGGACGACGCCGAGGACGTCGAACGGTGCGACGTTGGGCGCCCGGTACTCGGGGACCAGCCGCGGGCCGGCGACGAACAGGACGGCCAGCACGGGGACGTTGATCAGGAAGACGACGCCCCACCAGAACTGGTGCAGCAGCAGACCGCCGACGACCGGCCCGATCGCGCTGCCGCCGGCGAACGCGGCCGTCCACACCCCGATTGCCTTGGCCCGCTGGCGGGCGTCGGGGAACATGTTGGCGATCAGGGACAGGCTCGACGGCAGCAGGGTCGCGCCGCCGACGCCCATCAGCGCACGGGCCGCGATCAGGACCGCGGCGTTCGGGGCGAAGGCGGCCACGACGGACGCGACGCCGAACAGGGCGGCGCCGGCCAACAGGACGCGGCGTCGGCCGATGCGGTCGCCGACGTTGCCCATGGTGATGAGCAGGCCGGCGATCAGGAACCCGTAGATGTCGAGGATCCACAGTTGTTCGGCGGCGGTCGGGGTGAGTGCGTCGGTGATCGCGGGGATCGCCAGATAGAGCACCGAGAAGTCCATCGAGACCAGCAGCACCGGCAGGGTCAGCACCGCGAGTCCCCACCACATGCGTCGATCGGCGCCGGCGGGGGACCGGTGCTGATCGGGCGATGGTGTGACGACGGACATGACGGCTCTCCTGGCTTGTGGTGTGGACGATGCTTCGACGGCGGTGGCATCGAGGCCGCGTACGCCGTACGCATCGACGGTACGGACATGGGTACGCTGTACGCAACCGAAATATTCCCGCAGGTCCGGTGCGTGCGGACGATCGACGAGAGGAGTAGCGGGTGGCGCCTGCCGACAGGGGCTCTGCAGGCCTGAGGCTGACCCTGGAGGCGATCGTCGATGCGGCGATCGCGGTGGCCGACCGTGACGGCATCGGTGCGTTGTCGATGCGCCGGATCGCCGACGATCTCGGCGTGGGTGCCATGTCCCTGTACCGTCACGTCGACGACAAGGACGCGTTGCTGCAGGAGATGTCCGAGGAGATCGGCCGCCGCTTCCCCTATCCGGTCACCGACACGAGACCGTGGACATGGCGGGACCGGGTGCAGGTCGTGGTCGACATCGACTGGGAGTTGTATCAGCGCCACCCCTGGGTGGTCCTGGCCTACTCGTCGCCGCGGCACAGTTTCGGCGACGAATCACTGCGCTGCCTGGACTGGTTCGCGGCCGGCTTCCTCGACCTCGGTGTCGACCTCGTCGAGGCCACCGGGATGGCACTCACGGTGTGGAGTCACGTGCACGGCGTCGCGCTGGTCGCGGTCAGCGACGACCTGCTCCGCGCGGAGAAGCCGTCCGAGGGCCCCGACGGGTTGGCGGACCTGATCGGCGGACGATCCAAGGATCTCGCACCGCACCTCTCCGCACTGTCGCAGACGACGGCAGCCGCACGGCTGGTCGATCCGCGAGCCCGACTCGACGACGGCATCGCCTACCTGTGTGACGGGTTCGAAGCGCAAGGCCACGCGAACGGTGACTGAAAACCGCACCGTGAGGGCCATCCGAGGGGTTTATCCCCTCGGCGTCGCCTGAGGATGCTGATCCTGGTCACCGACGCCGATCACATCGCGTGCGGATACACCGTCAGCATGTGCGCGCCGAACCAGGCGCTGCCCATGACGATCGGCACCAGCGTCGCGATGGCAACTCCTCGACGCCACCGGGCCATCACCATCGCAAGCGGAATGAGCAGCACGAAGGCCGGCAGCAGCAGCCGGGCCCGCGACATCATCAGCCCGCTGGACAATGCGATCGAGGCGACCACCAACACGCCGTACAACAGCACCGGCCATGGCATCCGCGACCACACCGCCACCACCAACATCCCCAGCGTGGCGATGATGATCCACGCCGTCGCGACCGGGGCGACCTCGCCCGAATGCACCAGTGCATCGTTGACGAAGTCGAACGTGGCCCGGCCCATGTCGAACTCGGTGCCCCAGCCCTCGGTCTGGATGCGGAACCACCCGGTCGGTGACCCGGTGTGGGCCCACACCACCGCCAGGTAGCCGAGGTAGCCGAGCGGACTGATGGCCACCGCAGCCCAGGCCCGCCATCCGTCCCGCCGCGCGAGGATCGCGGCCAGCATGACCACGCCGATCACCACCACCGCGGTCGGCCGGCTCGCCCCGGCCAGGAGCGCGCAGATCCCCGCGAGCAGCCACCGTCGTTCGAGAACACCGACCAGAGCCCACGCCGCCAGTGCGCAGAACAGCGCCTCGGTGTAGGCCATGTTGAGGACCACCGACATCGGGGTGGCGGCGAACAGTGCGGCGAGCAACAGTCCGGTCCGCCGCGGATCGGCCGGCCCGATCGGCGACCGATCGGCCATCATCCGGGCGCAGATCGCGCCGATCCGGGCGGCGCCCACGGCCGCCACACAGCCGAGGACCACGTTGACCGTGATCGCCGCCCCGTACGGAGTGATGAGCGGAAGTTTCGCCACCGCGCCGACCAGCATCGGGTAGCCGGGAAAGAAGGCGTAGGCGGTGTCGGGGGTATGCAGTCCTCGAGCGTCGGTCTGGGTGAACGGAACGTGGCGGTAGCCGTACTCGGCGATCGCGATCATCCACTGGCCGTCCCAGAGCCCGAGGGAATCCCCGAGTGTGGTCTCCCGCAGCTGGGCGAATCGCGCGAGCATCGCGATACCGATGGCGCGGATCACCAGGAAGACGACGATGGGTTCGACCCACGCGCGCACCGCCGGGCGCGCGCTCAGGTCGCGGATCCTTGCGCCGACGGTGGCTGGCTCGGCAGGTGCAGTCCGGGTGCGCCGCGGCGCGCGCCCGTCGCGTGCGGATGCACCGACGTCGGTTCCGGTGGCCACCTCAGCGATGGTAGGGCGACGCGTGTAGTTGCGACCACCACACCCGCCGGGCGGAGGAGAACCGGTCACATCCGGCCCGAGGAAATCGCCGTCGAACCACGTCCTCCAGGCCCGCGAAAATGTGGCCACCGTCACCGCGCCGCCGGTGGCCGATTCGGGCAAGAAGGTCACCGACGGTAAGGTGATCCCCGCTAAGGTTCGCCCCGACGCTCAACGTCGAGCGACCCCGAACTGGGGCGATGCACTTTCCGACAACCCCCGAAAGGTGGTCGACGTGGCACTCGTTGTGCAGAAATACGGCGGTTCCTCGGTCGCTACGGCCGAGCGGATCCGCCGAGTCGCCGAGCGCATCGTCGAGACCAAGAAGCAGGGCAACGATGTCGTCGTGGTGGTCTCCGCCATGGGCGACACCACCGATGAACTCCTGGATCTCGCGCAGCAGGTCAACCCGACCCCGCCGCCGCGGGAGATGGACATGCTCCTCACCTCGGGTGAGCGCATCTCCAACGCTCTGGTCGCGATGGCGATCAGCTCGCTCGGCGCGCAGGCGCAGTCGTTCACCGGTTCGCAGGCCGGTGTCATCACCACCAGCAGCCACGGCTCGGCGAAGATCATCGACGTCACGCCGGGCCGCGTCCGCAGCGCGCTCGACGAAGGCAAGATCGTTCTGGTCGCGGGCTTTCAGGGCGTGGCGCAGGACACCAAGGACATCACCACGCTCGGGCGCGGTGGGTCCGACACCACGGCGGTGGCGCTCGCGGCGGCTCTCAAGGCCGATGTCTGCGAGATCTACACCGACGTCGACGGTGTCTACTCCGCCGACCCGCGCATTGTGCCCGATGCCAAGCGTCTCGAAACCGTCTCCTTCGAGGAGATGCTCGAACTCGCCGCCTGCGGCGCAAAGGTGTTGATGCTGCGTTGCGTGGAGTACGCGCGCCGCTACAACACCCCTGTTCATGTGCGCTCGTCGTACTCGACAAAACCCGGCACACTGGTGGCCGGATCGATGGAGGACATTCCCGTGGAAGAAGCCATTCTCACCGGCGTCGCCCATGACCGCAGCGAAGCCAAGATCACCGTGGTCGGTCTCGACGACAAGCCCGGCTACGCGGCCAAGGTCTTCCGCGCGGTCGCCGACGCCGAGATCAACATCGACATGGTCCTGCAGAACGTGTCCAAGGTGGACACCGGCAAGACCGACATCACCTTCACCCTGCCGCGCGAGCTCGGCCCGCTCGGCGTGGAGAAGCTCACCAAGCTCAAGGACGAGATCGGCTTCACCGATCTGCTCTACGACGACCACATCGGCAAGGTGTCGCTCGTCGGTGCGGGCATGAAGAGCCATCCCGGCGTCACCGCCACCTTCTGCGAGTCGCTGAGCAACGCGGGCATCAACATCGAGCTCATCTCCACCTCGGAGATCCGCATCTCGGTGCTGTGCCGCGACACCGAACTCGATGACGCAGTGCGGGCTCTGCACGCCGCCTTCGATCTCGGTGGCGACGAGGAAGCCGTCGTCTACGGCGGAACGGGGCGATAGACATGACCACCATCGGAGTTGTGGGCGCGACCGGTCAGGTCGGTGGCGTCATGCGAGCCCTGTTGGCCGAGCGCAAGTTCCCCGCCGACGAAGTGCGTTTCTTCGCGTCGTCGCGGTCGGCGGGCAAGAAGCTGCCGTGGGGCGACGGCGAGATCGTCGTCGAGGACGCGGCCACCGCAGACCCCTCGGGACTCGACATCGCGCTGTTCTCGGCCGGCGGGACCATGTCCAAGGAGCAGGCACCGCGATTCGCGGCCGCCGGCGCTACCGTCATCGACAACTCGTCGGCGTGGCGCAAGGATCCCGATGTGCCGCTGGTGGTCTCGGAGGTCAACGGTGAGCTCGCGAAGAACCCGCCCAAGGGCATCATCGCGAACCCGAACTGCACCACGATGGCCGCGATGCCGGTGCTCAAGCCGCTGCACGACGCGGCCGGGCTGCAGCGCCTGATCGTTTCGAGCTACCAGGCGGTGTCCGGTAGCGGACTCGCCGGTGTCGAGGAACTCGCATCGCAGACCCGCGCCGTGGTCGGAGACGCCGAAAAGTTGGTCTACGACGGCAGTTCCGTCGACTTCCCGGCGCCGGACAAGTATGTCGCGCCGATCGCGTTCAACGTGCTCGCGATGGCCGGCTCGCTGGTCGACGATGGTTCCGGCGAGACCGATGAAGATCAGAAGCTGCGCAACGAATCCCGCAAGATCCTGGGGCTGCCGGAGCTGCTGGTGAGCGGCACCTGCGTGCGCGTGCCGGTGTTCACCGGACACTCGTTGTCCATCAACGCCGAGTTCGCCAACCCGATGTCGGTGCAGCAGGCGCAGGAGATCCTCGGCGCTGCAGCGGGAGTGGAACTCTCCGACGTGCCGACCCCGCTGGCGGCGGCCGGCAAGGACAACTCGCTCGTCGGCCGAATCCGGCAGGATCCGGGTGTTCCGGACGGACGTGGTCTCGCACTGTTCGTCAGCGGCGACAACCTCCGAAAGGGCGCTGCGCTCAACACGATCCAGATCGCCGAACTGCTGGTCTGAGGTTTCCTGGTGACCACGCCCATCACGACACCTGTTGTCGTGATGGGCGTTTCGGGTTCGGGCAAGTCGACCGTCGGTCGGGTTCTGGCGCAACGCCTGGCCGTCGAGTTCATCGACGCCGACGATCTGCATCCGCCCGCGAACGTCGCGAAGATGAAGGCGGGCCACCCGCTCGACGACACGGACCGATGGCCATGGCTCGACGATGTCGGGCGCAGGCTTGCCGAGCCCAGGGGAGGGGTGGTGGCGTGCTCTGCCCTCAAACGCGCCTACCGCGACCGACTGCGCGCCGCCGCGCCGACGACCTGGTTCCTGCATCTGTCCGGGTCACGGGAACTCATCGGCCGACGACAGGCGGACCGGACCGGGCATTTCATGCCGACAGGTCTGCTGGCCTCACAGTTCGACGATCTCGAACCCCTGGCCGCCGACGAGCCGGGTCTGACCCTCGACGTCGCTCTCGACGTCGACGAGATCGTGTCGGCGGCAGTCGAGGCACTCCTCACTGATTGAGATTGGCGAAAGCCATGACCCCGGTCACGCGTCCAGGTTACTGTGCGGTAGCTTACTGATTCATGAGACAAAACTGGGGGAACATTTCTTTGGGTCGGCGCCGACCCGGAACGGTTCGGCGCCTGGTTGCCACGGCGACCGGGATGGTGCTCGTCGGGGCCGGCCTGGTGGCCATGGCTCCGACAGCCGGCGCCGCAGGCGATTTCTACACACCGCCCGCGCGATTCGCTTCCGAGCCCGGATCGGTCATCCGCAGCGAAGCCAGCCCGCTGCTGCTCCAGATTCCCGGTGTCGGCAATCAATGGCCGGGCACGGCGACCCGGGTCATGTACACATCCGAGTACCAGGACGGAACACCCGCTCCGGTGACCGGCACGCTCGTCGAGCCGACGGCGCCCTGGCAGGGCGGCGGGCAGCGCCCGACCGTGGTGCTGGGCCCCGGAACCGTGGGCCAAGGTGATCAGTGCGCCGGATCGAAGATGATGAACTTCCCGCTGGCCATCGATCCCACCAAACCCAGTATCGCGGTGAACTACACGGCTCTCGAGCTCAATCTGATGCTGATCAACGGTGTGCGGGTGTTCATCACCGATTACATCGGCATGGGTACCCCGGGCGTCCACACCTATGTGAACCGTCGCGAGTCCGGCGCCGCGATGCTCGACGGTGCCCGTGCGGCGTTGCGTCTGTCCGGCGCCCCGGCTGATGCGCCCGTTGGATTCTCGGGCTATTCGCAGGGAGGCGGCGCGGCCGCATCCGCCGCCGAGATGGCCGAGACATACGCACCCGAATTGAACGTGCGGGCCACGTACGCGGGTGCACCGCCCGCCGATCTGGCGAAGGTGACGAAGGGCATCGACGGCACCTTCATCGTCGGCGGCATCGGGTACGCGATCAACGGCCTGACGGCGCGTTACCCCGCCCTGCGGCCGGTGCTCGACCGCGAGACCACGCAGGAAGGCCGGCGGGTGCTGTCGCAGGTGGCGACCCAGTGCATCGGCGACACGGGACTCGCCTTCGGGTTCCAGAGCACGACTCGGTGGACGCGGACCGGCGAGTCGTTGTCGGCGGTCATCGATCGGACACCCATTGCGAAGAAGGCGGTGGCCGATCAGCGGATCGGTCGGCTGAAGCCGAATGCGCCGGTGTTGCTCGAGGGTGCCATCAGTGACGATGTCATTCCGTACGGCCAGGTCAAGCAGTTGTATCAGGACTGGCGTGCCCAGGGTGCCGACGTGGCAATGGTGACCAATGAGATCCCGCCGATCTTCCCGGGCCTGGTCGTCAACCATGCGCTGCCCATGCTGACCACACTGTTGCCGGCGACCAACTTCCTGCTGGGCGAGTTCAACCGGTAGTCACGGCCCGATCGTCCCCGGTCGGTTCCACGCGAGGGATATCTCGGTGTGGACCGCCCGGGGACGAGTCGTCGGCACGCGTAGCGCACTACGCGGATTTCTCAGTTTTTTCTCAGCGGGAGTAGAAAGCCCGGTTCGGGCTCGCGTAGCCGCGGCGACGTGATGGGATGACCCGGTGGGGTGGATGCGTCGTGGGGCGGTTGTCGGTGTAGTGGTCGGGGCGGTGGCAGCCGCAGCGTTGTGCCTGGTGGCGGCGCCGGCGCAGGCTCAAGGCGCGCTGGGCCCTCCCGGAACGAGCCTGATGCACGGCGACCTCGCCTCGACCGATTCGACGCCGTTCCCGGGACCGGGGCGGCAGGCACATCTGGCGGCATCATCGGTGCCCGGCGGTGCGTGCGCTGCAACGTTCGTCGGACGTGACGGGATGCCGGTGTCGTTGTGCACACAGTTCGTCGGGACGTCGCCGCCGGATGTCGTGGTGCCGACGGTGACGCTGTTCGACCCGGCCACGGCGGCGACGCTTGCTCGGCTGCAACTGGCCAAGGGCGGATTGCTCGGCGGCGTGTACGGCTATCTCGACGGTCGCGATCGGGTCGTCGTCGCCGACGGCTCGGGCGCGATCCTGCGGGTGGCGCATCGGCGGACCGCGGACGGTTGGCAGGTGTACGTCGATGACCGGATCGACGTCAGCAGGCACATCCCCGCGGGGGACGCGATCACCGGGCTCGCCCCCGACGAACGGGGACGGGTGTGGTTCGCGACCACCCGGGGCGTCGTGGGCACGGTGGACGCGGCCAAGCGGGTCCGGTCGGTGCGCCTGCCCGCCGGTGAGGAACTCGGCAACGGGCTGACCATGCGCGGCGACAGCGCGTCGGTGCTGACGACGCACGCACTCTACGAGATGACGGCCGCCGACGACGGTGTGCCGCGCACGGTGTGGCGACGCACCTACGACCGGGGCGACGCGCGCCGACCCGGCCAGCTGACCTGGGGATCGGGAACCACGCCGACCTATTTCGGGCCCGGCGGCGATGCGTGGGTGGCCATCGTGGACAACGCCGATCGGCCCGATCTGATCGTCTACGACAGCGACACAGGCGCCACCGTGTGCCGGATGCCCGCCTTCGGCACATCGGGACAGGGCACCGAGAACTCGATCATGGCCTGGGGCGATTCCCTGGTCATCCCCAGCACCTACGGCTACCAGTACCCGCCGATGGCGGTGACCGGCCCGAGCGTGCCCGCCACCGCGCCGTTCACCGGCGGCTCGACCCGTATCGACGTGTCCGAGCAGGGCTGTCGTCGGGTCTGGGAGAACTCCGACCGCATCTCGACGCTGCCGCGGCTGTCGCGCGCCGACGGCCTGATCCACGCCCTGGGATACGGACCCTACGTTCCCGGTTCGATCCAGCAGGTCGGCCCGATCTACTACGTGGCCACCGATTTCGCCACCGGCAAGCGGGTCCGGACGCTGAAGGTCGGCGACGGCCCGATCGACGAACCGCTGGAGCTGACGGGGACGATCGCGCGCGACGGCACTCTGTGGCAGGCGACCGTCGGGCGGATGCTGAAGATCGCCCGGTGAGGGCCGTGGGACAATCGGGCACATGACCGACCCTGACGACCCGGATCGGATCCCGACGCAGGCCGAACTCGACGCCGAGGACCTGGCGGCCATCGAGCGCAGTTCCCGCGACCGCGACGACGCGAATCTGTACCCGCCCCCGCCCGGTGATCCCGGCCCGCCCCCGGTGGCGTTGAGCCTGCACGCGCGGGTGGCGTGGTGGGGTGCCGCGGTCGCCGGACTGGTCAGCGTGGTCTACGGCTTCGTCAACCTCGGGATGATCACCGACCTACTGCGGGTACGGCTGCTCGAGGGTGTGGTCGCCGACCCCAACAATGCGAGCCCCGAGGAACAGGTCGACTCGCTGGCCGGCTTCTTCCCGCCGTTCATGCTGGTCATGATCGTGGTGTTCCTAGCGGCCGAGTACGCGTTGCTGGTCGCCGCCGCGACGCAGCACAGTCGCACCTGCCGCAACTTCTTCCTCGCCGCAGTGGTGATCAACCTGCTCTGCATCCCGATCGGCATCGATCTGCTCTTCGAGTACCCGGAGGTGTGGTCGGCGATGCCGGTGATCGCCTGGCTGCAGTTCGGGTTGCTGATCATCGCGGGGCTGTTCACGGTGCGGCGCGGCGTGAATCAGTGGTTGCCCGATTCGACGCGCATGCGCCCGACGAAGATGTTCCGCGCGCGGTAGGTTTCGATACGCGTCGGGCTCACTGCGTTCGCGCGTCGCTACTCAACCGGCGGAAGAATTCCCGAGCGCGAGAAGCTCCTTCGTGAACTCGGCCTCGTCGATGCGCGTGCTCCGGCCGTCGGCGACCACCACCTCGCCGCCGACCATCACGGTGTCCACGATCCGCGGCGAGCCCGCGGTGAGCAGGGACGCTCCCGGATCGCGGACCGGCAGGGTCGCGTAGTCGCGGTCGAACCGGATGAGCGTCAGGTCCGCGGGAACCCCGGTGCACACCCCGCCGATCACCTCGGGCAGGCCGAGCGCGACGTTCGCGCCGCCGCAGGCGATGTCGAGCATCTCGCCGAAGCCCAGCAGATCTGCCCGCTTGTGCACCGCCCGTTGCACATAGGCCGCGATCCGCAATGTCTCCAGCATGTCCTGGGTGTCGTTGCTGGCCGCGCCGTCGACCCCGAGCCCGACCATCATGCCCCGGTCCAGCATCGCCGGGACTGGGGCGACCCCACTGCCGAGCCGCATGTTCGACAACGGGTTGTGCGAGATCGCCACACCGCGATCGGTGAGGATCTGTTGCCCGACGTCGTCGAGCTCCACACAGTGCACCGCGAGCACGCGGTCCCACAGGAATCCGTTGCCGTCCAGGTACTCCACGGCGCCGACGCCGGCGTGTTCGAGGCACATCCGGTCGTCGGTGGGGGTCTCGAGCAGGTGGATGGAGACCGGGAGGTCGCCGCTCTGGGCGAACTCGCGCAGTGTCGTCATCCCGTGCTCGGTCACCGACCGCGGGTTGGGGACGGCCAGCGCCATCGAGATGCGGGAATCGGCGACCTGGGCACGTAGGTGGTCGACGTGATCGAGGACGTCACCGAGTGGCTGCATCAACCGGGGCTCGAATCCCCACTTCCGGGTGGCATCGGGTCGGTCGGCGACGCCCCGGCCGAGCACTGCCCGGATTCCGGTGTCGCGCAACGCTTGGACGACCGCGCCGTGCACCTCCGGGGACGGATGCGGCCACATGTGCTCGACGACGGTGGTGGTGCCCGACCGCAGTGCCTCCAGCGACGCGGCGACCGCGGCGAGATAGGCCCGCTGCGGGGTGATCGCCACCGACTCTTCGCCTACCGCGAGAAGCCATTCGAGTAGCGGCGTGCACTCGGCGATACCGCGCATCAACGACTGCTGCAGGTGAGTGTGGGTGTTGACGAAACCGGGGATCAGGTAGCCGTTGCCGTCGCCCGGGTGGGCCGCGTCGGTGATGGCCGTGACCACCCCGTCGGCGACATGGACATCCTGATGAGTGAGCCAGGCGCCCCCGGTGTACACCGTGACGTCGGCGAAGGCCGGGGATGTGGACAGGTCGGTACGGACAGGGGTGGTCACGGTGTGCACCTACTTGCCGTAGTTGGCCGCGACGCGCTGCGCGATGTAGTCGGCTGCGGTGATGGGTGGGTAGGTGCCGGCGGCGCTCTCGATGAGGACGTCGGTGTTCGCCTGCGCGAAGTAGGCGATCGTGTAGCGCGGTCCGCTGTACTCGCCGCGACGCGGCGCTCGCACGCGGTGGAAGTTCGACGGCAGTCGGTCGTCGGACCAGCGCATCAGCATGTCGCCGATGTTGCAGGTGATCGCGTCGTCAGAGGGCTCCACCGGCGTCCACGCCTGGCCCTGCGCCTCGGCGCCCGGCAACACCTGGAGCCCACCTTGGCCAGAGCGCTGGAACAGCAGCGTCAGGGCATCGAAATCGGTGTGTGCGCCGGCCCGCCAGGCGGTGTCCTCGTCCAGCAGTTCGTCGGGGAACGCGTAGTAGTGCAGCAGCCGCAGGGTGCTCTGGTAGGTGCTCGAAGACGGGTCGTGTGCGCGGGTGAAGAAGTCCCGGTCGAGGCCGAGTTTGTCGGCGAAGCAACTCAGCAGATCCATCGCGAGACGCCAGCACTTGTGCTCGAAATCCTCGATGGTGGCGCGGAATCCGGCCAGCTCGTCCTCGCTCGGCCAGAGCCCGTCCATCCGTGGTCGGGTGAGCTGGTAGGACTCCTTCTGGTCCGGGGTGCCGACCGACGGGCGGACCTGGCTCATGTACTCCCAGCCCGCGTTCTGCCCCTTCTTGAGCGGATACTGCGCCTTCGTCTCCGTCGGCAGGGCGAAGAACTTCGCCGACATCTCGAACGCATGGTTCACCTCGGCCAGGTCGATCCCGTGGTCGACGACCTGGAAGAACCCGATATCGGTTGCCGCGGACCAGAGCTCGTCGGCGATCTGTCCCCGCCGGGCATCGAAGTCGGCCAGGCTGATGCGGCGCACCTCGCGGTCGGTGGTCTCGGTTCCCAATCCACCCATGGCGCGCTCGCGGTGGAGCTCGGTCATCTCCGCTGCGCCCTCGGAGCGGTCGTCGGTGACGGTTTTGATGTCGGACATGGCAATCTCTCTCGTGACGATGAGCCCGCATGCGCTTTTCGACGCGACACCTGAGAGAGAGGACATCGCGGACGCGAACAGCGGGACTCTGACCCGCTGCTACATACGGCCTCGTGCAGTCGAGCATAGGCGACACCCACCGACCGCGCGAACCGAGCGCGCAGGTCAGGCTCACCTAACGGTTCTGGAAGCTCTCCAATTTCTGGACTAGTTCCAGAAAAGACGTTATGGTGGAGTCATGTCGGACAGCCATCAGTTCCATCGACGGCTCCGCGAGGCGGGGATGCGGGTCACCGCGCCACGCCTGGCGGTGCTCGAGATCCTCGATGCGCATCCGCACTCGACGGCCGATTTCGTCGCAACCGGGGTGCGGGAGCACCTGGGCGGGGTCTCGACGCAGACCGTGTACGACGTTCTGCGTGCATGCACCAATCGTGGACTGCTGCGCCGAATCGAGCCGGCGGGTTCGCCTGTCCGCTACGAAACCCGGACCGGCGACAATCACCATCACCTCATCTGCCGGGGATGTGGCGAGATACTCGACATCGATTGCGCTGTAGGAGAAACCGCGTGCCTGGTGCCTGATCGTGATCATGGTTATCGAGTCGAGGAGGCGGAGGTGATCTTCTGGGGACGGTGCCCGAAGTGTCTGAATTCGTCACTTGCCGAAGCGGGTTCAGCGTCCGTATAGAGAGGATGTGACCAAGGAGACTGTTCTCGGAGGAATCATCGAACCATCGAAGTCGTTGAAAAGACAGTAGATCCGAAGACGTGAAGCATCGGCGTGACCATCGCCTGATTGAGCTACCTGAGGAGACATCACATGGCAACAATCGATCCCGTCTACACCATCGCTTCCACCGCGACCGGAGGCGGCCGCGACGGACAGGTCGTGTCGCAGTCCGGCCAGATCGATCTCGACCTCCAGCCGCCGAAGGAGATGGGCGGCAGTGGAGACGGCAGCAATCCGGAGGAACTGTTCTCGGCCGGTTATGCCGCGTGCTTCCTCGGGGCGCTGCGCGCCACCTCGAAACAGGCCGGCTCGCCGGTCCCCGATGACTCGACGGTCACGGTCACCGTCGGGATCGGCAAAGACGAGTCCGACGGTGGATTCGGGCTCGTCGCCACGATCGAGACGTACATCCCCGGCGTCGACGAGGCCAAGGCCAAGGAGCTGACCGAGAACGCGCACGCCTTCTGCCCGTATTCGAAGGCGACCAAGGGGAACATCCAACACAACATCACGGTGCGGGTCTGACCCACACCGTCGCGTACAGCCCACGCAACGAAAGGAGTGGTTTTCGATGACCACCAGCACACCCATCACCAGCACCCTCACCGAGGAACAGAAGGCCGTCACCGGAAAGGCCCTGCAGGACACCGTCGTCGATCTCATCGACCTGACGCTGATCGCGAAGCAGGCGCACTGGAACGTCATCGGGCGCCAGTTCCGATCGGTACACCTCGAGCTCGACGAGCTCGTCTCGGTGAGCCGTGAGTTCACCGACGCTGCGGCCGAGCGCGCCACCGCGATCGGTGTCAGCCCGGACGGCCGCGCCGAGACCGTCGCGAAGACGGCCAACACCAAGGGCTTTGGTGAAGGCTGGACCAAGGACAGCGACGTCGTCACGGCGGTCATCGACAACCTCCAGGCCGTCATCGCCGGTCTTCGCGAGCGGATCGACGCCACCGAGAAGACCGACCCGGTGAGCCAGGATCTCCTCATCGAGATCGCCTCCAAGCTCGAGCAGCTCCACTGGATGTGGCAGGCCCAGTCCGTCTGACCTGCCCCGCGCAACGCCGACACGACCGACAGCCCCGGTCGTGTCGGCGTTGTCATTTCGAGCGTTCGTGCGATAGCCCTTCGTGACGATCCTTCGCAGGCTCCGGATCTCCTCAGGGATCGGGGGTCCTCCCGCTGGTCGAGTAGCCACGTGCGAGCTTGCGAGCCCGAGGCGTATCGAGACCCCCCCCGCACCCACCAATGTGACCGGGCACACTCCGCCACGGCGGCCGCATGTAGCGTGTCAGCGTGGACAGTTGGGCAGTGGTAGTGGGGTTGGGACTGCTCGCGGCGGCCATCGCGGTCGTCGCGTTCGTCAGATATCGACAGGGCGAGACCGCGACGCTGCAGCGCGACGCCGCACTCGCCCGGGAACTGCGAGAGCTCGCCGGGGGCGACGAGGTCCGCCTGGCGTCGGTGGACGAGTTCGAACTCGCCATCTACCAGCGACTCTTCTACGCATCGGTGGTCGGTCCCCGGATTCGTAGCGCCGCGTGGGCGCTGCTCGGCGTCACCCTGTCGGTTGCCGCTGCCCTGGCGGCCGCGGCCGGCGACGGGGTTCTCCACACAGTGGTGCAGATCGCCGCACTCGTCCTCGCCGCGATCTTCGCGCTGGCCACCCTCACCTACGTGGCCATGGCGGTCGTCCACGCGGCGACGACACCCCGTGTGTCATTTGCCGAGTCGTACGCCGCCGCGGAGGAGCGCGCCGCGGAGGCCTGAACGTCGCGAACGATCGGCGAGATCGGCGGTGCTGATCAGCGCGCCGCGAAGCGACGACGATACGCGGTCGGTGTCACCCCGACGGCGATGTTGAAGTGATGGCGGAGCAGAGTCGCCGAGGCGAACCCGACGCGGGCCGCGACGTCCTCGACCGGCAACGTGGTCGTCTCCAGAAGTCGACGCGCGTGCAGCACGCGCTGTTCGGTGAGCCAGCGGTGGGGTGACACCCCGACCTCGTCGACGAACCGCCGCGCAAAGGTGCGCGTCGACATGTGCATCCGGTCCGCCAGTTCGTCGACCGTGATGTCGGAATCGAGGTGTTCCACCATCCAATCCAGCACGGCGGCGAACCCGTCGGATTCGCACGCGGGTATCGGCGCCTCGACGAACTGTCGCTGACCACCGTCGCGATGCGGCGGCACGACCATGCGCCGAGCGATCTTGTTGGCGACCTCGGGTCCGAACTCCTCGCGCACCAGGTGCAGCGCGGCGTCGATCCCGGCAGCGGTTCCGGCGCTGGTGGTGATCGGACCGTCGTCGACGAACAGCACATCGGTGTCGACGATCGCCTTCGGATACATCCGCGCCAGTTCGGCACCGAATCGCCAGTGCGTGGTGCACCGGCGGCCGTCGAGGAGGCCGGCCGCCGCGGCGGCGAACGCCCCCGAGCACACGGTGAGCACGCGGCCACCGTTGTCGACGACGGTGTTCAGGGTCTTGAGCACCTCGGGTGGGAAATCCGGGCCGACACTGCCACCGGGGATCGCGACCAGATCCGCGTCGAGGCAGTCGTCGAGCGAGTGTGGCGGCACCACGGACGCTCCATGTCCGATGCTCAGTGCGACCCCGGGCTCGGGCGACGCGATCAGGAACTCGAACGGCGGGACCCCGTCGTCGGTGCGATCGAGGCCGAACACCTCGTTGATCACGCCGAACTCGAACAGCGCGACCTTGCGATAGAGCAGCACGGCCACCTTGGAAAGCACGTCACCACTATGGCAGAAAATTTGCGAGCATTGTCAATCAAGCCACTTATGGCGTGAAGTTTTCGAGAACATACTTTCTGTCATGACAGCTCTCATCCTTCTCGCGCTCCTGATCCTCGTCCTCTCGCCGATCGCGATCCGCATCCAGCGACCCGCGTCGCGGCCGGCGGATCTCCTCCATCCTCGGTTCGACCGCTCCACCGGGGCGCAACGACTGCACGACGACGTCGTCCTGCATCATCTGCAGCACCGCGACAGCGCCTGATCGGCGGATCCGGCTGCGGACCGCCGGTCGGGGTGCAAGAATTCGGTTCACCCAGGACACCCCGACGTTCACCCCGGTGTGGCGCAGCAATGCCGCCGCCGTCGTCGCGCGTCGTCACCTGACCAGGAGGACCGCGATGACGATGGCCATGGACGATCTGGCGACCGGCCCCAATCCGGCGCACCGCGCCGACCCGATCGACATCCTGCTCGCCCAGGCGCAATCGCGTGTGGCCGAACTGATTCCGGTCCGCCACGCCCGGATGTCGGCGACGCCCTTCACGTTCTACCGCGGTGCGGCAGCGGTGATGTCCGCCGACCTCGCGGCCACCGCCCACTCGGGGGTGATGACCCAGCTGTGTGGCGATGCGCACCTGAGCAACTTCGGGGTGTTCAACACGCCCGAACGGCGGATGATCTTCGACCTCAACGACTTCGACGAGACCGCGCCGGGGCCGTTCGAGTGGGATGTCAAGCGACTGGCGGCGAGTTTCGTGGTCGCCGGACGACAGAACGGGTTCGGCGAGAAGGCCACCCGCAAGCATGCGCGGGAAGTCGCCAAGTCCTACCGGAAGTGGATCGCTGCGAGCGTGCAGCAGTCGACGATGGACTGCTGGTACGCGCGTGTCGACACCCAGGAGATGATCACCGAGATCGGTTCCGTGCTCGACACGTCGCGGGAGGAACGCGCGGTGCGGGGACTCCGTAAGGCGCAGCATCGCAACAGCGTGCGATCGGTGAGCAAGCTCTGCACCATCGGAGACGACGGCACGGTCCGGTTCCGCAGCGACCCGCCACTGCTGGTCCCGGTCAGCGAGATCTTCAACGGTCCACACGCCGACGTCCTGGCCGACCGAGTCGATCAGCGGCTGCGGGACTACCGTTCGATGTTGCCCGACCACATCCGGGCGTTGTTCGACCAGTTCGCGATGGTGGACGTCGCGCGAAAAGTGGTCGGGGTCGGCAGTGTCGGCACGCGGTGCTGGGTCGTGCTGTTCCACGGCGCCCGCAATGACGATCCATTGTTCCTGCAGGTCAAAGAGGCGCAGAGGTCGGTGCTGGACGACTTCATCCCCACGCAGCAATACCCGAACCAGGGTCAGCGCGTCGTCGAGGGTCAACGGTTGCTGCAGGCCGCCAGCGACCTCTTCCTGGGCTGGACCTCCGGCTTGGACGAGAACGGCGAGAAGCGGGACTTCTACGTCCGGCAGTTGCGGGACGGCAAGGGGTCGGTGGTCATCGAGGCGCTCACCGAGGAGGAGATGAAACTCTACGCGCGACTGTGTGGTCGCACGCTCGCACAGGCGCACGCGCGCACCGGCAGTCGCCTCGACATCGCCGACTACCTCGCCGGGGCGAAGGCCTTTCCCGACGCGATCGCCGACTTCTCGCTCGCCTACGCCGATCTCAACGAGCGCGACCACGCCATGATGCTCGACGCCATCCGCAGCGGCCGGATCGAGACACGCGACCTCGTCTGAGTCGTGACAAGGTGTGGTGGACAGCTCCGCCACGAGAGTCCGACACCGAGAGGCGCACATGACCGACGATGCTCTCCGCGAACGGGTCCAGGGTCTGATGCCGCAGGCGCAGTCCGAACTCGCCGAGATGGTGGCCTTCGAATCCGTCTACGATCCCACCGGGACACCGCCCGAGGGCTGCGACCGGATGGTCGACTGGCTCCTCGACACCTTCGGCGAGCTCGGCTTCGACGACGTCGAGTCCCACGTCACCGCCGACGGCAGCAAGGCGGTGACCGGGCATCTGGCGGGTCCCGACGACGCGCCGACGGTCCTGCTGTACTTCCACCACGACGTGCAGCCGCCGCTCGGGGCCGACGAATGGGATTCGCCGGTATGGGAACTCACCGAACGCAATGGTCGCTGGTACGGGCGCGGCGCCGCCGACTGCAAGGGCAACATCGCGGTACACCTCACCGCATTGCGCGCCCTCGGGGGTGACCTGCCGGTCAACGTGAAGATCGTCGGCGAGGGCTCGGAGGAGCAGGGCAGTGGCGGGATGGAGGACTTCGTCCCCCGCAACCCCGACCTGCTGCGCGCCGACGCCATCATCGTGGCCGATTCGGGCAACTTCGAGATCGGGCGGCCGAGTCTGACGACCAGCCTGCGTGGTGTCGCCAATGTGATCGTGACCGTCGAAACCCTTGCCTCGGCAATGCATTCGGGCATGTTCGGCGGTGCTGCGCCGGATGCACTCGCCGCCTTGATCGCCATGCTGGCCTCCCTGCGTGACGAGAACGGCAACACGACGGTCCGCGGTCTGGATTCCACGGAGACCTTCGACGGTGTCGAGTACCCGGTCGACGCTTTCCGCAGGGACGCCGGCGTACTCGACGGTGTCGACGTCATCGGCTCCGGGAAAGTGGCGGACATGGTGTGGGCGCGGCCGGCAGCGACCGTGCTCGGCATCGACTGCCCGCCGGTCGTCGGGTCGTCGGCGGCGGTGCAGCCCCGGGCCCGTGCGCGCATCAACCTGCGGGTGCCGCCGGGCATGGACGCCAAAGTGGCTCAGCAGGCGCTGGTCGACCATCTCACCTCGGTGGCCCCATGGAACGTCCGGGTCACGATCGAGCCGGAGGCCTCCGGCTCGCCGTTCTCCGGGACGACGTCGGGGCCGGGGTACGACACGATGGTCGACGCGATGCAGCGAACCTATGGTTCCGAGGTTCTGCTGATGGGCCAGGGTGGGTCGATCCCGCTGTGCAACGTCTTCGCCGAAACCTACCCCGAGGCGGAGATCATGCTGCTCGGTGTGGAGGAGCCGTCGTGCCTCATCCACGCGCCGAACGAGAGCGTCGATCCGGGCGAGATCGAGAACATGGCGATCGTCGAGGCGATGTTCCTCAGAGAGTATGCGCGTCGGGCCGCGCGCTGAACTGTTCGACGAGAAGATCTTTCAACTGCGGGCGACTCGCCGCGACCAAGGTGAACATCGCCTCGCGGGCCAGCCGTTCGGGGTGAGCGCCGCGGAGCAGTCCGCGCCCGCCATCGGCCGCGATGAGGGCCGCTGCGGCATCGACGGCGAGTTGGGCACCGGCGGCGCGCGCGTCGATGAGGGCGTCGTGGTCGGTGATCGCGGCATCGAGGCGGACGCGTACCGCGCTGCCTCGTTCCCGCAGTCCCCGCGCCGCGGTCGAGTGCCCGATCTCGTCGAGGATCGCGGTGCACCGCCGCACGATGCCCAGTGGCAGCGTGCCGTTGATCCGGAGCCCGATTTTCTGGGTGGCGAAGAAATCATCGTGGCCGATCCGGCTGACGATCCGGTCATCGGGCACCACCAGGTCGTCCACCGCGAGCGCCACCGTTCGGGTCGCATCCGCGACACCGAGATGCAGGGGAGTCATCGCGATCTCCGACGACGGCTGGTCGACCGGCAGGATCGCGGCGATCACATCGTCGGAGTCGACATCGCGGGCGGAGATCTGGAGCAGATCGATGACGCCCCACCCGCTGACGAAGGGCGCGTACCCGTTCAGTCGCCACCCGCCGTCGACCCGCGTGGCGCGCATGCGCGGTGGGGTCGGCACCGCGCCCGCGTAGGCGACCCCGGCACGCAGCTCGCCGGTCATCGTCGGCGCGAGCAGTTCGTCGCGCAGCTGGGCGTTCGAGGTGCCGGCCAGCGAGATCACCACGCCGTGATGCTGCAGCCAGGCGAACACGGTGGGCAGGCATCCGCTCGCCATCACCTCCTGGATCTCGAGCACCTGATACAGCTCGAGGCCGGGGCCGCCGGACTCCACCGGAGCCGCGATGCCGAACAGCCCGGCGTCGGCGATCGCGGTCCAGTGCGAGTCCGGGATGGCCCCGGTGCGGTCGACCTCCGCGGCGGCCGGGAAGAGCATGTCATCGGCGATGCGGTACGCGCTCTCGACGAGCTGCGCGCGTCGCGCCTCGGGGTCGATGCTCACCCGGCCAGCCTACGGGCCGAGCAGGGTCAGATCGTGCAGAGCGGCGAGTAGTCGGTGCGGCCCCCGGTCGTCGGGGAGACCAGGAAGATGCATGAGTTGAACCCGGCCTTCTCGACCTCGCCGCGCAGCATCTTCAGCGTCGCCGTGGACACGACCGGCTCGCGGGAGAGCACGAAACCGGACAGCCGTGACGGGTCGCCGACGATCGCGAATTCGTACGGATCGGTCGGGGTGTCACCCTCGCCGACCCAGGTGACGATGTAGTTCGGTGCGCCACCCGGATTGATGCTCACGGGGACCTGCGGGAACGACACCGACAGCTGGGCGTTGGTCACCGGGTCGACGACGTCGGCCTTGCCCTTGACCCCGTTGGTCTGGCCGGTGAACGTGGTGCAGGTGTTCTCCACGCCGATGGTCGTCGCATCGATCACCGTGTAGTTGGCCTTGGTGTCCTTGGCGCAGTTCAGATTGAAGAACGCCGGGATCGCCGCGAGTTGCCACCACGAACCGAGATACCGCTCGGTGTCGAGTTTCGGGATCGGCTGCAGCGGGGCGGCCGACGCCGCGCCGCTGCCGGCGACCAGCGCGCCGATGGCGAGGCCGATGGTGACGAGCACGGTGAACAGGGGTCGGATCGTGCGGGTGATGCGCATCTTGCGGCTCCGTTCGGTCAGTGGATGAACGCTGGCCATTCGGAGACACACCGTTGTCGGATGGGTCTTCTCCTCGTGGGTCGGCGCACGGGATCTCGATACGCGTGCTCGCTGTCGCTCGCCCGCTACTCGATCAGCGGTTGGGGCGCGGGTCTTCTCCTCGCTACTCGATCAGCGGTTGGGGCGCGGGTCTTCCCCTCGGTGATCGAGTAGCGGTTGGGGCGCGGGTCTTCCCCTCGGTGATCGAGTAGGTGACGAGCGGCAGCGAGGAGCCGTATCGAGATCTCGTGCGGTGCGCCGCTACTCGATCAGCGGGGGGCGGTCAGTCGACGTTCGACGGCTTCCAGGTCGCGACCGCCCAGATAACGATGAGGTCGAGCGCGATGATCAGGATCGCCCACAGCGGGTAGTAGGGCAGCCACAGGAACTGGGCGATGATCGAGATCGACGCGATGACGATCGCCGAGATCCGGGCCCAGTCGGCGCCGACGGCGAGACCGCCGGCGACGACGATCGCCAGGATGCCGATGATCAGGTGTATCCAGCCCCACGTGGTGAGATCGAACTGATAGACGTATTCGGCGCCGACGACGAACAACTCGTCATTGGCGAGCGCGGAGATCCCCTGGAACACAGCGACGAGACCGGCGACGAACAGCAGCGCGGCCGCGACGATGGAGATGCCGAACGCAAAGCCTTCCTTGACGCCGTAGTCGATCTCCTGATCAGGCGTGCTCATGGCGGTTTCCTTCCGATACTTGTGATGAATCTGAGGCCCATGTGTCGGAAAGCAACTGTAGTGGGCAGAGGTCGACGGAACTCTGAATTCGTGCATACGGGACGTCACGGCTTCGTCACGGTGTGATGCCGTGGATGGCCCGCTGACCAGCCGATTTAGCCCCACAGGGGGCGTGGGGGTAAGCTATCGCAGGCTACACACGGGGTGTGGCGCAGCTTGGTAGCGCGCTTCGTTCGGGACGAAGAGGTCGTGGGTTCGAATCCCGCCACCCCGACGCAAGGTTGAGATTGCAGAAGAGGCCCTGACCAGGGATTACCCGGTCAGGGCTTCCTCGTCTGAGCGGTCAGGGACGGATCTCGTACACCGCGTTGAAACCGGTCTGCGCTGCCTGGCGGAAACGGGTGAATCCGGCGTCGGTGGCGATCTCGCGGACCGCACTCTCCCCGGCTTGGGCCCCGAGCGTGTATCCGCCCGGCTGGGACAGGCTGTTGGGCAGGCACAGGAAGGTCGATGCGCTGTAGAACAGCCGACCGGCCGGGTTGAAATTCTCCTCGACGACATCGGATGCGTACGGCTCCACCAGCAGCCACGTGCCGTCGGGCGCGAGCGCCTCCCGCACGCGGTGGGCCGCGCCGAGCGGATCGCCCATGTCGTGGAGGCAGTCGAACATCGCGATCAGGTCGTAGCCGTCGCCGGTGAACTCCTGTGCCGTGGCGATCTCGAAGCTCACCTGGCTGGCGAGTCCGGCATCGGCGGTTCGTTTGCGCGCCAGCGTGATCGACTCGGTGTGGTAGTCGAAACCGACGAAAGTGCTCATCGGGTACGCCGCGGCCATCAGCCGGGTGGACGATCCGAGGCCACAGCCGATGTCGGCAACTCGCGCGCCTGCCAGCAGCTTCTGCTCGACACCGTCGAGGGCCGGAATCCAGGTCGGCACGAGGTCGGCGACGTAGCCGGGGCGATAGAAGGCGTCGCAACCGACGAAGACGTCCTCGTGGTGCTCATGCCATCCGACTCCGGCGCCGGTGCGGAACGCCTCGGTGATCTTCGGTTCCGCGCGCAGCGTTCCCATCGCGGTGAGGAACGCCGCCGGCACGTTCGGTCCGTCCGGATCGGCCAGGCAGAAAGCCTGTTCCGCGGTCAGCGAGAACCGGCCCGACGGCGGGTCGTAGCTGACATAGCCGCCGGCCGCCTGGCCGCGCAGCCATTCGGTGAGATACCGCTCGTGACATCCCGTCCGCGCGGCGAATTCGGCCGGGGTGGCGGCGCCGTCGGCGAGTGAGCGGTAGAGGCCGAGACGCTCACCGATGACGACCGATCCGGCGGCATCGGTCGCCGCCATGTCGGCAACCACTTGATTCATGAACTCATGCACCTTGTCGGGGTCCATGTCCTTCTCCTTTCTCGTCGCCGGTCGTTGTGGGTGGCGACGGAACACAACGATGCGCACCGCCCCTGTCATGGCGCTGCCATCCGCTATCGTCAGACTCGCACCAGGACATTCGCCCTGGTCAGTGGATCGCTGAGAAGTGGGGCGTGATGGCAGGCGAAGGCATCGGGTCGCTGCACGTCGGGCTGCTGGGTCCCCTTCGCGTGATCATCGACGACGACGTGATCGACGTCGTCGGCCCGAAGCGTCGAGCAGTCCTCGCGATGCTGGCGGCGGCGGAGGGGCACGTCGTGCCCGTCGGGGAACTCCTCGATGCACTCTGGCCCGCAGACCTACCGGAATCGGGGCGACAAGCCCTGCAGAATCACGTCTCTCGGCTGCGTGGACAACTCGGTGCGGCCGCCCACCGCCTGGAGACCCTGCCGTCGGGCTACCGGCTGGTGCTCGCCCGCGACGAACTCGACGTGACGCAGGCCCGTGCCGCGCTCGAGTCCGCTCGCGCGAATCCGGCCGAAGCCTTTGCGGTGCTGCGGGTCGCGGACGATCTCTGGCGGGGACCCGTGCTGACCGACCTCCTCGATGTCGGGCCGATCGCCACCGCCGCAACAGGATACGAACTGCTACGACGTGACATCGGTGACGAGTTGGTCGCCGCTGGCATCGCGGCAGGCCGGGCCTCCGACGTGCTGTCCCGCGCTGCGGCGTCCGCCGCGGCCGAACCCCTCCGCGAGCCGACCGCGATCCTTCACATGCGTGCGCTGGCGGCGACCGGTGATGTGCCCGCGGCGTTGGAGGCGGCGCGAGCGTTCCGGCGGCGGCTGGTCGACGACACCGGTCTCGACCCATCGCCCGCCCTGCGCGAGGCCGAGCACGAGATCATCTCGGCGGCTGCCGGTTCCGTCGAGCCGCAGCCGAGGCCGCAGGTGCGGACACATCCGCGACTGATTGGTCGGGCCGCGCAGGTGAACAGCCTGCAGACCTTGCTCGGCCGGGAGCGGTTGGTGAGCATCGTCGGACCGGGTGGGATCGGCAAGACCAGTGTGGCAAGGGAAATCGTCGCCCATAGAACCGATGCCGCAGTCCTCCTGTTGGCGTCGGTCACCGACCCGGCATCCATTCCCTACGCGTTGGCGGAGGCATTGAACGTGAAGGTGGAGCGTGGCGACGTGCTCTCCGCATGTCTCGCAGTACTCGGGCAACAACCCGCATTGCTGGTCGTCGACAACTGCGAGCATCTGCTCGATCCGGTGCGTGACGTGGTGTCCCGAGTACTCGAGACATGTCCCGAGACAACGGTTCTCACCACGAGCAGGGAGGCGCTGGGCCTTCCGGTCGAGTACGTGGTGCGACTCGCGCCGCTGTCCCTGCCGAGACCCGACGAGGATCCCACGGGTGCGCCGTCGGTTCAGTTGTTCATCGAACGTGCGCAGCGGGTACGTCGCGGTGCCACACCGACATCCGGGCAGGCTCGTACCATCGCCGACATCGTCGCGCGCCTCGACGGGATGCCCCTGGCCATCGAACTCGCGGCGGGGCGATTGTCGTCGTTCTCCCTCGACGATCTGTCCGCTCGACTGGACCGGTCGCTTGATCTGCTCGGGGGCGGTCGTCCCACTGTCGACGCACGCCACCGGACCCTGCGTGCGACGGTGGCATGGTCCTATGACCTGCTCGGAGAGAACGAGCGCGCGTTGTTCCGGCAGCTCTCGGTCTTTCCCGACGGGGTGAGCCTGCAGACAGCGGAACAGCTGGCAGGCGACCTCAACCTGTCGGCAGGCGCCGACGAGGTGCTCGCGAGGCTGGTCGAGACATCGATGCTGGAGGTGTCCTTCGACGGCCCGACGCGGTACCGCATGCTGGAGACGTTGCGGGCGTACGGGATCGACCGCCTCGACGCGGCGAATGAGCTCGGGCCGGCCACCGAACGCCTGCGGCACTGGGCCGTCGAACAGTGCAGAACCATCGGACGGCTCATCGCGTCGGATCAGGAGAGCGTCGGCGACCAGATGGTTCGGCGCGAACTGGCCAACCTGCGGGCCGCGTGGCAGTCGGTTCGCAACACCTCGGTGATCGACGACGCCGCCGCCATGGTGTGCCCCCTGTACGACGCCATCGCTTACCGCGACCTGATGGAGCTACGGCAGTGGACCCTGGAACTCGCGGACGACCCGGCGCTGGCCGGGCATCCACGCGCCGGGGTGGTGCTCGCCGCCGCCGCCGAGACCACCTACCACCAGGGTGACTTCGCGCGCGCCGCGCGGCTCGCGGAGTCGGCGCTGGCGGCAGCGGACGGTGTCGACAAATGGGTCGCACTCGCGGTGCTGTCGGTGGTCGATCTTGCGCGCGGGGCGTGGGACGCCTGCATCGAACACGCCCTCGCCGCATCGGCCTTGATCGGTGGACGGGATCTCCTGGGTATCGCCGCGCTGGCACGGGCCTACTCAGGTGACCTGGCCGGAGCGAAGCGACTGAACGAACGCGGTGCCGCGCAGGCCGTGGCACCGTCGATGCGGTCCTGGGCGGCCTACGTGGACGGAGAGATCGCGGGATGTGCCGGTGACGGCGATGCCGCCCAGGCGCATTACCTCGTGGCGATCGACCTCGCCGAGCAGTGTGGCGCAACGTTTCTCGTCGGCGTGGCGTCAGTGGGGTTGCAGTCCGCGCGCGCCGCGTCCGGGCGCACCGACGAGGCCCTGCGGGGATACCGCGACGTGATCGACTACTTCACCAGGACCGGTAATTGGACCCATCTGTGGACCACACTGCGCAACCTGGCCGGACTCCTGCGCGACCTCGGTGACGCGACCACCGCATCCCTGCTCTCCGACGCCGCCGACGCCGCACCCGATGCCCCGACCGTGGCCGGCGCGGAGCAGAGAACCACACTGCCGAAAACCGGATCGCCGCAAGAAGTCACCGACCGTACTGAAGTGCTACGTGCTGCCCGCGAATCCATCGATCGGCATCTGCGACACTCGTGACCGGCAGATCGGAGATCGTGCCGGACCCGTACACCCGGTGATCGACATATGTCTCCTCGGCGATCCACGCCGCGTACTGCGCATCCCCAGTTCCTCGATGAGAGCGGATGTCTGGGTCTCCTGCGCCGCCAGTGCCCGGACCTTCAGGTCGACGACGTCGTCGTCGAGGGGCAGGTCCACGGCGAGGCTCTCGGAGGGATGCACCACCGGAAAGCCGGGTAGGTAGACGCCGAGCCGCTCGTTGAGTTCGCCCCAGCGGGCGTTGCGGTTCTCCGACACCGCCGCATACATGAGTCGTGTTCCGGGTGCGGCCGTGCGCGCGAAAGCCGCAGTCGCCCAGGACGAGACGGTGCGGTGGTCCGGGTGGCCGGTGAATCCGTCCGGCCCGAACGTCAGGATCGTGTCCGGCCGGACGTCGTCGATGATCTCGCACAATTGCGCCACCGCAGCGCCCTCGTCAGCCGCGGCGCAACCACCGTCACGGTAGGCGAGCCAATGATGTTCGGTGACGCCGAGGACAGCCAGACAGCGGGCCAGCTCGTCGGTTCGGGTCCTCGCCAGTCGGAGCTTGGGCCATCGCAGGTTGTCGGCGGTGCCGAGCTCGCCACGGGTGGCGGTCACACACACCACTCGCGACCCGGCTCGTCTGGCGATGGCCATCATGCCGCCGGCCAGGTAGGCCTCGTCGTCGGGGTGCGCCCAGATCCCGAGAATGGTGCCGAGTTCGGTCACCCGGGAAGTCGTGTCGATCATCATTCTTCCTCGATCAATCGGATGCCCCGATCGTCGAGGTACGGACTCGCACGGTGCTAACGCTGCGCTGTCACGGTCTCATGGAAACGTTCACCGGGTGTGATCCGCCGGTGACGGATCACACCCGGTGATCGCGATGCTGTGCCGGCGCGTTCAGGCGTCGGCGGAGGGATTCGTGTTGGTGCCGCCGTCGGCGACCTCGAAGTTCTTCCACTCCCCGTCGTCGAGGACCTGCATTGCAACGCCCAACTGGTCGTCGGGCGCCTCGACGGTCTTCAACCAGTCGTACGCGCCGGTCGCGTCGGCGAACTCCTTCGACTCGATGACATCGCCGTCGGCATTGACCACTCGGTACTGCGCCATGTTGTGCTCCCATCGATCTCGGATACCTCGCGTACATCACACGGATACCCGATCGTCGGGGGCGCCAATCATCAGACCGCGGTCGGTGGGTCGCTCCGGAGCGGTCGGCTCAGACGTTCCGCCAGGTCGCCACTGCCCAGATGATGACGATGTCGACGGCGATCACCAGGATCGACCACCACGGGAAGTAGGGCAGCCACAGGAAGTTCAGGATGATCGACAGTGACGCGATGCAGATGGCCCCGACTCGGGCCCAGGCGGCGCCGGTGAACATGCCCACCGCGATCGCGATCGCGATGATGGAGACGACGATGTGGATCCATCCCCAGGTGGTCAGATCCATCTTGTAGACGTACTCGGGTCCGACGACGAACAATTCGTCTTCGGCCACCGCCGAGATGCCCTGGAGCAGTTCGATGATGCCGCCGACGAGCAGCAGGATGGCGGCCCCGATGGTGCCGAAGGCGGCAAACCCCTGCTGCACCCGGTGCTCGGACTGTTGAGTGGTCATGACCCTGCGCTTTCTCTCGGATGATGTCACCCCGCATCGTCGCCGCGGCAGGAGGGCTTCACATCATCCGTTGTGGGTGATTGACGCAGGACACCAGCAGCCCAGTTGTTCGGCGAGATCGGTGAGATCCGTCGCGTGGATGTCGTTCTCGGGTGAACCGGTGTCGTCCTTGCGATCCGGCCCCGCGTCGGGGCCCCACTCCAGCGGTCGCTCGACGAAAGCCGTTCGCAGACCGAAGCTCCGGGCGGCATCCAGGTCGCTCTGATGGGTGGCGACCATCATCACCTGTCCCGGTTCGACCTCGAGCAGATCGGCCAGGCCGCAATAGGTTTCGCGGGCCGGTTTGTAGTGGCGCCACAGGTCGGAGCCGCCGATGACGTCCCAGTCGAAGCCGTTGTGCTTGGCCATGTCGGTCAGCAGGGCCACCGTGCCGTTGCTGAGCGCGCAGACGATGAAGTCCCGTTTGAGGCGACGTATGCCGGGTGCCGCGTCGGGCCAACCGGGGATGGTCCGCCATGCGCGAACGAGAGTCTCGGTTGCGTCATCGGTGAGTGCCACGTCGAAGATCTTCGCGACGTCGTGCAGGGTGTCGGTCTGCAGATCGTCGAGCGGCCGCCAACGCAGCTCGCCGGATTCCACGCGAGCCAGGATCGGCGCGTAGCGGCGTCGCCATTCCCGGGCGAAGTCGCCGGCATCGACTTCGGGGATCGTCGTCCGAACCGCCGACGAGATGCCCGTGAACCAGTCGGTGACGGTGCCGAAGGTGTCGACCGCCAGCACTCTGATCCCGGCGATCGACGAGGTGGTCACGTGATCTCGGTGGCCAGCTGCGGCAGCGAATGATCCTCGGCGAAGGCGGCGTCCCCGTGGGACACCGGCGTGAGGGTCAACAGACTGGCCTCCGGGCGGCAGCAGAACCGTGCCGGCGCATACGGCGAAGTGCCGAGACCGGCGCTGACGTGCAGCTTCATCGACGATCCCCAGTTGGAGACGCCCTTGACCCGCGACCGGTCCAGGTCGCAATTCGTGACCAGCGCACCCACGAGCGGCAGGCACAGCTGGCCGCCGTGGGTGTGGCCGGCCATCACCAGGTCGTAACCATCGGCGGCGAAACGGTCCAGCACCCGCGGCTCGGGCGAGTGGGTGAGACCGAGACGCAGATGGGCAAGCGGATTGGGACGGCCCGCGACCGTGTCGTAGCGGTCCCGCTCGATGTGCGGGTCATCGACGCCGGCCGCGACCACCCGCACCCCGCCGACCTCGAGTTCGCGGACGGTGTGGGTCGCGTCGAGCCACCCGCGTTCGATGAACGCCGCGCGTAGATCCTGCCACGGCAACGGCTCACCGAAGGTGCGGGTGTGGTCGGTCTTGAAGTACTGGAACGGGTTCTTCGGCTTGGGACCGAAGTAGTCGTTCGACCCGAACACGAACAGTCCGGGGCGCGACAGCAGACCACCCAGAGATTGGATCACTGCCGGGACCGCCTGCGGATGGGCGAGGTTGTCGCCGGTGTTGACGACCAGATCGGGTTCGAGGGCTTCGAGCTCCGACACCCAGGCCTGCTTGAGCCGTTGGTTGGGCGTCATGTGCAGATCGCTGAGGTGTAGGACGCGCAGCGGTGCCGCACCCGGTTCCAGCACCGCGAGTGTGTTGTGCCGCAACGTGAACGCGTTGCGTTCGATCACCGTCGAGTAGAAGAGGCCCGCGGCCGCCAGGCCGGCCAGGCCCCCGACTGTCCGGGTGGCCGCGACGCGGCGGGTGAGGGCGTTGTCGAGGTGGACCATTCACCCAGGATACGCAGATCCCGGCGTGGTCCGCCTCCGGGTTTCGCCCCCTACCCGCCGGTCACCCCGGAAGTTGGATGACCACCGGCCCGACACCCGGAACCTGCACGGTCGTCTCCGTGGGACCGGGGTTGTCGTCGTCGCCGCGGCGGCCGTTGCTGACGTAGATGGTCACCACGCTGCCGGGCATCGCCGAATCCGACGGTGCGGTGAACACCACCGTGCCCTGGGGACGATTGCTGTCGACGTCGAGTTGGTTGACCTCGAAGCCCTCGGCCTGCAGACGTGAGGTCGCGGCACTCGCGGGTTGCCCGGTGACGCGTGGAATGCGGCCGCTGTCGGTGCCGCGCATGTACCGCGGATCGGTCGGTGGCAACCGGACGGGCCCGAACTTGGTGGCCACCGGCTGGACGGCCTCGAACCAGGTGCGCGCCGGCTCCATACCGCCGAACAAGGTGCCGTCGTAGCACTGGCGCAGCGGGCTGCTGCAGATCTCGGTCGGGTTGGGTCCGTCGTTGTAGACGTAGGACGAACCGGCGATCTGATTGGTGAACCCGATGAACGCCGACGAACGGTGGGCCTCGGTGGTGCCGGTCTTACCCGACATCGGCAGTGTCCAGCCGGCCGATCCGGCCGCACCGGCAGCGGTGCCGGCGCCCAGGTGATCCTGGCCCATCGCAACCGCCAGGGTGTTCGCCAGGCCCTCCTCGACGACCTGTTCACACTTCGGCGGGTCGAACGGGATCGCGGTCAGTGCGGGCTCGTCGTTCTCCGTCATCACCGGGTTGCCGTAGGCGTCCCGCTTGATCCGGCTGATCGACGCGATCGGATTCGGCGGGCACCACATGCCGCCGGACGCGAGCGTGGCCCCGACGTTCGACAGCTCCAGGCCGTTGACCGGCAGCGGACCAAGGGTGAACGAACCGAAGTTCCCGTCCTTGACGTACTGCGCCATGCTCTTCTCGCCGTAGCCGGACGAGCCCGGCACGGTGTAGGAACGCAGACCCAGACGGACGGCCATGTCGACGGTCGGCTTCACCCCGGTCTGCTGCAGCAGCTGCACGAATGCGGTGTTCGGTGACTGAGCCAGGGCCTGGGTCACCGTCAGCGAACCCGGGTAGCGTCCGGCATTTCGCACGCAGTAGGCGTTCTCCGGACAGCCGGGGGTGCTGCTGTTGCCCATGCCCTGGACGGCGACGGACCCGGGCACGGGGAGGTTCGACGCGACACCGAGGCCCTTCTCCATCGCCGCCGCGGTGGTGAAGATCTTGAACACCGAACCGGCGCCGTCACCGACCATGGAGAACGGCTGTGGCTGCACCGTCTGGCCGGCCCTCAGATTCAGCCCGTAGCGACGGCTCGACGCCATCGAGAGGACGTCGTGCGATTGCTTGCCCGGCCGGATCGTGCTCATGACGTTCGCGACACCCTCGGCGTCGGGTGACGCCTGCGTGCGGACCGCGCGGATGGTGGACCGCTGGACCTGCGGGTCGAGCGTGGTGCGGATGATGTAGCCGCCGCGCATCACCGAGTCACGCGAGATCCCGTTCTCGGCGAGGAACTGCAGCGCGTAGTCGCAGAAGAAGCCGTTGGCGTCGGCGCCGATGCAGCCCTGGGTCGGCGTTCGGGGCTCGGGGATCACGCCGAGCGGAGCCTCTTTGGCCGCGACGAGTTCCTCCCGACGCTCCGGGAAGTTCTCGATCATCGTGTCGAGCACGGTGTTGCGTCGGTTCGTCGCCGCCTCGGGATTGGTGTACGGATCGAGTGCGGAACTCGACTGCACCATGCCGGCGAGCATGGCGGATTCGGCGACGTTCAGCTCCTTCGCCGGCTTGGCGAAATAGGTCTGTGCGGCGGCCTCGATGCCGTACGAGTTGTTGCCGAACGGCACCACGTTCAGGTAGCGGGTGACGATCTGCTTCTTGGCCTCCTGCTTGGCGGCGGCGTCGTCGAGTCCCTTGTCGCGCTTGGCCTGGTCGATGAGCGACTGTTCCATCGTCAGGGCCATCCGGACCTCGCGCAGCTTGCGCGCCGGGGTGACCTCGATGGCGGCCTGGCGATCGGCCTCGGTCCGCGCCAGCACCAGGAGTTGATAGTTCTTGATGTATTGCTGGTCGATCGTGGACGCACCCTGCTGCACCTCGCCCGACGACGAGTTGGTCAGGGCGGCGCGGATGGTGCCTCGCCAGTCGACGCCGTCGTGCTCGAGAAAGCGCCGGTCCTCGATCGAGATGATCGCCCGGATCATGTCGGGGGAGATGTCGTTGTAGCCGACCTGATAGCGGTACTGATCGAAGAGCCGCGCGATCGGGTTGCCGGCTGCGTCGGTCATGGTGGTGACCTCCGGCAGCGTGCCGTTGAGCAACTCGGAGGACACGTTCTCCACCGCGGCGGCGGCGCGGTTGGACACCACGCCCAGTCCGCTGGCCACCGGGTACAACAATCCGGCCACGAGGACGCCGGCCAACAGGCAGGCGCCGCCCAGCGACCACAGCTTCTTCGACTTCGGCACACGGACAGGATACGTGCGCATGCCGCGAGAACGTCTGAGCGCGCGCAACGGGAAGGTCACGATGGCGCCGGTTCCCTTCTCACGCTTCTGACCTGCACAGACGCGGAAGGTTTGGACGATGGTGCCATTTTCTTTGCTCCAGGGCTTGCGCCGTCATGCACAGATCCTTAAATTGAGTGCAGAATGTGACTCACTTAACAATGGTCCAGCGAATGTGAACCGTGGCCAGCGCGCCGGTGAACACAGGTCGGTCGCACGACGAGGTGAGCGCATTCGGGTCAGGACCGCCGGACCGGTGCGGAAACGCCGGTGGGTCCGGCGAGACGCAACGACAGACAGGGGTCGGCGGAATGGCGATGGCGGCAGTGTCCACCGGAGACGATGCTCGATTGATGTGGGTGTCACAAGCTCGATGCCGGGGCGGAGACCCCGATGACCTGTTCGTCCGAGGTGCGGCGCAGCGCAAGGCCGCGACCATCTGCCGGCACTGCCCGGTGCAGCTCGAATGCGGCGCCGATGCCCTCGACAATCGCGTCGAGTTCGGCGTCTGGGGCGGAATGACCGAGCGTCAGCGGCGGGCGTTGCTCCGGCAGCATCCCGAGGTCACCTCGTGGGCCCAGTTCTTCGAGGCCCAGCGTCGTCGGCAACGCGCCGACGCGGTGTGACCTGACACGGACGAACACCAGGCATGGCCGACCCGAATGGGTCGGCCATTGTCGTTGCGGAGGCGGGATCTCGATACGCGTCGGGCTCGCAGGCTCGCACGTCGCTACTCGATCAGCGGTTGTGGTCGCCCCTCGATCCGGCCGTCCCCCGACCGCTGGTCGAGTAGCCGACGAGCGGCAGCGAGGAGGCGTATCGAGACCGCGCAACCGACCGTTGGACGCTCAGCCGCGCCCGGTGATCTGTTCGGCGACCGCACGTAGTGCGACGACGTCGGCGACCTCGAACGGCAGGGACGGCACACCGACGATCGGCACCGCTGGATGTGCGGCGGTGAATCGTTGCAGCAGGTGGAGCTCACGTTTGCCGGTCGACGCACGCTCGGCGTGGATCTCCAGCACCCCGCGGGTGAGTTCGTCGTCGATGTGCTCGAGTGCGGCCCGCGCCGACGACTCCGAGATCGCCGTCAGGTTCGGATGGGTGCGGTTGAGGATCAGACCCGCGAGCGGCATCTTCTCCTCCGACAGCCGATCGACGAAGAACGCCGCCTCGCGCAGGGCGTCCGGCTCGGCGGCGGCGATCACCGCGAACTGGGTGCCCGGCTGTTTGAGCAGCTCATAGGTCTTGCTGGCTCGGTCCTGGAACCCGCCGAACATCGAGTCCAGCGACTGCACGAAGGTCGCGACGTCGCGCAGCATGTCACCGCCGATGATGGTGGAGACGCCACGCATCGCCAGGCTCATCGCGCCGGTCACCATCCGCCCGACGCCCCGGCCCCCGCCGACGAGCATCTTCATCAGACGTCCGGACAGGAACGAGCCAAGCCGCTGCGGTGCGTCGAGGAAGTCGAGGGCGTTCCGCGACGGCGGGGTGTCGACGACGATGAGGTCCCACCGGTCCTCCTCGATCAGCTTCCCGAGCTTCTCCATCGCCATGTACTCCTGCGTGCCGGAGAACGACGACGCCATCGTCTGATAAAAGGAGTTCTCCATGATCGCGGCGGCGCGATCCGGCGACGAGTATTCGAGCACCATCTCGTCGAAGGTGCGGCGCATGTCGAGCATCATCGCGTCGAGCGACCCCGGACCGCCCTCCCCGAGCGAACCGAGATCCACCGGCTGCGGATCGTTGGTGAGTTCCGACATCCCCAGCGACTGCGCGAGTCGTCGCGCCGGGTCGATGGTGAGCACCGCGACCTTCCGGCCGTGTTCGGCGGCGTACATCGCCATCGCCGCGGCCGTGGTGGTCTTGCCGACGCCGCCCGCGCCGCAGCAGATCACCACGCGCGTGCCCGGGTCGGTGAGCACCGAACCCATCTTCAGGTCGAGCGGCATCGTCAGGCACCTGCCTTCTGCAAGAGGTTGGCGAGCTCGTAGATCGACCCGAGATCGACGCCGTCGCCCAGCGCGGGGAGCTCGAGGATGGGCAACTCGGCTTCGTCGAGCTGGGCCTTCGCGACCTGTTGCGCCTGCAGTCGGGTCGCGTGCTCGATCGTCTCGGTGAGCAGTCCGGACAGGTCGTTGTCGGAGAGGGCGAGGCCGGCCCCGGACAGGTGCTCGACCACCCGCGGCGCATCGATGCGGCCTTCGGCGATGTCGTCGATCGAGCCGACGGGTAGGTGCGTCGGACTGACCCGGTTGATGAGCAGGGTGGCGACGGTGAGCCCCTTGGCGTGCAGTTCGTCGACGGCCTCGATGGTCTCCTGGATGGGCATGGCCTCGAGCAGGGTGACCAGGTGGACGACGGTGTCCTCGGAGTGCAACAGCTTCACCACGCCGTCGCTCTGGCTGCGGATCGGGCCGGTCTTCGCCAGGTCCGCCATCGCCTTCGTCACGTCGAGGAAGCTCCCGATCCGACCGGTCGGCGGGGAGTCCACCACCACCGCGTCGTAGACGCGTCGCCCCTGTTTGTCGGTGTGGATGATGCGTTCCTTGATCTTGCCGGTCAGCAGGACGTCACGCAGACCCGGCGCGATCGTCGTCACGAAGTCGATCGCCCCGATCCGCTTCATCGCCCGGCCGGCGAAGCCGAGGTTGTAGAACATGTCGAGGTATTCGAGCAGGGCGTGTTCGATGTCGATGGCCAGCGCCGACACCTCACCGCCGCCGGATGCGGTCGCGATGCGGGTGTCGGTGGGCGGCAGCGGCGGGATGTCGAAGAGTTGCGCGATGCTCTGGCGCCCTTCGCATTCCACCAACAGCACCTTCTTGCCGTCGGCGGCGAGGGCGAGCGCCAGAGCCGCCGCGACAGTGGTCTTGCCGGTGCCGCCCTTGCCCGACACGAAGTGCAGTCGTGCCCGTCCGGCGGCCTGCGGCCATTCGTTGGTGTGCCCGGAATCGTCGGGCGGTGTCACGTTCACCACTGCATCACCATATCGACAACGGCGTACCCACTAGTCTCTAGACCATGAGTGAAACGACCGCATGGGAATACGCGACGGTGCCGTTGCTGACGCACGCCACCAAGCAGATCCTCGATCAGTGGGGTGCCGACGGCTGGGAGCTGGTGACTGTCCTGCCCGGCCCGACCGGTGAGCAGCACGTCGCGTACCTGAAGCGTCCGAAGGGCTAGGCGATGGCAACGTCGTGGTCGCAGCGGTTGGTCGAGTTGGGCATCACGCTGCCTGAGGTGGTTGCCCCGGCCGGCAGCTATGTCCCCGCCGTCCGCACCGGCAATCTCGTCTACACCGCAGGTCAGCTGCCCATCATCGACGGCAAGCTCGAGGTGCCCGGCAAGGTGCACGAAGGGGCCGAGGGCGTCGTGAAGCCGGAGCAGGCCAATCGAGCCGCGCGCCAGTGCGCGTTGAACGCCCTGGCGGCCGTCGACGGGCTCGTCGGTATCGACGCGATCGTCCGGGTCGTCAAGGTCGTCGGGTTCGTGGCCTCCGCACACGGGTTCACCGGCCAGCCCGCCGTCATCAACGGCGCCTCCGATCTGCTCGGCGAGATCTTCGGCGATGCCGGAGTGCATGCGCGGTCGGCGGTCGGCGTGGCGGAGCTGCCGCTCGGATCGTCGGTCGAGGTCGAGCTGATCGTCGAGGTGTCCTGACCGCGACCCTGCGGTAGATGGACATCGCGCTACTGCTGACCGCGGCCGCGGCGGCCGGGTGGGTGGACGCCGTCGTCGGCGGTGGTGGCCTCGTTTTGATCCCGGCGGTGATGATCGCGTATCCGGGGCTCGCGCCGGCCACCGCTCTGGGCACCAACAAACTGGCGGCGGTCTTCGGGACCGCGTCGGCGGCGTTCGCCTATGCCCGTCGGCTGACGGTCGACCTCCGACGGCTGATGCCCGTGTTCGTCAGCGCGGTCGTGTTCGCAGGTCTCGGCGCCTTCACGGCGAGCCGACTGCCCGCCGAGGTGTTCACTCCGGTCGTCCTGTGCCTGCTCGTCGCCGTCGGGTTGTTCGTCGCGCTCAATCCCGGGTTCGGCTCGGGTCTCGCGATCGCTCGGCCGCGGTGGTCGGTGCTGCTCGGCCTGGTCATGGCCGGGGTGGTCATCGCGTTCTACGACGGGGTGATGGGGCCCGGCACGGGCACATTCCTCATCATCAGCCTCACCGCACTGGTCGGAACCGGGTTCCTGGAGAGCTCGGCGATGGCCAAGGTGATCAACACCGGCACCAATCTGGGGGCGCTGGCGGTGTTCGCGTGGCAGGGAAACGTGCTGTGGCTGCTGGGACTCGGCCTGGCGGTCGCCAACATCGCGGGCGCGCAGATCGGCGCCCGGATGGCCATCGGCCGCGGCAGCGTGTTCGTCCGGTGGGTGCTGCTCGCGGTGGTCGTCGTGATGGTCGCCAGACTCGGCTATGACCTCGTCGCCGACCGAGTGTGACGGTCAGTGCGAGCGAGGCCGGAAATTGCTGCGGTAGGCGCTGGGCGACAACGACATACGTTTGTGGAAATGGGTGCGTAGCGACTCCGGTCCGAGTCCCACTGCGGCCGCGACCTGATCCACCGGGTCATCAGTGCGCTCCAGGAGCGCTGCCGCTGCACGCACACGCTGCCCGGTGAGCCATGCGCCCGGGCCCATCCCGTAGGTGTCGACGAACCGACGGTTGAACGTACGCAGTGACATCGACGCATGGGCGGCCAGATCGCGGGTCGTCAGGGTCCGGTCGAGGTTCCGGACCGCCCACGCGGTGGTCGCGGCCAGCGCGGGGCTCCCCGTCGATGAGGTGGCCTGCGCCTTCAGTCGCGTTCGGTCACGGGAGATCTCGTCGACCGCCTCGTCGTGCAGGCTGTGGCCGGGCGGCATGAACTGGGCCTGGCCACCCGGCCGGTGGAACGCCACGACGGTCCGTCGGGCGAAATCTCGCGCGACGTCGCCGCCATGATCGCGTTCGACCAGGTGCAGGCACAGGTCGATGCCCGCAGCCAGACCGGCGCTGGTGAGCACATCGCCGTCGTCGACGTAGAGCACCGACGCGTCGACCTCGATCCGCGGATACCGTGTCGCCATCGCGTCCGCATCCAGCCAGTGCGTGGTCGCGCGCCGGCCGTCGAGCAGTCCCGTCTCGGCAAGAGTGAAGGCCCCCACGCAGATCGACACGAGCCGCGTGCCTCGACGATTCGCCCGGATCAGTGCCTCCACGACCGCGGCCGACGGCGTACGCCGCGCCGCGTCGTGATAGCCGGGGATCACCACGGTATCCGCGTCGTCGAGGGCGTCGAGTCCGTGCTCGACGTGGATCGAGACCCCGGCACACGTGGTCACCAAACCGGGACTCTCGGCGCAGGTGGTCAGCGAATAACGGGGCGGCCCGATGTGCCCGAACATCTGCACGGGAGCCGCCATGTCCATGAGGACCAATCCGTCGGTGACCAGTACGACCACTCGGTGGACGTCCGACTCGGCTGGCATGAAATCAGGGTATACCGGCATTGATGCCACTGGTGTGAACGTCGTCGACGGGTCAGGCTGGGCAGATGACCGAACGAATCGCGCCCGACCGGACGTCGGCCGGCGCCGACACACAGCGTCGCGTGCAACGCCGCACGATCGCGCTGTTGTGCCTCGCGCAGGTTCTCGGCGGGCTGGCCATGGGCGCCTCCCTCGCGCTCGGCGCGATTCTCGGTGAGCGACTCTCCGGAACCGAATCATTGGCCGGATTGCCCACCACGGTGCTCACGCTCGGCGCCGCGGCTGCCGGTCTGCCGCTGGCCGGGCTGGCGCAGCGCTCCGGGCGGCGGCCGGCGCTCGCCACCGGCTTCGTGATCGCCGCCGCAGGCGCGGCCGTGGTGGCGATCGCCGTCGACCTGGGCTGGTTCCCGTTGATGCTCGTCGGGATGGCCGGCGTCGGCAGTGGCACCGCGGTGAGTCTGCAATCCCGTTTCGCCGCAACCGACCTCGCCGAACCGCGGACCCGAGGCCGAGATCTGTCGTTGGTGGTGTGGACGACGATGGTCGGCGCGGTCGCCGGACCTGCCCTGCTGCCGCTCGGCGCCGACCTCGCCGACCTCGCGCACATCCACGAGCTGGCCGGTCCGTTCGTGATCGGCGGGGTCGGCAGCCTGACCGCGGCAGCGGTGCTGTGGGCGGGGTTGCGCCCCGACCCGTTGGTTCTGGCCGCCGACGATGCGGCGTCCGAGGACCGTGCGAAACCCTCACTGGCACAGGGATGGCGGACGATCCGGCAGACCGCCGAGGCGCGCAACGCGGTGATCGCCGTCGTGTCCGCGCACGCCGTCATGGTTGCGGTGATGGCGCTGACTCCGGTCCACATGTCCCACGGCGGGGCCAGTCTGACGCTCGTCGGTCTCTCGATCAGTGCGCACATCGCCGGCATGTACGCCCTGGCCCCGGTGATGGGGGTGCTGACCGACCGGCTCGGTCGTGTCCCGACCATCGTCGTCGGACAAGGTCTGCTGCTGGCCTCATGCGTCGTCGGTTTCACGTTGCAGCACAACCAGTCCGGGCTCGTCGTGGGTCTGGTCCTGCTCGGGCTCGGGTGGTCGGCGACGACGGTGGCGGGGTCGACCCTGCTCACCGAGAGCGTCCCACTGGCCCTGCGTCCGCGCGTGCAGGGCATCTCGGACACCGCGATGAGTCTGGCCGGTGCGGTGGCGGGTGCGCTCGCCGGTGTCGTCGTCGGGCTGTTCGGATATCCGGTCCTGGTGCTCTCTGCGGGAGCGATCAGTGTGCTCGCGGCCGCGTACGTGCTCACCGATCGACCGGGCTGACCGTCACGACCGGCCGGTAGCGTTGAGGCCGGACGGAACAGGGGGCGGGTCATGATGATCGGGACGACGGGCGTGGTGACGATCGCTGTCGGCGGAGGCGACTCGCTCGGCGAGGTCGAGTTGTCGCTCGCCGGTGGCACCGAGCGTTTTCTCGCGGTCGCCGCCGTGCCGATCGTGGTCGATGCGACCGTGCTCGTGGTGGAGGTCCGTCCCGGACGCATCGTCGTCGTCGAACCGTGGGTGCCGATGCCGGCCTGAGCACGGCTGCGATGGTGGTGGCTGCGTCGTCCGAACGGATGAACTCGGGAACCGAGCCGTAGGATCACGCGTCAAACATGTGATGACTGGCTTGTGCGACGAGACGTCGTGCGGCAGACGCGATTCAGGAGGCCCCATGCTCGGCTACCACGTTCCCGAACCCGATGAGGCGATGCTCATCTCGGGTAAGAAGACCCAGGAGGGCGCGCCGTTCGACGTCGTCGTCGGCCACGGCCGGTGGGTGATCCCGCTGTTCCGCAAGGTGCGGTTCCTGTCGATGGCGATGCACGAGGCCCAGATCCGTGAGGTGTGTGTGACCACCCAGGGCATCCAGCTCGATGTCCGCGCGGTCATCGCCCACAAGGTCGGTGGCGACGTCGCGTCGATCGTCAACGCGGGGCAACGGTTCATCTCGGAGCAGGAGAACGAGATGAATCAGCTCACGGGCCAGATCTTCTCCGGCCATCTGCGCTCGATCGTCGGGTCGATGACCGTGGAACAGATCATCCGCGAACGCGACACCCTGGCGCGTCAGGTGCTCGAGGCATCCAAGCGGGAGATGGGGTCGATCGGTCTCGTCGTCGACTCGTTCCAGATCCAGTCGATCGACGACATGGACTCCGGCTACATCACCGCGCTCGCCGCCCCGAACATCGCGAAGGTGCAGCGTGAGGCCGCCGTCGAGCGGGCACGCGCCGATCAGGAGTCGGCGAAGGCGCAGCAGGAGTCCTTGCGCAACCAGGCCGACTACGAACGCGAGACCGCGATCAAGCGTGCGCAGATCAAGGCGGAGACCGACAAGGCCGATGCCGAGGCCGCACAGGCCGGGCCGCTCGCCGAGGCGCGCGTGAACCAGGAGATCATCCGGGAGCAGTCGGTGCTGGCGCAGGCGGAGGCCGAACTACGCGAACAGCAACTGATCTCCGAGGTGGTCAAACCGGCCGAGGCCGAGGCGCGGCGCACGCAGATCATCGCGGAGGCCGATGCGCGGGCGGTCGAGATCCAGTCGGCGGCCGCCGCCAAGAACAACCGCATCGCGCTTGATCAGCAGATCATCGAGCAGCTGCCCGCGTTGGTCGGCGAGATCGCGAAGGGCCTCGGCTCGTCGAACCTCACGGTGTTCAACGGTGCCGAGGGCGTCAACGAGGTGATGACCGGTGTCGTGACGCAGGGCGCCGCGTTGCTCAAGAGCCTGCAGACGGAGTTCGTGCCGAAGGTCGTCGACGAGGTGGCCGACGACGTCGACGAGCGGTCGGCGTGACCTGAACCACTGATGGTGTCCCCGCCTGGGTAGTGTCGGACGGTGTGACCGACAGTGTGGACCGAAGCGCCCAGAAGGAAAGTCCCGAGAACGACACCGCCGAGAACGACAGCGCGGGAAGCACTCCGATTCACCCGGCGTACGGGGTCGTCCGTGAGGTGACTCCGTTCGCATCGGTGTTGCTGTGCAACAACCCGGGCTCGATGGAGCTCGACGGGACCAACACCTGGATACTGCGTGCACCCGGCCATCCCGAGTGCGTCATCGTCGACCCGGGGCCGCCGAACAAGAAGGGGCATGTCAAGCGGATCGCGGAGCAGCCGGGGATCGCGCTCGTACTGATCACCCACCGCCACTTCGACCACACCGGGGCCATCAAGCGGCTGCGTAGACGGGTCGATGCGCCGGTGCGGGCCCGGTCGGCCAAGTTCACCCACGGAGCGTCGACGCTTGCCGACCGGGAGGTCATCGAGGCGGCGGGCCTGCGGATCACCGTGATGCACACACCCGGACACACCGGCGATTCGTTGAGCTTCCTCGTGGACTGCGATGGGCAACGCGCGCTGCTGTCCGGCGACACCATCCTCGGAAGCGGCACCACGGTCATCGACCCCACCGACGGCACGTTGCGCGACTACATGAATTCGTTGAACCGGATCATCGTCGAGGGCGAGGACGCGGTGCTGCTGCCGGCCCACGGCCCCGACCATCCCAAGGTCGGGCCGGTCGCCCGGTACTACAAGGCACACCGCGAGGAGCGCATCGACCAGATCGTCGCCGCCCTCGATGCACTCGGTGTGTCGGCCGACAAGGCCAAGCCGATGAAGGTTGTCCGCAAGGTGTACGCGGATGTCGACAAGAAGCTGTGGCCGGCGGCCCGGATGTCGGTCAAGGCGCAGCTGGAGTACTTGCGGGAGCGCTGACCCGAAGGTTCGCGGCCTGCCCCTTCGCCGATCGAGTAGCCGACCCCCTTCGCCGATCGAGTAGCCGACCCCCTTCGCCGATCGAGTAGCCGACGAGCGGCAGCGAGGAGGCGTATCGAGATCACCGCACGTGGTCTCGATACGCCACTCACTACGTTCGCGGCTACTCGACCACCGGAAAACGTTCGCGGCTACTCGACCACCGGAAAACGTTCGCGGCTACTCGACCACCGGAAAACGTTCGCGGCTACTCGACCACCGGAAAACGTTCGCGGCTACTCGACCACCGGAAACAGGTCAGCGCGCGCGACGCGCCAAACGCTCGGAATCGGCGATGAGGACGCTCTTGCCCTCCAAGCGCAGCCAGCCGCGCTGTGCGAAGTCGGCGAGGGCCTTGTTGACCGTCTCGCGTGACGCACCGACGAGCTGGGCGATCTCTTCCTGGGTGAGGTCGTGCGTGACGCGCAGCGCCCCGCCCTCCTGGGTGCCGAAACGCTGCGCGAGCTGCAGCAACTGCTTGGCGACGCGTCCGGGGACATCGGTGAAGATGAGGTCGGCGAGGTTGTTGTTGGTGCGGCGCAGGCGGCGGGCGAGAACCCGCAGCAGCTGTTCGGCGATCTCGGGACGGTCCTTGATCCAGGCGCGCAGGGCGTCGCGGTCCATCGAGACGGCACGCACCTCGGTCACAGTGGTCGCCGACGACGTACGCGGGCCGGGGTCGAAGATGGACAGCTCGCCGAACATGTCCGACGGGCCCATGATCGTGAGCAGGTTCTCCCGACCGTCAGGGGAGCGACGTCCGACCTTCACCTTGCCGGACAGGATGATGTACAGCCGATCGCCGGGTTCTCCCTCGTGGAAGATCACGTGCCCGCGGGGGAAATCAACGGGTTGAAGCTGCTTGGTCAGCGCTGCGACGGCGGAGGGCTCGACACCCTGGAATATGCCCGCCCGCGCCAGTACGTCCTCCACCTAAGGAACCTTTCTCGTCCTAACCACACTCGCCTGGCAACCACGCGCCGGAAACAATTCTCCTACCGGCGGCAGCCATGTTGCCTCGTGCAACGCTACTCTCGCCCCCAGCATATGTGTTGAATGGGTCACTGGCCGGACCATTGCGGCGAGTCGGATGAGTGGTGTCTGTCGAGCGCTGTTGTGAACCCACGCTCAACTGGCGCGCTGCGGGGACGGCGAGAACACGTCGTCGACGTCCGTGTCGGCTGTCTCCGGACGGGTCCGGCGACTGCGGAACTCGTCGAGCGCGGCCGGAAAACCCTCCTTGGCCAGCGTGTCCACCTGAGCTGCGTCGGCCGACTCCAGGAACTCTTCCACGTGATCCCGGGAGACCGCGAGGCGGTCGATACGGGCCTGAACCTTCTCCATCGCGAGTGCGAAGAGCATCAGCACAGCCGGGAACAGCAGCGCGGCGAGACCTTGCATGGGGACCAGTAAACACAATTCGATCTGCGTCCCGCCAACCAGAGAGACCGGCTTCACTGACTTGTTACCAAGGCGAAGCTTGCTGCGGACCGGTCGTTCACAGACCTCCCTCACCTACTCCATGGGCTCCTCTGGGACGACGTGGCTAACCTGAGATGCGTGAGTGCACGCAAGACCGCCGACGCCGCCCGGGCGCCGGAACCGCGGACGACGGTGCGCGACGGCACCGGGCGGCGTCGGAAGGTCGAGACCCGTCTCGGGTTGGTGCGTCGTGCACGCCGCATGGACCGGACCCTGAAGGTCGCGTTCCCGCACGTGTACTGCGAGCTGGATTTCACGACGCCCCTGGAACTCTCGGTGGCCACTATCCTGTCGGCCCAGTGCACCGACGTGCGGGTGAACCAGGTCACGCCCGCGTTGTTCGCGCGCTATCCGAGCGCCCGGTCGTACGCGGAGGCCGACCGCACCGAGCTCGAGGAGATGATCCGCTCGACCGGCTTCTACCGGAACAAGGCGAACTCGATCATCGGGCTCGGGCAGGCCCTGGTGGAGCGGTTCGACGGAGAAGTGCCGGGCACCTTGAAAGAGCTTGTCGCGCTGCCCGGATTCGGGCGCAAGACCGCCAACGTGGTGCTCGGCAACGCCTTCGGTGTGCCGGGTATCACTGTCGACACCCACTTCGCCCGGCTGGTGCAGCGGTGGGAATGGACCGAACACACCGACCCGGTCAAGATCGAACACGCCGTCGGGGAACTCATCGAACGCAAAGAGTGGACCGACCTCTCCCATCGCGTCATCTTCCACGGCCGCCGCGTCTGCCATGCCCGGAAACCGGCATGCGGGGTCTGCATCCTCGCCAAGGATTGCCCGGCGGCGGGCACCGGGCCGATGGACAAGGCCGAGGCGGCGAAGCTGGTCAAGGGCCCCGAGACCGAACACCTCCTCGATCTGGCGGGGCTGTCGGCGCAGTGAATCAGACCCCGACGAGTGCGGAGTCGAGCCCTGCCGAGGACGATTCCGACAACCCACCGCCCGGCCCGCGTCGCGAAGGCCGGTTTCCCGCCGCTGCGCGGTGGACCATCGTCTTCACCGTCGTCATCCTCGCGCTGGTGGTGGCGATCTGGCCACGCGGAGACGACGGCGGCAGCGGCACCGAAGCACCGCCGACGGCGACCGGGGTGAACGTGACCGACGCCCCCGTCGACGACGCGCAGTTGGCGCAAGCCCGTATAGACGCCGCGTTGCCGCCGTGCCCGGAGACGGGCCTGCCCGCCGGACCGCAGGCCGCGCTGGCCGGCGTGACCGTCCCATGCCTGGCCGACGGCGCCGACTACGACGTCGGCACCGGCACCGCCGGCCGCCCGACCGTGATCAACATGTGGGCGGTGTGGTGCCTGCCGTGCCGTCGGGAACTGCCCGTGGTCGACGACTACGCCGAGCGCGCCGGCGACCAGGTGAACGTACTCGCCGTCCACGCCCAGGAAGGTGCGCAGAACCCGTACATGGCGTTGCGTTTCCTGCACGAGAACGACGTCCGGCTGCCGTCGGTGCTGGACACCGACGCCGCGATCGCCGCAGCGCTCGGGGCGCCCCGGGTGTTCCCGTCGACCATCCTCGTCCGCGCCGACGGCACGGTCGCGAAGGTCCTGCCGCAGGTGTTCCACCAGCCGGACGAGATCGCCGACGCCGTGCAGCAATACCTCGGGGTGACGACATGAGCGGGGTGACGACATGAGCGCCGACCACGCCGGCGGCCCGACCCTCGGACCACTGGTTCCCACCGAACAGATCCCGCCGTGGATGCGTCGCCTCACCGATGACGTCACCGCCGTCACCGAGGCGGTCCTGCGTCGGGGCGGCGACCGAACCCGCTGGGCGTCGTTGCTCGACCGGAACCGCCGTGACGCGGCGGTGCTGGTATTGGTCGGTGGTTCCTGGCACGAGGCGTTTGACCACCCCGGCGGCCTTCCCCCCGACGCCGAGATCCTGCTCACCGAACGGGCGCCGACGTTGCGCCAGCACAGCGGGCAGGTCGCGTTCCCGGGCGGTGGCCTCGACCCCGGCGACGAGTTCCCGGTCGGCACCGCGCTACGTGAGGCGGCAGAGGAGACCGGCCTCGTCCCCGAAGGTGTCGACATCATCGCCAACCTGCCGTCGTTCCCGGTGCCGGTGTCGAGCTTCGACGTGACCCCGGTGCTGGCCCATTGGCGCGAGCCCGGCGAGGTTCGCGTCGTCGACACGGGGGAGACGGCGCGGGTGGCGCGGGTCAACCTGCGGTCGCTCCTAGCACCGGAGAACCGGTTTCAGGTGCAGCGCAGCGTGCTCGGTGCGCGTGCCTACCGTGGCCCCGCGTTCATGGTGGACGGGCTGCTCGTGTGGGGTTTCACCGGCGGCCTGATCGCTGCGATGAGCGAGGTCGCCGGCTGGGATGTGCCGTGGGACAAGGACGACGTCCGACCACTCGACGAGGCGATCGAGGCGGCCGGTAGCCCCCAGACGATCGGGCCGTCGGCCGTCCTGCCCGCATCCATGCGCCGCGACGGCGACGAAGGCGGGGTGCGGTGACCGGATCGGGGTGGGTGGATCTCATCGTCGTGGTGATCGCCCTGCTCGCCGCGGCCAGCGGGTTTCGCCAGGGTGCCGTCGCGTCTGCGTTGGCCTTCCTGGGTGTCGTGCTCGGTGCCATCGCAGGCATCCTGCTCGCGCCGCATGTCATCTCGAACTTCGACGACCGCACGACCCGGCTCCTGGTCGGGGTGCTGTTGCTGGTCGGTTTGATCATCATCGGCGAGGTATCGGGCATGATCCTCGGTCGCGCGGCGCGCAGCGGCATCCGCTCACGCGGGGTGCGTCGGGTCGACAGCATCATCGGTTCCGGCCTGCAGGTCGTCGCGGTGCTGATCGCTGCGTGGTTGCTCGCGATCCCGCTGAGCAGTTCGTCGGAGACCCAGGTGTCCACCGCAGTCCGCGGGTCCAAGGTCCTCAGCGGCGTCGACGAGGTCGCGCCGCAATGGTTGCGAGACCTCCCCAAGGACTTCAGTGCACTCCTCGACAACTCGGGTCTGCCACAGGTCATCGGTCCGTTCGGGCGCACTCCGGTCGCGGAGGTCGGTCCGCCCGATCCGCGGGTGAGCCAGCTTCCGGTGGTCAACCAGACCCGGCCGAGCGTGGTCAAGATCGAAGGAACGGCACCGAGCTGTCGGCAGGCACTCGAAGGCAGCGGTTTCGTGATCTCGCCCGAGCGGGTGATGACCAACGCGCACGTCGTCGCCGGGACCCGGCGGCTCACCGTCACCTCACCCGCCGGTCAGCAACTGCCCGCGCGGGTGGTGTTGTTCGACAGCGACAACGACGTCGCGGTGCTCGACGTCCCGGGACTGACCGCGCCGGCGTTGGATTTCGCCGAGCGGCAGGCCGCGACCGGTGAGGACGCGATCGTGCTCGGCTACCCGGAGGCCGGACCGTTTGCGGTCAGCGCCGTCCGTGTGCGCGACAAGATCAACCTGTCCGGTCCCGACATCTATCGCACCGGGCAGATCCTGCGTGAGGTGTACACCGTTCGCGGGGTGATCCGGCAGGGCAACTCGGGCGGACCCATGATCAACTCCGCCGGTGAGGTGGTCGGCGTGGTGTTCGGCGCGGCCGAGGACACCACCGACCAGACCGGTTTCGTGCTGACCGCCGAGCAGGTGCGGCAGAACTTCACCGACTCCGAGGCGCGGTCGGCGCGGGTCAGCACCCAGACGTGCGTGCACGCCTGATCAGGGCCGAGCGGGGCGCTAGATCGATTCGGCCGACAACAGGTCCAGCAGGCGTTCGGTCACCGCACCGGGTTGTTCCTGGTGGACGAAGTGCGCGGCGTCGTCGATCTCCCGGTACTCCAGGTGCGCCGACCACCGATGACTGGCGGCCATCACGTGATCGAGGATGTAGGGGTCGTCGCCGCCGCGGAGTGCCAGTACCGGAATGTGCAGCCGTTGATTCATCAGGTCCATGAACCGGGACCCGTCCGGGCGGAACTGCGACCGGAACGCCCAGCGCCGGTACTCGAGACTGGAGTGTGCGACATAGGGGATCTGTATCGCCGACCGGTTGAGTTCGACGGCCTCGGCGTAGTCGCTGGTGCCCTGCCATGACGGTGCGGCGCGTTCGGCGAAGTACTGGGCGATGTAGGCCCCGTCGCGTTGCGCCAGACGTCGTTCGCCCAACCTCGGGAGCTGATTGTGCAGGAACCCGGGGAGGAAGGCGGTGCGTTGACGCCGATCCCGGATGACGGTCCGGCGCAGCGCGCGGGGATGCGGGGACGCGATCACCGCGACCCGGCTGACCACGCGCGGATGGAGCGTCGCGGTCGCCCAGCAGACCAACCCGCCGTCCGCGTGCCCGACGAGTGTGGCGTCGGAGTGCCCAAGCGCCCGGATGAGGCCATTGGTGTCGCCGGCGAGGGTCCAGCCGTCGTAGCCGCGCGGGGGTTTGTCGGAGTCCCCGTATCCCCGCAGGTCGACGGCGACGGCGCGGAATCCGGCGTCGGTGAGTGCGGGGATCTGGTGCCGCCAGCTCCACCAGAACTCACCGAACCCGTGCAGCAACAGGACGAGTGGTCGATCGGCCGGCCGCCGCCCGGGCGCCTCCACCGCGTGGAAACGCAGGCCGTTCGCGCGGACGTCGAAGTGATGCCAGTCGCCGGAGACGCGGACGCTCGACGGATCAGGCGGTCCGGCCAACACTCATCCCTTGGCGGGATCGTGCGCGCGCGGCAGCTCCGGGTGCTCGCCGTCGGCAGTGCGCTTCGCCGGGCTCGCCGACGACCCCGAGTGGCCACCGGGCAGCACCGTCGGCACTTCCTTGACGCTGGCGATCGTCTTCTTCGGTCCGCGGACGCGCCGGAAGAACAGGTAGCCCACGACGGCCATCACGATGGTGATGAACACCAGGATGAGGAAGACGATCAGGAACGCCAGCCACCGCGGCATCCAGTTGTCGAGCAACTCGGCGAGGAAGAAGAAAAAGAAGAAGCTGGAGTAGAGCGCCATCACACCGGCGACGACCAGCAGTCCGGTCCCGGCGCCGGCCTTCTTCGCCTCGCCGACGAGTTCGGCCTTCGCCAGTGCGACCTCGGACCGGAACAGCGTCGAGACGTTCGCGGACGCGTCCTTGACCAGGTTCCCGATGGACGGTTCGCCGTTGCGGCCGTGCGTGGGATCCGACAGCGGGATCGACGGGGCCGATCCGGCGTCCTGGGTGGTTGGGCCGGGCTCGTTGCGGCTCACAGAATCCTCCGTACCTCGGTGTCGAGATCATGTTGCCATGCCAAAGTCGGCTTAGCGCTTGGCGGGGAGATGTCTCGTGTCGAGTGGGCGCTGTTTTCCGTCGAGTGGGCGCCATTTCTTGTCGAATGTGCGCAGCTCACGAGGGGGGAGCGCCCACTCAACGGAAAACAGCGCCCACTCGACCGCCGTCAGGCGGGTTGGGTGCCTCGGCTTACCGCCGTCGGGCGGGTTGGGAGCCTCGGGTCGCCGCCGTCAGGCGAGTGGGGTGCCTGAGCTCGCCGCCGCCGTCTAGCCCTTCTTCTTGCGGATGGCCTCGAAGACGGACGGGTCGACGAGGGTGGAGGTGTCGCCGAGTTCGCGGCCTTCGGCGACGTCTTTGAGCAGGCGTCGCATGATCTTGCCGGATCGGGTCTTGGGCAGCTCGGGCACGACGTTGATCTCGCGGGGCTTGGCGATCGGCGAGATCTCGATCGACACCTGTTCACGCAGTTCCTTGACGAGTGCCTCGCCGGTGTTCTCCACGCCTTCGCGCAGGATGACGAACGCGACGATGCCTTGGCCGGTGGTCTCGTCGGCGGCGCCGATGACGGCGGCCTCGGCGACCCCGGAATGCCCGACCAGTGCGCTCTCGACCTCGGCGGTGGAGATGCGGTGACCGGAGATGTTCATGACGTCGTCGACGCGTCCGAGGACCCAGAGTGCGCCGTCGTCGTCGTAGCGGGCGCCGTCGCCGGCGAAGTACCAGCCCTGCTCGGCGAAGCGTGACCAGTAGGTGTCGCGGTAGCGGTCCTCGTCGCCCCAGATGCCGCGCAGCATCGATGGCCACGGCTCGTCGAGCACCAGGTAGCCCTGCTCACCGTGGGCGACCGGTTTGCCCTGATCGTCGACGATGTTCGCGGAGATGCCGGGCAACGGCTTCATCGCCGAACCCGGTTTGGCGGCGGTCACGCCGGGCAGCGGGGAGATCATGATGGCGCCGGTCTCGGTCTGCCACCAGGTGTCGACGATGGGTGCGGTGTCGCCGCCGATGACCTCGCGGTACCACTTCCACGCCTCGGGGTTGATCGGCTCACCGACCGACCCGAGCAGCCGCACCGAGCTCAGGTCGTGGGCGTCGGGGATCTCGCGGCCCCACTTCATGAACGTGCGGATCAGCGTCGGCGCGATGTAGTAGATCGTCACGCCGTACTTCTCGATGATCTCGAAATGCCGATGTTCGTTGGGGGAGTTGGGAGTTCCCTCGTACACGACTTCGGTGGCGCCGTTGGACAGCGGGCCGTAGACGAGGTAGGAGTGGCCGGTCACCCAGCCGATGTCGGCGCCGCACCAGAACACGTCGCGGCCTTCCTTGTGATCGAACACGTTGTGGAAGGTGTAGGACGCCTGCGTGAGGTATCCGCCCGACGAGTGCACGATGCCCTTGGGCTTGCCGGTGGTGCCGGACGTGTAGAGCAGGAAGAGTGGGTGCTCGGCGTCGAACGCCTCGGGCTCGTGGGTGTCGGACTGCTCGTCGACGGTGTCGTCCCACCACACATCGCGACCCTCGACCCAGTTCAGATCCGGGTCGTGGTTGGTGCGGCGCACCACCAGGACCTTCTCCACCGACTCGGCGGCGTCGTCGCCGGTGCCGAGCGCTTCGTCGACGGCGGCCTTCAGTGGTGCGGGCTTACCGCGGCGGTACTGGCCGTCGGTGGTGATGACCAGCTTGGCCGCGGCGTCATCGACGCGGGAACGCAGTGCGCCCGAGGAGAATCCGGCGAACACCACCGAGTGGGTCAACCCGAGGCGGGCACACGCGAGCATCGACACGATCGCCTCGGGAACCATCGGCATGTAGATCGCGACCCGGTCCCCGGCGACCAGGCCGATGGCGGTGAAATAGTTTGCCGCCTTGGATACTTCGGCCTGCAGCTGCGTGTAGGTGAGGTCGCGGGTGTCGCCGGGTTCGCCCACCCAGTGGATCGCGACCCGGTCGCCCTTGCCGGCGGCCACATGCCGGTCCACACAGTTGACGGCGACATTCAGCTTGCCGCCGATGAACCACTTCGCGAACGGCGCGTCCGACCAGTCCAGCACCTGACCGAAGTCGGTGTCCCAGTCCAGGCGGCGGGCCTGCTCGGCCCAGAATTCCAGACGATCGGCGTCCGCGCGGTCATACATCTCGGCGGTGGCGTTGGCCTGGGCAGCGAATTCCTCCGACGGCGGGTAGCCCTGCGCAGAAGTGGTGGTGGCGGGAGACATCGGTCAGGTGTGCCTTTCACTCTCGACGACATTGGCGTGACGTGCATGCATGCCAGTTCTGATTGTGAGGGTAGTCACGTTGGAACCGTGTTGCAGGTGCCGATCGGCCGGACCATCGGACATCCGCGACGAGTGGTCCGATGGGCACGACGAGCGGCACGCTCATTATCGTGGGTAGACGTGAGTTCGGATCCGCTGGCACCACTGTTGGAGCTCCCTGGCGTCGCCGATGCCGCCGACCGGGCGCGGGATGCGCTGAGCGCAGTGCATCGTCATCCCGCCAATCTCCGCGGCTGGGACAAGACCGCCACCGAGGCGTCCTGGCGTGCCGGTCGCTCGTCGGCGGCGATCGACGGTGGCAGCGTCGAGTTGCGGCGCGATGGCGACTTCGATGATCCGGTGCTGGCCGGGTCGATGCGGGTCGCCCAGGCGCTCGACGGCGACGCCCTCGAACAGTTGACGAGCGTGTTCCGCCGGGCCCCGGCGCAGGCGTTCGCCCGACTGCACATGCTCGCCGCGGCCGATCTCGTCGACGATCCGGATCAGCTCGGTCGCCCCAGCGCCTCGCCGGGCGTCGCCGGACGTCTCGACCTGCTCGGTCAGCTGATCACCGGGGCCACCTCGGCGCCGGCCCCGGTTCTCGCTGCTGTGGTCCACGGCGAGTTGTTGGGGGTGGCGGCGTTCCCGACGGCCAACGGTGTGGTGGCGCGCGCGGCGTCGCGCCTGGTCTGTACCTCCACCGGACTCGACCCACACAATCTGGGCGTACCGGAGGTGACCTGGCTACGCCGTCACGACGAGTACCGGAAGCTGTCGGCCGCGTTCGCCGACGGTTCGCCGGAGGGTGTCGGCGGCTGGATCGTGCTGTGCTGCGAGGCGCTGGAAGCGGGGGCCGCTGAGGCCCGCTCCATCGCGGACGCCGCCCGCGCGGGTTGACGGTGGCCACTCGGCTTGTTGGCCACTCAGCTCGTTCGTCCCCTGGAAATCAGTTCGTCCTCCTGAAGTATCAAGGGGAAGAACTGATTTCAGGGGGACGAACCGCATTGGGGAAGGCCATACAACGCACTGCGGGCGGCCGTCCGGCCGGTGATCCGGCCAGGCTGCCGCCCGCGTAAGCACGGACGCAAGTTACCAAGCGTGCTGGGTGGGTTGTGGGATCGCCTCGGCGAGGGAACGAGTGCCGGTCGGTACGCCCCGGTATGAACCAACATCGAATTGCGGTGCCGCGCAATGGTTCGGGCTTGTTCGGATCGATTCGTTCCGTCTGGCGAACTCAGGGTGTTCGCGTCCACCGGATCGATTCGTCCGGGCCCAGCAGGGATCCTTCGTGTCCCGTTCTACGGCCCGCTGTGGTTACCGGCTTGCCCGTGCCGACCTACGATGTCGCAGGCGCACAACGCTTTTGCCTTATGCGGCGCGCTCCGCGTGGGTGCTTGCCGCCCGTGCTGGGAAGTGCCCGGCGTGGGGGTCCGCTCCTTCTCTTCCGGGGCGGACGTTGCCTTCCGGGATTCCGTAACCCCTTTTGTACACCGTGACCGCAGTCACATCAAGGGTCTTTCGGACCAACATCTGTTGGAGCCGTCGGGCGGCCTCAGGCGCTCCGCGTGCGCTGCCTGCGCTGCAGAATCGAGTGCACGCCGACACCGCTGACGGCGGCCACCCCGGCGCCCAGCGCCAAGGCGGCGGCCATCCTCGACGACGGTGTGGGGATGCGGGCGCGCAGTGGCACCGGCCGGTGGAATCCGAGGACCGGCCATCCGGCCTCGACGGCCCGCCGGCGCAGTTGCCGATCCGGGTTCACCGCATTCGGGTGACCGACCGCCTCGAGCATGGGTAGATCGGTGATCGAATCGGAGTAGGCGAAGCACGACGCGAGGTCGTAGCCGTAGGCCTCGGCCAGACCGGCGACCGCGGTCGCCTTCTCGGTTCCGTAGCAATAAAATTCGAGATTTCCGGTGTAGTGGCCGTCGACGACCTCCATCGCGCTCGCGGCGACGTGGTCGACGCCGAGCATCCGACCGATCGGTTCGACCATCTCGCGGCCGGATGCGGAGACCAGGACGACGTCGTGACCTCGGGCCTGGTGGTCGGCGATGAGCTCGGCGGCTTCGGCGAACACCAGCGGGTTCACGACGTCGTCCAGGGTCTCCTCGACGATCGACCGCACCTGCTCGACATCCCAGCCGCGGCACATCTCGGTGACGTGTCGACGCAGGTTCTCCACCTGGTCGTGGTCGGCCGCGGTCACGAGGAAGAGGAACTGTGCGTAGCTGGACTTGAGCACCGACCGTCGGTTGATGAGGCCTTCGGCGAAGAAGGGCCGGGTGAACGCCAGGGCGCTGGACTTCGCGATGACCGTCTTGTCGAGGTCGAAGAATGCGGCGACTCGGCGTCCTGCGGCGGATGGTGCGGTCGAGTCCGGTCGGCGGCGGCCGGTCGACGAGGTGTCCGTCACACCGTCAGACTAGCGTTCCGCACCGAGCGACCGATAGGTGTCGATGCAACGTTAATGCAGCGTGAAAGCCCAGGCAGCGATATGAAAATGTGATCTCCGCGCCTCGATGATTGTAGTTGCAATCGTCGAAAACCCGTGTGTATAGTCGGCCTTAACCGGTTGATACCGGTGCCTTTCAGCCCGACCCCCCGGGGCTGAAACGCGATGACCCCGGCCTCCTCCCCCCCTGGCCGGGGTCGTCCTCTGTCTACAGCCTTTTCTGGCTTCCCACCTGGATCGCAGCAATGGGTTGCGCCCGAAACCGGGACGATCGACCCACACTGTTGCTAGGTTTCGAAGAAGGTTCGACGAAGTCGTCGAAGGGGAGGCCTGGCATGTCATTCACACGACGTATCCGCACGCGAGTGGGATGGGCGGCCACTCTCGTGGCCACCATCGTGTGTGTTCTGGCGGCGTCAACCGCCCCGAACGCCGACGCCGCCCCGCGCGCACCCCTGCCCGAGACATACAACTTCTTCGCCGGTATTCCCGCCGAGCTGGCCGACCCCGGCGGCTCCCTGCCCGGGTCCAACGACTTCGGCTGCCGACCGACGCCGCGACATCCGCGTCCCGTCGTCCTGGTCCACGGCACCGGCGGGTCGCAGCAGACCAACTGGGGCGCCTACGTCGCCATGCTCGCCAATCGTGGCTACTGCGTCTTCGCGCTCACCTATGGCGCGCTGCCCGGTGCGCCCTGGCCGATCTCGGCGATCGGCGGGATGACCCGGATGGAGGCCAGCGCGGCACAGCTGTCGCGATTCGTCGACCGGGTGCTCGACGCCACCGGCGCAGACACCGTCGATCTCGTCGGGCATTCGCAGGGGACCTATATGCCCACCTACTACCTCAAGCAACTCGGTGGCGCACCGAAGGTCAGCAAGTACGTCTCGCTCGCACCGCTGTGGCGGGGATCGTTCGAGGGTGCCCCGTTCACCGAGTTCACCGAGCGACTGCTGGGTGGCGCGGACCTGCCGATCTGCGCAGGATGTGGCCAGATGGCCGCGGGATCGCCGATGAACCGGATGATCTGGAGCGGTGGAAGCCCCTATGTTCCGGGCATCGACTACACCAACATCTCGACCCGCTACGACGAGTTCGTGGTGCCGTACACGGCCGGTCAGGTCGACGGGCGAGACGGTGAGAGCGTCCGCAACATCGTAGTGCAGGACGGTTGCGAACAGGACCACAGCGAACACATGGCGATCGCCGGGTCGCGGCGGGCCGCGTTCATGGTGCTCAACGCGCTCGACCCCGCCCACCCGGTGCGGGTCCCGTGCGAGTACGTGCCGCCGTTCACCGGCTGAACGTCTCGGCTCGGTTGTCCCCAACCGCGCCAGTACTGCACAGATCGTCGACTGTTTCGGCCGCGGGCCCAGAAAGGCCGGGACCAACGGACACGATGGCCCGGTGACCGATGAACTCCTCTCGCTCGTGGGGCCCGAGCTGCATGATGACGTGGCGCGGTGCGCGGCCGCGGCCGGCTACCGGATCGTGCCCGCCTCGCCCACCGAATGTCGTCGGGAATGGTTGCGGGCCACAGCGGTTGCGGTCGACGGCGACGCACTGACCGTCCTCGGTGAGACCGCCCCGCCACGGCGCTCGGGCATCGTGATGGTGACCGCGGGCGAGCCCCCGCCGGACACGTGGCGGTCGGCGATGACGCTGGGCGCGGAGTACGTCGTGTCCCTGCCCGCAGAGGAATCGGATCTGGTGGGGTTTCTCACCGATTTCCGTGTCCCCCAGGTGGGCTCGTCCACCGCCGTGGCGCTGGTCGGTGGGCACGGCGGCGCGGGCGCGACCACCCTCGCCGCCGCCGTCGCGCTCGTCGCAGCGGACCGGTCACGGGTGTTGTTGCTCGACGTCGACGACCTCGGCGCCGGGATCGATCTCACCCTCGGCATCGAGGACCGGTCGGGATTGCGCTGGCAGGATCTCACCGTCGCGGGTGGGACGATGCGTGCGCAGTCGCTCCACGACGCACTGCCCAAGGTGCATGATCGGCTGTCGGTGTTGGCACCGCGCCGTGACGATGTCCAGCCGATCACCGCCGACGCCGTGATCGCCACAATCGATGCCGGTCGCGCGGACGGCGACACCGTCGTCATCGACCTTCCCCGAGCAACGGGATCGGTGACCGAGGCGGTCCTCGACAGCGTGGATCTCGTCGTCCTGGTCACCACGGCCACGGTGCCCGCGGTCGCGTCGGTTCGCTCGGTCGTCACGCGGGTGCTGCCGTCGGCCGTCCCCGCGGGACTCGCGGTGCGCGGACCCGCACCCAGTGGCCTCCGTGCCGCGCACATAGCGGACGCGGTCGGGCTGCCGCTGGTCGTTGCGTATCGACCCGACCCCGGCCTTCCCGGGCGCACCGATGCCGGACCGCTGGAGTTGTCGCCGCGCAGCCCCCTCGCCCGAGCGGCGCGCGCCGTACATCAGGCCGTCGACCCCGCACAACGGTCGGCCACATGACCGCCGACGACGCGCTCCTCGAACGTGTCCGTGACCGGCTCGCCGCCGACGCCGCCGAACCCACTCCCGCCGTCATCGCCGACGCGATCCGCGTCGAGTCCCGTGGCATGCTCGGCGACACCGATCTTCTTGCCGCACTGCGGTTCCTACAGACCGAACTGATCGGCGCGGGGAAGCTCGAGCATCTGCTGGCCGAACCCGACATCGCCGACATCCTGGTCGTCGGGCCCGACCACGTGTGGGTGGACCGGGGAACTGGACTGCAGCGCACCGATGTCCGGTTCACCGGTGAGGCGGCGGTGCGACGACTTGCGGGTCGGCTCGCGCTCAACGCGGGCAAGCGTCTGGACGACGCCCAGCCCTGGGTCGATGGGCAGCTCAGCGGCGTCGGACGTCGTGGGCACACCGTGCGCCTGCATGCGGTGATTCCGCCGGTGGCCACCGACGGCACGTGCATCTCCCTGCGGATTCTTCGCACCGCGACCCGCGACTTCGGCGAACTGGTGTCCCTCGGCGCCATCCCCACCGAGGTCGTGGATGTGCTGCGCGGGATTCTGCATGCGCGTCTGGCATTCCTGATCGTCGGGGGCACCGGGTCCGGAAAGACCACGCTGCTGGGTTCGCTCATCGGGGAGATGGCCCAGACCGAACGAATCCTCTGCGTCGAGGACGCCCTCGAACTGGATCCCCCGCACCCGCACGTCGTGCGGCTCGTGGCGCGCACGGCGAACGTCGAAGGCGCGGGGGAAGTCCCGGTACGAGCACTCGTCCGGCAGGCCCTGCGGATGCGGCCGGACCGGATCGTCGTCGGTGAGGTGCGCGGCGCCGAGGTGATCGACCTGCTGACCGCGCTCAACACCGGGCACGACGGGTGCGCGGGCACCCTGCATGCGAACTCGACGGCCGAGGTACCCGCGCGCATGGAGGCGCTCGCCGCTCTCGGGGGCATGGAACGGTCCGCGTTGCACAGTCAGCTCGCCGCGGCGGTGCAGGTGGTGCTCGGCGTCGATCGGACCCCCGGTGGCACGCGTGGACTGGCCGAGATCGGCATGGTCGCGCGCGGCGTCGACGGACTCGTCGGAATCCGGCCGGTGTGGTTTCGCGGCAACGGATTCACCGACGAGGCCGACGGCCTGACCGACCTGATCCGGAGGCGATCGCGGTGACGTCGGTGCTTCTCGCCGTCGCACTCGGCGTGCTGTGGTGGCCGTCGACGCGTGCGGAGAACCGCCTGGCCCGTCTCGGGGGGCCACACCGGCGTGGCCGGATAGTGCCGGTCCGAACCCTGATCGCCGGTTTCGTGCCGGTCGCGGCGCTGGTCGCCGCCGGGGTGGCGGCCGCATTGTCGACGTCGATGATGTCGGCGGCTGTGATGTGGCATCTGCGTCGTACCAGGCGATCCCGTCGGCACGACCGTGAGGTCGCCGACCTGCTACGAGCATTGTCGGTGATGATCGCCGAACTCTCGGTCGGCGCGACTCCGCCGCGGGCGTGCGCATCCGCTGCAGCGGAGATACGTTCCAGCGACGGGCATTCCGACGCCGTGGCCGACGGTTTGGCGGCAATGGCGAGCCGCGCCGAACTCGGCGGTGACGTCGTGGTCGATGCACGAGCCGGGCACGACCTCGCGTGGCACCGCATCGCGGTGTCCTGGCAGATGGCCGACCGACACGGACTCCCGATGATCGAGCTGCTGGAGTCGGCACGGTCGGATCTGTTGGCGCGCCAACAGTTCGCGGCGCGAACGCGGGCGGGACTCGCGGGTCCGCGCGCCACCGCCACGGTGCTCGCCGGCCTGCCCGTCATCGGCGTGATCCTCGGTCAGATGATGGGCGCCGACCCCCTGACTGTGCTGCTCGGCGGCGGTGTCGGCGGTATCCTGCTGAATCTGGGAACAGTCCTGTCGATAGCGGGATGGGCCTGGTCGCAACGCATCACCGACCGCGCGGCGACCCGATGAACACCTGGACCGTGTCTGCGGCGACGTTGATCGCGGTGGCGTTGTGGCTGCTACCGGGGCCGGCGTGGACGCTGCACCGGGTCAGTGCGGTACCCGATCCGTCGCAGCCCGCCGCATCCAGTCGATCGCCTGACGATCCGTTCGCGGTCGCATCGGCGATCGACCTCTTCGCGGTATGTCTCCGCGCCGGCCTGCCGGTGGGCCCGGCCGCCGCCCTCGTGGCAGAGGCGGCACCGCCCGGACTCGCCCGGCCGCTCACCGTGACAGCCGATCTTCTCGCCCTCGGCGCGGACGCCGACTATGCGTGGCGACGATTCGAGGCGACAGGGGCAGTCGAGGAGTCCGCCCGACGCGAGGACATCGATGTCGAGCGGTTCGACGCCTTGGCCACGTTGGCCCGCCGGTCGGCGCGGGCCGGGTCGTCGTTGGCCGGCGGTCTCACCGAGCTCGCGGACGGCATCCGTCGCCAAGCTCACGACGACGCTCTCGCTGCCACCGAACGGGCCGGCGTCGCGATCAGTGCGCCGCTGGGATTGTGCTTTCTCCCGGCATTCGTGTGCCTGGGCATCGTGCCCGTGGTTCTGGGTCTGGCCGGATCGGTACTCGGTGGGTGACGCCCATCCGCGACAGCCGATTTCCACCGAGGTGGATCCGAACCGGCCGCTGATGCGTCAAAAGAACCAGAGGACGCAGGGGGCGTCCAGAGGAGGTCAGAACTCATGATGTACACCATGTTTCGCCGACCGGTCGAGCGGACGTCGGCAGAACTTCTGAGGCTCATCACCGACGACGAGGGGATGAGCACCGCCGAATATGCCATCGGCACAATAGCTGCCGCCGCGTTCGGGGCGATCCTCTACACGGTCGTGACCGGCGACAACATCGTCAGCGGCCTCACCGGGATCATCGGCAAAGCGCTCAACACGTCGGTGGGCTGAGATCGATCACGTGGGCAGTATGCGACGAATCATTGCCGATATCAAGCGATCCTGCGTCGACGACCACGGAATGGTCACCGTCGAGGGCGCCTACTCGATCGCGGCCATCGTCACCACCGTCGTCATCGGAGTGGGTGCGGTCGCGGGCACCACCGTCCAGGTTCGCTGTACCGACGCGGCCCGGGAGGCGGCCAGGCTTGCGGCCATCGGCGACGCCTCGGCGGTGCAGGTGGCCACTCGGATCGCAGGCGACGACGCGCGGATCAGTCTGCAAGACAGTGGTTCACAGGTGGTTGCGGAGGTGCGGGACGACGTTCCCCTGCTGCCCGCGATCGAACTGTCCGCACGTGCCGTGGCGGCGAAAGAACCGGAAAGTGAGGCCACGGGGGACAGCGAGGCGGATCGGGTTGTCACGGGCGACGACGACATCGAGGCCGAGGAACCGCCCTGATGCGACGATGGTGCGACGACCGGGGTTTCGCAACGGTTCTCGGCGCCTTCGCCATCGCGGCGGTCACGGCGATCGCAGCGGCGGTGCTGTACGTCGGGGGTGCCGTGGTGGCACGCCATCGGGCGCAATCGGCGGCGGACCTGGCCGCGTTGGCCGCAGCCCGGCAGCATGTGATGGCCGAGTCCGATCCGTGTGTCGCGGCGCGGGCGATCGCCGACGCCCAACGCGTCGGTGCGCGGCTCGAGCACTGCCGCGTCGACGGAATCGACGTGGTGGTCGCTGTCGCGGTGCCGGTGCACCTCGGTCCGTTCGGGATACGCGATGCCCGGGCCTCGGCGCGGGCGGGTCCGGTGCAGTGAACGCGGCCCGCCCAGCAAAGCCCGTCCGTCGCGCTCTTGTCCGCCGTCCGCTCGACATCTACCGTTCGTGATCAGCAGAGATTTCGCAACCGCTCGACGCGGAATCGTCCGGAGTGCAGAACAGGGGTGTGGCGTGGCAGAGGCTCGATCGCTGGACGAACTCGGGTACTACCTGTTGGCGGGTGCGGGCGGCGACGGGCCGGCGTCCCTCGTGGAGGAGACCCGGCAGGGGGAGGCGCTCGGCCTGGGGACCGCGTTCATCTCCGAACGATGGAACGTCAAGGAGGCGGCGTCGCTCACCGGTGCCGCGTGCGCGGTGAGCGAGCGGATGCAGATCGCGACGGCGGCAACCAACCACAACACCCGTCACCCCCTGATCACCGCATCGTGGGCGACCACCATGCACCGACTCTCCCGCGGCCGGTTCACGCTCGGGCTCGGCCGCGGCATCGCGGCGATGTACCAGGCCTTCGGCGTGCCCGCCGTCACCACCGCACAGATGGAGGACTTCGCGCAGGTCATGCGCCGGCTGTGGCGAGGGGAGATGATCTTCGGTCATGACGGTCCGATCGGCACGTACGACCTGCTGTACCTGGACTCGGATTTCGACGAGGACATCCGGTTGGCGCTGGTGGCGTTCGGCCCGCAGACACTCGCACTCGGAGGTCGGCGGTTCGATGACGTCATCCTGCACACGTTCTTCACACCCGAGACCGTCCGGCGCAGCGTGGCGACCGTCAAGCGGGCGGCCGAGGAGGCGGGCCGCGACCCCGACGAGGTGCGGGTCTGGTCGTGCTTCGCGACGGTCGGTGATCATCTGCCGGAGGAACTGCGGTTGAAGAAGACCGTGGGTCGGCTGGCCACGTATCTGCAGGGATACGGCGACTTGTTGGTCCGCACCAACGACTGGGATCCGGCCGTGCTCAAGCGGTTCCGGGACGACCCGGTGGTCACGTCGGTGCCCGGCGGCATCGACCACAAGGCCACGGCGGAACAGATCGAACACATCGCCGGTCTGATCCCCGACGAATGGCTGGAACCCGCCGCGACCGGCTCACCCGACAGGTGTGCCGAGCGCATCCGCGGCGAGTTCGACCACGGCGCCGACGCGGTGATCATGCACGGCGCCACCCCCGCGGAACTTGAGCCCGTGGTGAGCGCCTACCTCCGGCAAGGCGGCTGACAGCGTGTAAGGCCTACGTCTCGACCTGACTGATCTTCCTTGTCGTGGTTGGCCCCAAGAGAACATGCCTGCTCGGGGGGCCGACATCGGAAACTCTCAGAGCGCAGACGTCTGACGATGCCGTGAATCGTCGTGAATGGCTGTCGGAGCACGCTACTGACGGCATCAAGCTCTAGGCAAACGGTGACTTCGCGCGTAAGGACATATCTGCCACGCAACACCAAACGGGTCAGGCTGTGTGCACAAAGCTAGACGCGGCGGCGAGGGCTTGGACAAGCTCCGTGTCTATCTTGTCCCGCGTCCAGTCGGGCGAAATGCCGTAGCTCCACATGATGTTCCACTCACGAACTGCGCCGAGAAGGTGCTGCAGAGCTGGAGTCGTCGTTGCCGGCCGCGGATAGTCGGCACTACGTCCAAGAACGCTACCGTTCGCCCTGTTGACGATTGCCTGAAGGCCGGATGCGAAGGGGTCGGCGAGTTGCTCGCCGTTCTCGGGGAAAGAGAGCATCTGCAACGGATGCTGCGCACGCTCGGGATCGCCGCGGCGTGTGAAGATGCGGTACGCAGCTGCGTACGTGGCGCGCACATAGTCCCACTGAAAGTAGTCCCCGGTGAAGGGAATCCGGTCGCACACTGCGAACAGGTCGTCGACGTCAGTCGGCTCGGTAGCGGTCGCCACCAGCAGCACCGGCTCGAAGAGTGTTCGTGTTCCTGCTCCTCCCGCGAGGTTCGCCTTCTGCGTAGCCCGCAGGGCGAATTTCCTCCCTTTATCAGTGAGGGCAGAGTCATGACGATCGAGCCACTCCGCGACCTGCGGGATGAGTTCCGCGTTGAGGTCTTTCCACTGCTTCGTCGTGGGCTTTGTCGGCATGGCTCAGAGATTCAACTTCGGCGCGGGTTCACCAGGCTGCTGCTCGACTGCTCGCGTCCACAGCTGCTCAATGAAGGACAAGTAGACCTCGATGTTGTTCAGCTCCAGGTTTTCGACCTCGAGTATTCCCCCGTAGAACCCCGGCATACCGACCCCTGCGCAGGTCGTCAACGTCAACGGTTCGACCTGATGACTGTCTCGCCAACTCTGGAACAACTCGGGATTCAGTTGATCTTGTACGGCGCTGAGGGTCAGCGCGGACTCGAACTTGTCAATCGTCAGGCCCCATGGTTCCGTCACCATATCGAACGGATCGAGCGCGACGATCATGCCCGGCTGCCCCCCGCCTGTGTAATTGCCGTCAGCGTCGAAGCAAGTACTGATCGCGAACTGTCTTGCCCGCCAGTCGAATGCAAAAACATCGGCTCGGACGCCACGGCCTCCGAAAGCGCCATCGACAAAGCGCTGAGCAATCAGCCCGGAATCACTGTCATGAAACCGCAGCAGGCCGCTATTCCCCGAAACCCCACACAGACCGCGATCCGCAAAGTACGAGCCGACTAAGCTCGGCTGCCAGAGGCTTCGTGACAGGCGTTCGAATGTCCATTCCATAATTGCTGACCCTTCCGACGCCGCGAGTCTAACCGGCGGCAGCGACACAAACGGCACTACTCTCGCAGCATCTCCACTGCGCCAAACACCGTACCTGGCGGTTGCTGGCTCATCAGGTTGCGCAGTTGCGATCCGAAGCTGGTGTTGACGCTACCGTCGAGCAACTGCAAGTTGGATACTTCGTCCACACCACCCGCCTGGAGGTCACGCACATGGTCTACCTGCAGTCCAGTGGGTGGACGCGTCAACCCCTGCGACTCCAAGAATTCCTCGCGTACCTTCGGATCCCGCACAAATGGGCCTGGCTGTCTTTCGAACCCCGACTCCTTCACCTTCTCGTTGAAGGAGTCGATCTTTCGGTCCATCTCGGCTCGTTGTGCATCAGTCCACGTGTCCTTGTACTTCATCTGAAGCGTGGGCCCATTAGGCACGGCGTGTGAAGCGGAATCCGCGACGTCTGCGCCGGCTTCGACGGACTCGACAGCTCCGCGTCGTGCGACGCTGCCCGCACCAGCTGTCGCGACAGTCAGAATGGCGTCCGGGACCACACGCCCAGCAGCGCGCGCCGGGTTCTCCGCCCATGTGTCCCAATCGATGAGGTCTTTGCCGAACTGCTTCGGATCTTGCGAGATGGCGTTCCAGATGCCCGTCGCACTATCGATGGGGTTGGTGGTGAAAATCGTCTTCAGCGCGTCCCACGACCCGGTCACCCAGTCGCCGAGTCCGCCGCCGAACTCTTTGATGTAGTCCCAGATTCCGCTACGCTTCTCCGGCCCCTCCGGGGCTTTCTCCAGCTGACTTCGGACGTTGTCTGCCGCTGTGTCGCCCGCGTCTCGCAACTGCTGACGAGCATGGGTCAGCTTTGCCTGAGCGGCAGCTCGCCCCTCGATACCGGGATCGTCAAACGGCGGCACGGTCACCCGTACCGGACTGCCAGCGGCGGCGTTCGCAGTGTTCGAAGCGTTCGCACTGATGACAGCATTGTTGTAGTCGGTGACGGCCTGAGCCGTCGCACGTTGCGCTTCGTCGTACATGTCGATCGCACCCTGAGCTTCGGACTGCGCCCATCGAACGACGCCGGCATACTGGCCGAGCGTTCGCCCCGTGTTGATGAATGCATCCGCAGCCTCAAGCCACTTGACCGGTTCCTGCTTGAAGACCTCTCGAAAAGCCTCGGCGCCTTCTCCGTCCCAATAGTCACCAGTGTTAATGCCGCGCAAGGCCAAACCCGCCAATGCCATTGAATTGCCCCGACCACCGATCGCAACGGCATTCTCATCGATCGCATCCGCATCGCCAGGGATCAGCGCTTTCGGGTCACTTGTTTCGCCGAGTTCAGCCACGGAACACCTTCTACTCGACGATCGGTATGCCCAGGGCTCTGGCGCTGGCCTGGTCCTGCCGGGCGTAGTTCGCAATCGCCAGATCGAGTGCGTCAGCCAAGCCCTCGGCGTCTGAGATGAGGTCCTTTACTCCTCCGTCCCACCGGTCGCAAAAGGACTGGAACGAGGATGCGAGGCCGTCGTGTCCATACTGACCGGAAGGCCCGTCGATCTTGTCGATCGAGATGGTCTTCATGTCGTCGAGTGTGGACTTGATGCCGATCGATGCGGCCGTGACCTGCTCAAGAAGTACTCTGAAGGTATCGACGCTCAAAGGCCTTCTCCGTTTCGAGTGAACGTTTGCGCCGCGATCAAGGCCGATGGCACCGAGAACGAATGGTCGTCCTGGATGTCAATTCCCAAGTTGACGCCCGGCGGCATGTTGTCCATAAGATCGCGGCCTGTCAGAGCGATCCATTGACACGGCCCGAGCGCGTTGACCAATCTGTTCAATGTCGAGAAGGCGATAACCCACTCGTCGCCGCGCACAGTGTAGACGTTGAGATTCGCGTACCGCCCTCGTGGCCGCTCCAAGAACAGGGTGCTGCAACAGAGCACCCTGATTGCCTCGACCAATGCTGTCGACCCGGTAGCAAGCAGTCGCCCCGCTTCAAGTAGTTCCGCGCCGTCAGTGTCTACTTCGAACCCCGACACCCGGATGAGCTTACAGAATGCTGCTGAGGTGGACATCGAGTCATGCGAACGGATGACGGTGATCATGCACGGCGCCACCCCCGCCGAACTCGAGCCCGTGGTGAGCGCCTACCGCAGCCAGAACGGCTGACCTACCGCAGCAGTCAGTTGTCGACTGTCAGTTGTCGGGGTCGACCACGATCCGCTGGGGGAACACGCGCCGGGACTGCAGCGGCGAGAACCAGATGTGTCCGAAGTCGACGCCGTCGTCGCCGAGGTAGGCCAGCTCGAAGGGCGCCGACGTCGGCCCGGCCGGCATGTAGCGGGTCGCCGCCCGGACGAAGGCGGTCCAGTGGATCAGTTCGCCCTCGGTGAGAAAGCCGCCACCGACCGCCCGACGACCACCCAGCGGATCCGATGACGCCAGGTACACCTGGCCGAGTCCCGGCGTTACCTGCGGTCCGATCATCGCGCTCTGGAGATACCACTGCGCGCCACGCACGGCCTCGGCGTGATAGCCGCCGCGTTGCGCCGCGCACCACGCGTAGTGCAGGTCGAGGGCGTCCATCGCGGTCGCGTCGTCGAAGAACACGTCCTGCTCACCGATGGTGGCCGGCAGGTCGTCGGCGTTCTGGGTCGGACGTGCGAGCAGGAACCACGCCGGGCGCACGGAGGTGATCGTGTGCCCGAAGGCCGCGTCGCCGTCTGCGCGGTCGTCAGTCATCTTCCGAGTATCGCCGACCGAGTAAACCGAGAACCCGGATCGCCCCATCTTTGTCGAGCGGATCGTTACCGTTACCGCACTTCGGAGACTGCACGCAGGACGGACAGCCGCTCTCGCACCGGCAGCTCGCCACCGCGTCGCGGGTGGCGGCGACCCAGGTTCCGAATGTGGCGAATCCCCGGTCGGCGAACCCGGCGCCACCCATGTAGCCGTCGTAGACGAACACCGTCGGGAGTCCGGTGTCGGGGTGCTGGTTGGTCGAGAGCCCACCGATGTCCCAGCGATCGCACGACGCGACCAACGGCAGCAGTCCGATCATGGCGTGCTCCGCGGCGTGCAAGGCACCGGGGAAGTCGCCGATGGTGACCCCGGCATCCTCCAGCGACTCCGGGGTGAGCGTGTACATCACCGCGCGGGTGCTCAGCGTCTGCGGCGGCATGTCGAGTTCCACCGCATCGAGCACCTCCCCGGAGAGCATCGTCCGCAGGTACCCGATGACCTGATGGGTCACGTCCACGTCCACCAGGGACACGGTCAGGTCGCCGTGCTCACTGCGCGCCACCACGTCGGTGATCGTGATGTCGGTGAGTTCCCGAGCTGACGTCGTCCAATCGGGTTCCTCCGGATGGGCAAGGGCCAGACCGTCGGTCAGGTCGAGCTCGTCGACCACGTAGGAGTCGCCTTGATGGATGTGCAGCGCACCGGGATGCACCGTCGACATCGCACGCCCGGAATCGACGGTGCCGAGCAACTGCGACGTCGTGCTGTCGACGATGAGGACCTGACCGCCGATGCCGCCGCGGATGTCGATGTCGGCGTGCGGTTCGATACCTGCCGCCACATACCAGCCGGCCTTGCGCTTCTTGAGCATGCCCGCCGCCGTCAGCTCCGCGACCGCCTCGCCGGCATCCCACGCCTCGATCTCGCTCTCGCGCAACGGGTACTCCGCCGCGGCGCACAGGAGATGCGGCTTGAGGATGTACGGGTTGGTCGGATCGGTCACCGTCGCCTCGACCGGGCGCCCGAGCAGCGCCTCGGGATGATGCACGAGATAGGTGTCGAGCGGGTCGTCGCGGGCCACGAGCACCACCAACGAATCCCCGGATGTCCGTTGGCGTCCTGCTCGTCCAGCCTGCTGCCAGAACGATGCGACGGTCCCGGGGTACCCGCCGACGATGACCGCGTCGAGTCCGCTGATGTCGACGCCGAGTTCCAGCGCGTTGGTTGTCGCGACGCCGACGAGCTCGCCGTCGGAGATCGCCTTCTCCAGGCGGCGACGGTCGTCGGCGAGGTACCCGGCACGGTAGGCGGCCACCCGGTCGACGAGCTCGGGTGCCGTCTGCGCCAACAACTGCCGGGCCTGCCGGGCGGTCAGTTCCACGCCGCGACGACTGCGCTGGAAGCACAGGGTGCGTGCCCCCTCGACGACGAAATCGGCGAGCAGACGCGCCGATTCGGCGCCCGCCGACCGGCGTATCGGTGCCCCGTTCTCCCCGGTCACCGCCGGCAGGAAGTCAGGCTCCCAGAGGGCCACCGTCCGCTCACCCCGGGGCGAACAGTCCTCGGTGACCGCGACCGCGGGCTCGCCGATCAGGCGGGTGAGGGCCTCGGCCGGCGCCGCCATCGTCGCGCTCGTCCCGATCACCACGGGATTCCCGCCGGCCGAGCGTGCGATGCGCAGCAATCGGCGCAACACGAGCGCGGTGTGTGAGCCGAAGACCCCGCGGTAGTGGTGGGCCTCGTCGACGACGATGTAGCGCAGATGACGAAAGAAGTGCCGCCACCGCGCATGCCCGGACAGGATGCCGATGTGGAGCATGTCCGGGTTGGTGAAGATCCACCGGGAGTGTGCTCGAGCCCACTGCCGGATCTCCACATCGGTGTCGCCGTCGTACGCGCACGGTTGCAGATGGGTGAACTGCCGTTGAACACCTGCCGCCGCGTCCGACGGCCCCGCGGGCGATGCGCTGAGTACCGATGCGACCGAACGGATCTGGTCGGCCCCCAGGGCCTTCGTCGGCGAAAGATACAACGCCGTCGAATTCGGATCCTTCAACAGCGTGGTCAAAATGGGTATTTGATAGGCCAGGGATTTCCCGGATGCGGTTCCGGTGCAGAGGGCGACGTGTTGTCCGTCGAATGCCAGTTGCGCGGCATCGACTTGATGTGCCCAGGGCTTGTCGATTCCCGAATCCTCGAACGCCGCCGTCAGCTCCGGCGGCATCCACGACGGCCAATCCGCGAAAGTCGCTGTCCGTGAGTCGATCACGGACATGTGGGTGAGGGGGGATGTGGTCGGGTCGGTTCCTGCCATGCTGCGGCGGAGCAGCTCGGACCCGAAGGTGATTTTCTGCATTTTTGGTAAGTCAATCGTTGCGCGCCGGTCGGCGGCGTAGGCCTCGATGTTACTGCCGGATGTCGGGACGGGGAAAATCACGCCTTTAACAACCACGTTGGTTGGGGTGACTATCGCGCGGGCCCCGAACGTGATTGACTATTGGACGGTCGCAGCTTTCGTGAGCCGCCGGAACCCCGGTGATCTCCCGAGATCGTGTTGTGGCCGTGGTACTGAGGCTGGTTTGCGGGGGCTCCTGTTGGAAACTCACCGCCGAGAACGAGGTATGGCGGTCGGAACCGACCACGACACGAGACCGTCGTGTCGCGTCTGTTGGAATGTCAGTAAAGGATTGCAGTAATGGCACAGGGAACTGTGAAGTGGTTCAACGCGGAAAAGGGCTTCGGCTTCATCGCGCCTGATGAGGGGTCCGACGACGTGTTCGTCCACTACTCCGAGATCCAGGGGTCGGGCTTCCGCACCCTCGAGGAGAACCAGCGCGTCGAGTTCGAGGTCGGCCAGGGAACCAAGGGCCCGCAGGCCACTGGCGTTCGCGCCGTCTAGGAGTCGGCTCCTGCAAGCTGCGAAGCACGCTTGAGCGCAGTTGCTCCCGGTCACCACAGCGGTGACCGGGAGCAACTTTTTGGCTGAGTACTTTTGGCCGGAATCAGTCGAGGGTTCTGTGTACCGCCGCGCGCGGGGAGGTACACAGTAACCTCGGTGTGTGGGCCAGTTGTCGTTTTTCTCGGCACAGATCGACCAACCCGCGTACGACGATCTCTCCGGGCTGTTGGCCGCCCACGGCCAGGCATCCCGCTCAGATTCCGGTACGCGGGTCTCAGTGGTCGTGACCCAGGTCTGGCGCGCCGAGGCCCTCGTGGACGAGATCACGGCCACCGGAGCCGCCGCCGAGGTCGTGTACACCGACGAGGGCAACCCGATCGCGCGGACCACGCACAGCCACGAGCTCGACGACCTGCACCGACGCTGGTCGTCCGGAGCCGTGAAGTCCATGCCCACCGGGTGGGTGCCGTCACCCCGGGCGCTCCGCCTGTGGACGATCGCGGCCGGTGAGCGTGACGGCGACCGGTTCCTGCTGGGCCTCGACCCGCACGCCCCTGACACTCATCCGGCACTGGCGACAGCGTTGATGCGGGTGGGTGTGGCGCCGACGCTGGTCGGCACGCACGGGCGCGCCCACGCCCTGCGCATCGCGGGCAAGCGGCGGCTCACCCATCTGCTGGAGTACATCGGGGAGCCGCCCGCCACGCCCGAAGCGGCTGCGCATTGGCCGGCGGTCGTCGGGTTCTGAGAGCCATCCGTTCGGTCGAATATCAGGCGCTCGAACTACCACGATCCCCAGCGTGCGGAATACTCATCGACCATGCGATTCCGCGTGATGCTGGCTCCGCCATGGGTGCAGGGTCTCATCAACGCCACCATCTTCGGCGTGATCTTCGGGTTGCTGACCTGGATGAACGGCAATCGGCCGATGATCGCTGCCGCTGGCGGAATCATTGCCGGGATCCCCTTCGGCGCCTACCTCGCCTATCGCGGCAGCGATCAACATCGGCGACTCACCGGCACCCTTTTCGCGCTGGACGACTCCGGCCGCTCCGAGGCCGTCTCCGCACTTCTGCACGGCGTCGTTCCCGCCGACCGCTCGGTGGCCGAGGCGGCGGTTCGTCTCGGCCGCGCCTATCTGGGAGGACGGTCCCTGGACAACCTGCGGAAGCGGCAACGCTCGCAGATGCAGGTGATGGGGGCGGTGGCCGCTCTCGGTGTGCTGGCCGCCGGACTGGTCTGGGATCAGACGGGGTACCGCAACCTGATGATCGGATTGATCGTCGTGATTGCGGTCATTCTCCCGCTGGACATGTACTGGACCACCAGTCTGTACCGGAACATCGAGGCACTCGACCAACGCACCAGGCGTCGGACATACGGTTCCGACGCACCCCGCTGACCTGGGATTTTCTGACTTCTTCTGATCAATTTGTCACACTGGCCCTTTGCGAAGGGAATCTGAGTGTGCAGACGACGCTATATATAAGGTACAAACCTCATCGAGCGCCGTACGTTCGACGAGGCCGTTCCCTCCTCCGACGCAAGAGCGAAGCACAGTAAGGACGCCCGGTGGCCGATACCAGCACCGCAACTCCCACCACGGGGAGCTCGACCCGACGACTCGTCATCGTCGAGTCGCCGACCAAGGCCCGCAAGATCGCGGGGTACCTCGGGGCGAACTACGTCGTGGAGTCCTCCCGTGGCCACATCCGTGACCTGCCGCGCGGCGCGGCCGACGTGCCCGCGAAGTACAAAGGTCAGCCGTGGGCCCGTCTGGGCGTGAACGTCGACGACAACTTCGAGCCGCTCTACGTGGTGTCGGCGGACAAGAAGTCGACGGTCACCGAGCTCCGGTCGCTGATGAAGGATGTCGACGAGCTCTACCTCGCCACCGACGGTGACCGCGAGGGGGAGGCGATCGCCTGGCACCTGCTGGAGACCCTGAAGCCGAAGATCCCGGTCAAGCGGATGGTGTTCCACGAGATCACCGAGTCGGCCATCCAGGCCGCCGCCGAGAACCCCCGCGACCTCGACATCGACCTGGTGGACGCGCAGGAGACCCGCCGCATCCTCGACCGCCTGTACGGCTACGAGGTGTCGCCGGTGCTGTGGAAGAAGGTCATGCCGAAGCTGTCGGCGGGCCGTGTGCAGTCGGTCGCCACCCGCATCATCGTCGACCGCGAACGCGAGCGGATGGCGTTCGTCTCCGCCGAGTACTGGGACATCGCCGCCACCATGGATGCGGGCGCCGACAGCGACTCGACCCCCCGGACCTTCTCGTCCCGACTGGTGTCCGTGGACGACGCCAAGGTCGCCACGGGCCGCGACTTCGACGCCCGGGGCGCGCTGAAGAAGACCGACGGGGTGCTGGTCCTCGACGGTGAGCGCGCCACGAGCCTGGCCACCGCCCTCGACGGCGCCGACATGACCGTCACGTCGGTGGAGGAGAAGCCGTACACCCGACGCCCGTACGCCCCGTTCATGACGTCGACGCTGCAGCAGGAGGCCGGCCGCAAGCTGCGCTTCTCGTCGGACCGCACCATGCGCATCGCGCAGCGGCTCTACGAGAACGGCTACATCACCTACATGCGTACCGACTCGACGTCGCTGTCCGAGTCGGCCATCAACGCCGCGCGCAGCCAGGCGCGTGAGCTGTACGGCGAGTCGTTCGTCCATCCGACGCCGCGTCAGTACAACCGCAAGGTCAAGAACGCCCAGGAGGCGCACGAGGCGATCCGTCCCGCGGGCGAGACCTTCCGGACCCCGGGTCAGGTCGGCGGCCAGCTGGAGGCCGACGAGTTCCGGCTGTACGAACTGATCTGGCAGCGCACCGTGGCATCGCAGATGGCCGACGCCAAGGGCACCACCATGAGCCTGCGGATCACCGGCACCGCAACGTCCGGCGAACGCTGCACGTTCGCCGCGTCGGGTCGCACCATCACGTTCCCCGGCTTCCTGTCGGCCTACGTGGAGACCGTCGACGAACTGGCCGGCGGCCAGGCCGACGATGCCGAGAACCGCTTGCCCAACCTGACCGAGGGCCAGCAGCTCACGGCGACCGAACTCGACGCCGACGGTCACTCTACGAACCCGCCGGCGCGGTTCACTGAGGCGTCGCTGGTCAAGGTGCTCGAAGAACTCGGTATCGGCCGACCGTCGACCTACGCGTCGATCATCGGCACCATCCAGGACCGCGGGTACGTGGTGAAGAAGGGCAACGCGCTGGTCCCGTCGTGGATCGCGTTCGCCGTCGTCGGGTTGCTGGAGGCCTACTTCCAGAGTCTCGTCGACTATGACTTCACCGCCACCCTGGAAGACGACCTGGATCAGATCGCCACCGGGCAGGCCAATCGCACCCGGTGGCTCAGCGACTTCTACTTCGGGGACACCGCGGCCGACGCCGAGAGCGTCAAGTCGGAGATCGCGAAGTTCGGTGGCCTCAAGAAGCTGGTCGGCGTGAACCTCGAGGAAATCGATGCGCGCGAGGTCAATTCGATCCGGCTGTTCGACGACGAGGAAGGCCGCCCGGTCTTCGTGCGTGTCGGGCGCTACGGGCCGTACCTCGAACGCAACGTCGCGGGGCCGGACGCCGAACCGGATCTCAAGCGCGCCAATCTGCCGGCCGACATCACCCCCGACGAACTGACCCTGGCGGTCGCGGAGAAGTTGTTCGCCACTCCGCAGGAAGGTCGTTCGCTCGGGTTCGATCCGGTCAGCGGCAACGAGATCGTCGCCAAGGAAGGGCGTTTCGGTCCGTACGTCACCGAGATCCTGCCGTCCGACGACGATGATGACGACGGCAAGGCTCCGGCGACGGTGCCGGCGGGACCCACGCCACGCGACGGTGGTGGTTCCGGCAGTGGCGGCGACGGCGACGTCGTGCCGCTCGACGACACCGGAAGCGGCGGCACCGCAACGAAAACCGCGGCCAAGAAGACCGCAGCCAAAAAAACCGCGAAGAAAACGGCCAAGAAGGCCGGCCCGAAGCCACGCACCGGGTCGCTGTTCAAGTCGATGGACATCTCGACGGTCACCCTCGACGACGCACTCAAGCTGCTGTCGCTGCCGCGCGTGGTCGGTGTGGACCCGGAGTCGGGTGAGGAGATCACCGCGCAGAACGGTCGCTACGGCCCATACCTGAAGAAGGGCACCGACTCTCGCTCGCTGACCAGTGAGGATCAGATCTTCGGCATCACCCTCGAGGAGGCACTGAAGATCTATTCCGAACCCAAGCGACGGGGCCGGCAGGCGGCCGCGCCGCCGCTGCGTGAGCTCGGCAAGAACGATCAGGTGTCGGACAAGCCGATGGTCATCAAGGACGGTCGTTTCGGGCCGTACGTCACCGACGGCGAGACCAACGCGAGTCTTCGCAAGGGCGACGAGGTCGCCTCCATCACCCCGGAGCGGGCGATGGAGTTGCTGGCGGATCGTCGTGCTCGTGGCCCGGCCAAGAAGTCGGCGAAGAAGGCCGCCAAGAAGGCGCCGGCCAAGAAGGCTGCCAAGAAGACCGCCGCCAAGAAGACCGCCGCGAAAAAGACCGCCGCGAAAAAGACTGCGGCAAAGAAGAGTACGGCGAAGAAGTCGGAGTGATCTCGATACGCCTCGGGCTCGCTGTCGCTCGCACGTGGCTACTCGATCCAAGGATCTCGATACGCCTCGGGCTCGCTGTCGCTCGCACGTGGCTACTCGATCCAAGGATCTCGATACGCCTCGGGCTCGCTGCCGCTCGCACGTGGCTACTCGATCAACGGGTGGGGTGGGGGGGCGCCCCTTCCCGCTGGTTGAGTAGCCCGGAGCGCTAGCGGAGGGCGTATCGAAACCCCCTGTGCTGCAACATCCTCATGACCCCGCAGGAACCACGTACTCGATGTGCACCCGATCGATCGCGCCGTCGAACGCGAACGGCATCTTGTCGACGTAGGCACGCGACACCGCACCACCGTAGGCCCGGCCGATGTCCAGGCAGTCGTTGGCGCTGAACAGCAGTGGGGCACTGACCGGTACGGTCCCCGACGCCACCTCGGTGCCGTCGACCCGGATGGTCACTGCGAGTGGCCCACCCGGCTTGGGCTCGACATAGGCGGTCGCGATCTCGACGGTGTGCTCACCGGCCTCGAGCGGTGTGTCCGCGACGATCCTGGTCCGCTGGATGAGGAACAGGTTGTATTCGTAGGTCAGCACACCGTCGAGCACGAAACACGTGAGCCCGCCGCCGGCGCCGCCGAGCTTGTAGAGCACACCGTTCGCGCGATCCCCGACGGTGAGGTCGATGCGGACCGTGTTCGGACGATTGCCGAGCGAGGGTGCGCAGAACTCCGGTACCCGCACCGTGTCGCCACTCATCTCCCATTCCGAATACGGTGGGGTGATTCGTTGATCGGGGTGAGTCAGCACCCACAGGCCGCCGCCGATCGGCAGGGCGTCGTTGCGCGCCGCCTCGATCGCGAACAGTTCCTTGAGCTCGGCGAGCTTCTCCGGGTTCTGCTCGGCGACATCATGGGCCTGGCTCCAGTCCTCGTCGAGATGGTAGAGCTCCCACCGGTCCTGATCCGGCGTCCAGGTGGTGATCCCGGGAGGTGACCCCGGCACCCAGGGCAGCCGTGGCCCGAGGGCCGACGCCATCCACCCGTCGGCATAGATGGAACGACTCCCCATCACCTCGAAGTACTGGGTGCGACGCGGTTCCACAGCCGTTTTGTCGTCGATCGCATACGCGAAACTCGTCCCGTCGATCGGATCCTGGGGGATGCCGTTGACCGTGTCGGGGTGCGAGATGCCGAGGATCTCGTAGATCGTCGGAGCGAGATCGACGACGTGGGTGAAGTGCGTGCGCGGATCGGGATCCGCCTCGATCCGGCCCGGCCACTGGATGACCATCGGATTGCGCGTACCCCCGAGGTGGGACGCGAGCAGCTTCATACCCTGATACGGGGACGAACCGGCCCACGCCCACGCCGCGTGATACTGGTTGTCCGTCGCCGGGGAGCCGAGCACATCCAGCCCGCCGAGTTCGTCGAGCGCGGCGATGTGCTGGTCGACGGTGCTGGGGATCTGGTTCTGCGCCAGCAGCTCGCTGATGGTCCCGTTCTGGCCTTCCCCCGACGACCCGTTGTCGCCCCAGATGTAGACGACGACGGTGTCGTCGCTGTAGCCGAGCCGTTCCAACTCGTCGAGCAGTCGACCTGCCTGGACGTCGGCGTGTTCGCCGAAGCCGGCGGCCACCTCCATCAGCCTGCGCTGGAAGGGCTTCTGATGCTCGGGGATCTCGTCCCATCCGGCCAGGCTCTCCGGGCGGGGCGTCAGTTCGGTGTCCTGCGGAACCCAGCCGGCGGCCTTCGCGCCGTCGAGCGACTCCTCGCGATAGACGTCCCACCCGTCGTCGAACCTACCGGCGTACTTGTCGGCCCACTCCTTCATGATGTGATGCGGGCCGTGCAGACATCCCGTCGCCCAATACATGAAGAACGGCTTGTCCGGTGACAACGCCTTGTGATCGCGCAGCCAGCCGATCGCGTCGTCGGCGATGTCCTCGCTGAGGTGATAGCCCTCTTCGGGCGTCTTGGGCGGCAGCACCGAGGTGGTGTTGCGGACCAGGTTCGGCTCGTACTGGGAGGCCTCGCCGGCGAGGAAGCCGTAGAAGTACTCGAAGCCGACGCCGGTGGGCCAGTTGTCGTAGGGGCCGGCCTTCGTCGTCTCCTCGGCGGGCGTGTTGTGCCATTTGCCCCAGGCGGCCGTCGCGTACCCGTAGTTGCGGAGCACCTCGGGCATCGTCGCACTGCTCTTCGGGATGCGGCCCGAGTATCCGTCCCAGTCGTTGGCCAGCTCGGCGATCTGACCGTTGCCGACGCGATGGTGGTTGCGGCCGGTGAGCAGGGATGCCCGGGTGGGCGAACACATCGCCGTGGTGTGGAAGCGGTTGAACCCGATGCCGTTCTCCCGCACGCGATCCAGGGTGTCGGTTCGGATCTTGCCGCCGAACGTCGACGGCAGCGCCGGACCGGCGTCGTCGATCAGGATCACCAGGACATTCGGTGCGTTGTCGGGGAGGTGGGGCTCCGGGGGTTTCGGCGAGTAGGTGGACTCCTGCATCGTCCGCCCGGCGATGCTGCCCGACTGTTTGGGCGGGAACGGCAGAGTCCGGGTGGGCGGAAGGGGGTTTCCGATGACCGAATTCCTGTCGCTCATGCTTCCTCGATCCCGTCGTCGTTACCGGTGACGTTCCGAACGTATCGGTCGCCGACGAAACCGGGCATCACCCAGATTGTGTGATCGGGCCTCGTCAGACACCCATCGGCTCGAGAAGTGGCCGCGCGAGGAGGGTCTCGATTCCCCGACCGCGCAGCTCGACGCCCTCGCCGATCTCCCAGTTCTCCGCCTCGGTCTGGGAGGCGAGGAACACCGCACGCGCCGAACCCAGGACGCGGGTCGGTTCGTCCTTGGCGAGCTCGGTGAGCCGCGCGGCCTCGTTCACGGGATCGCCGATGACGGTGTACTCGAGTCGCTGTTCCGAGCCGATGTGGCCGGCGATCGCCTTGCCCGCCGACACCCCGATCCCGATGTCGGTGTCACCGAGGGTCTGATACAGCTCCGTGCGTAGCTCCCGGGCCGATGCGAGCGCCCGGCCGGCGAAGTCGTCGAGGTCCAGGGGGGCGCCGAAGATCGCCAGCGCCGCGTCACCCTGGAACTTGTTGACGAACCCGCCATGGCGTCCGACCACGGCCACCACCACCCGGAAGAACTCGTTGAGCAGTTCCACCACCTCACGCGGCGGCCGGTTCACCGCCAGCCGCGTGGAGCCGACGATGTCGACGAACAGCACCCCGACGTAGCGTTCCTCACCGCCGAGTTCGGTGCCGGTCTCGATGGCCCGCCGCGCGACGTCCTCGCCGACGTACCGGCCGAACAGATTGCGCAGGTCCTGTCGTTCTCGCAGGTCGGCCACCATGTCGTTGAAGCCGGCCTGCAGCAGGCCGAGGTCGCTGCCGTCGTAGATCTTGACGGCCACGTTGAGGTTGCCGGCACTGACCTCGCTCTGCGCTTTCCGCAACTGCTTGATCGGGTCGTTGATCGCAGCGACCACGCGCACGATGGCGATGACGCTGAATGCCAGCGCCGCGCCCGACATCCACAGGATCGGGCGCTGCAACCCCTCCGGGTCCGTCTCGATCCAGCCGAGCCGCTGCAAGATGATGAGCCCGATGATGACCGCCAGCGGAGCGACCACGCTGACCACCCAGAACACCGCGATGCGGGCGGTGACACTCGGGGCCACTGCCGCATCGGGTTCGTTGGCCATCGCCGCGACGGTGATGGGCCGCAGCACCTTCTCGGCCTGCAGATACGAGAGCACACAGGTCACCAGCGCGCCGACCGCGCTGGCCATGGCCACGATGAACGCATTCTTGTGCGAGACGGAGAAGTTCACCATCGTGAACAGCACGCCGCCCACGGTCCACAGCCCGAGGTTCACCACCGACAACACCAGCGGGAGCTTCAACGCGCGGCGGCGGGCGTTCTCGTTGTCGAGCCGCGTGCGTCGTCGGTGCCAGACGAGTACCGGCAGGGACAACTGGATACTGAGAAAGCCGCCGACCAGCATCGCGCCGACCAGATAGATCGCGAAGATCGCCTGGTTCAGTGCCGTGATCTCGTCGAGGCTGATGGAATCCTCGAGCGGCATCCCGAACCGGAGGAACGCGAAAGTGAACAGGGCCCCGACGACGTTCGCGCGGAGCATGTCGAGGGCAAGGATCGGCCACGGTGTGTGCACCAGCCATCGGCCCAGATGCAGGGCCTTTGACCACCGGGACCGACGTTCAATCACGTAACAACGGTAGCTGGCTGCTTGCAGTTGTTACACACGCGCCGGTCCGCCGGCGGTGTCTGAACTGCGCATTACGCTGGCGGTGTGACAAATGTCTTCGATCGTTTGACCGGGCAGGCGGCGGTCGCCGACGAACTGCGTGCGGCGGCGCGTGCTGCCCGCGGTGTCGCGGCACGCCTCGACGAGGGTGCGTCGGGCGCGACCTCCCTGTTCGCCAGGGACGACGGAACCGGCAGCGACCAGTTCGAGGGCGCCCAGCGTGCCTCGATGACGCATGCCTGGTTGTTCACCGGACCGCCCGGCAGTGGACGTTCGGTGGCTGCCACATGCTTCGCCGCCGGACTGCAATGTCAGTCCGACGACGAGATCGGCTGCGGGGAGTGCCGCGCCTGCGTGACCGTGATGGCGCAGACACACGCCGACGTGCGTCACGTCGTGCCGCAGGGGCTGAGTCTCTCGGTGCTGGAGGCCCGCGACGTGGTGCAGGCGGCGGCGCGCAGGCCGGGCACCGGGCGGTGGCAGATCGTCATCGTCGAAGATGCCGACCGGCTCACCGAGCAGGCCGCCAACGCATTGCTGAAAGCGGTCGAGGAGCCGCCGTCGCGCACCGTGTTCCTGCTGTGCGCGCCATCGGTCGATCCCGAGGACATCTCGGTGACACTCCGCTCCCGTTGCCGGCACATCGCGCTCGCCACGCCCGCGGTCGCCGACATCGAACGTGTGCTCATCGAGCGTGACGGCATCGACCCGGAGCGCGCGGCCTGGGCGGCGGGGGTGTGCGGTGGCCATGTGGGTCGGGCCAAACGACTGGCCACCGACGACGAGGCACGTGCCCAGCGCGAGAAAGCCCTCGGCTTGGCACGGGCCGCGACTCGCGACTCCACCGCCTATGCGGCGGCCGAGGCGCTGGTGCGGTCGGCCGAGGACGCGGCCAAGGCGATCAGCGCCGAGCTCGACGAAGCCGAGACCGAGGAGATGAAGACCGCCCTCGGCGCGGGCGGCACCGGTAAGGGCACCGCACGCGCGCCACGCGGCACGGCCGGCGCGTTGAAGGAACTGGAGAAGCGGCAGAAATCCCGGGCCACCCGCGTCTCGCGGGACATGCTCGACCGCGCGCTCGTCGATCTGGCCGCGCTGTTCCGGGATGCGCTGGTCCTCGCGGTCGGTGCGCAGGTGACCGCGATGCATCCGGACAAGACCGACGACATCGCCGTGCCGATGGCCGCCTACGCCGCGCCCGAACAGCTGTTGCGTTGTGTCGAGGCGGTGCTGGACTGCCGCACCGCGCTGGATGTGAACGTGAAGCCCAAGTTCGCCGTCGACGCCATGGTCGCGACCATCGGGTTGGCGATGAACGACCGGCGCGTCGCCACTGCTTCCTGAGGAGCCATCCCACACTCGCTCCCTGAGGAGCCCCGGAGCTTGCGGAGGGGCGTCACGAAGGGGCATCACGGGCGCACTTCGTGACGCTCGCAAGCTCGCTCCTCAGGGACCGAGGGGACCTCAGGGACCGGGGGGACCTTAGGGAGCGGGTGATCTCACGTGAGCGGTCCCGTCGGCAGCAGGCGGCGTACCAGCTTGCCGGTGGGGTTGCGGGGGAGGTCATCGACGAAGACGACGTCGCGGGGCACCTTGTAGCGCGCGAGGTTCGTCTTCACGTGCTTCTTGAGGTCGTCGATCTGCGGGTCGGCGCCCTCACTGCGGACGATGAAAGCGCGTAGGCGCGTTCCGAATTCGTCGTCCTCGACGCCCACCACCGCGACGTCGGCGACGTCGGGGTGTTCGGCGAGCAGGTTCTCCACCTCGAGGGGGTACACGTTCTCGCCACCGGACACGATCATGTCGTCGTCGCGGCCCTCGATGAACATCAGGCCGTTCTCGTCGAATCTGGCCATGTCGCCGGTGGACATGTAGCCGTCGATCACCTGCTTCTGACGGCCGTCGGTGTAGCCCTCGAACGGTGCGCCGTTCTTGACGAAGAGTCGTCCGCGCACACCGTTCTCGGTGATGCGCTGGTCCTTGTCGTCGTACAGGGCGAGGTGGCTGCTCACTGGTGCTCGGCCGACCGTGCCGGGTGCCTGTCGCAACTCACTCGGGGTCGCCACCGATGCCACCGCCACCTCGGTGGAGCCGTACAGGTTGTAGAGGACGTCGCCGAATGCGTCCTGGACCGCCTCGGAGAGTGTCGGCGACAACGCCGATCCCGCGATCACGATGATCTTCAGCGATGACAGGTCGTACTTCTTGATCACGTCGGGCCCGAGCGCGACCATCCGGTGCAGCATGGTGGGGACCGCGACGAGCATGTCGGCGCGGTTGTCGGCGATCGCCGCGAGGGTCTTCTCCGCGTCGAAACGACGCATCAGCACCGATTTGTTGCCCAAGGCGGTGCCCACACCCCACAACGCGAAACCGGTGGAGTGGAACACCGGCGAGACGATCACCATCGTGCCGTGTTCCGGGATGGGGATGCGGTCGAGCAGCAGGGCGCTGGTGAACGGCGAGACCTTGCCGCGCTGCGCACCCTTCGGCAGTCCGGTGGTGCCGCTGGTGAGGATGACCAGCCCCGCCCAGCTCTCCGGTTCCGGTGGCGTGCTGGTGTCACCGCTGGTCACCACGTCGTCGAGCACCTTCACACCCTCGGGCACCGGACGTGCTCCGTCGACCCACGACAGGTAGCGGGGCACGTCGCTCGGCAGTCCCTCGACGATCTCGGAGAACTCCTCGTCGTAGAGCATCGCCGCGATCTTCTCGCGCGCAGCCACTTCCGTGAACTGGGTCTGACCGAATCCGGTGTTCATCATCGCCAATCGCAACCCGGCCCGCCCGGCGCCGTTGAGGGCGGTGATGAGTCCGCGGTGATCGCGGGCCATCACGCCGATGACGCTGCCCGGGGCGACACCCGCCGCGAGCAATTCGTTTGCCAATGCGTTGGACTGCCGGTCGAGTTCGGCGAAGGTGAGGGTTCCGCGCTCGTCCGTGAGAGCCGGTGCGTCGGGGTACTCGTCGGCGCCGTGCATCACGATGGCTGCCGGTGCACCCACCGTCTCGTTGCGCTTGACCGCCTTCACGACCTCGCGCGGCTTCTTGAAGTCCAGCGCACCCGCCCGTTGCAGGACACGCATGGCACCGAACGTGTCCGAGAGTGTCTGTAGATGGTCGCGGATCGATGCCATTGGCGGCTGCCTCCTGTTGTATCTGTCACACACCACGTGCTCTGGCTGCCACTCTAGGCGGACTGACACACGGTGTGTTCAGATTGGTCCGCGTGGGTCGCGGGTCCGACCGTCTGTCGAACAATCCTTCGGATGCGGTCACTGATAATTCAGCGGTAATCAGCAAGCAACACCCGGCTCCTAACCTCACGCTTCATGAGTGCAGCCGAGTCGCGGCCACCGGGGACCGGCATCGACATCTCGGGTCTGACCAAGACCTTCGCCACCCGATCGCTGCGCGGTGGATCGTCGGTGACCGCACTGGACGACGTCACCATCGCGACATCCGAAGGCGCGTTCCTGTCGCTGCTCGGTCCGTCGGGCTGCGGCAAGTCGACGGTGCTGCGGATTCTCGCCGGGCTCGACGAGCCGACGTCGGGGACCGCGCTGATGAACGGGCAGTCCCCGTCCGAGCTGCAAGGCGACCATCAGCTCGGGATCGCGTTCCAGGATTCGGCGCTGCTGCCGTGGCGATCGGTGGAGGCGAACATCAAGCTGCCGTTGCAGGTCGGCGGTATGCCGGCCGACGACGACCTGGTCGCCGATCTGATCGACCTCGTCGGCCTGTCGGGGTTCGAGAAGTCGAAGCCGGCGACGCTGTCCGGCGGTATGCGGCAACGTGTCTCGATCGCACGGGCGTTGGTGGTGAAACCGACCGCATTGCTGCTCGACGAACCCTTCGGCGCCCTCGACGACATGACGCGGCAACGGCTCAACGTGGAACTGCTGCGCATCTGGACCGAGAAACCGGCAACGACGCTGATGGTGACGCACGGCATCGCGGAGGCGGTGTTCCTCTCGGACGTCGTCGCGGTGATGAGCCCGCGGCCCGGCAAGGTCGTGGAGATGGTCACCATCGACCTGCCGCGCCCCCGGGTGCCCGACATGATGCGCACCCCGGAGTTCCACGCCATTCACGACCACTTGTCCGGGCTGCTGTTCGGCACCAACGCCGACGACGGCCCCCGACAGCCCGCCGAGGCCACACGTGGCTGACCTCGGCGGTGCCAACCGCTGGTACGCCGGGCTCATCGGCATCGCCGCCCTGGTCGGCCTGTGGTGGCTCGCGGGTGCGCTGGAGTGGTTCAGCGGCACCATTCCCACTCCGGGAGCGGTCATCTCGACCATCGCCGACACCGGCACCGCGTTCTACGTCGACAACTTCTCGTCCACGGTCGAACTCGCGCTGCGCGGGTTCCTCTGGGGCAACGGCCTGGCCATCGCACTGGCCGTCCTCGTCGTGCTGATCCCGCCGATCGAAGGGCTCGCCACCCAGCTGGCGATCATCTCCTATTGCACTCCGATCATCGCGGTGGCGCCGATCATCCAGGTGGCGTTCGCCGAGGTGCAGACGATGATCGTGTTTCTCGCCGCGATCTCGGTGTTCTTCACCACCATGATCGGCACCCTGAGCGGGCTGCGGTCGCCGCACCGCGGCAGCCTCGATCTGGTCAAGGTGTACGGCGGGGGCCGGTTCGCGCAGCTGTGGCGGGTGCGGTCGGTGTCGGCGTTGCCCAACACCCTTGCGGCAGTGAAGATCGCGGCACCTGCGGCAGTGCTCGGAGCGGTCCTGGGCGAGTTCCTCGCGATGCCCGACACCGGCGCCGGGCCGGCGATGATCGTCGCCCAGCAACGCGGCGACATCCCCGAGGTCTGGGCGATCGCGTTGATCAGCGGTGCGATCGCCGGCATCGGCTACGCGGTGATCAGTGTGCTGGCGCGTTTTGCGACGCGGTGGTCGTCGGGGCTGGCGGTGCTGCGATGACCGCGGCGGGACTGTGGAGCATCGGCCGTTTCCTCGGGTCACTTCTCCTGTCGTTCGTCCTCATCTTGGTGATCTGGTGGCTGTTCCTGCTCGCCTTCCCCGACATCGGACCGATCATCGGTCGTACCCCGGTCGACGTCTTCGGGTACCTCTTCACCGACCCGGACGCCGCCGCATCACGCGCGGAGATCCTCGACAATCTCTGGATCACGTTGACCGACGCGGCGATCGGCTTCGTCGTCGGCATGACCGCGGCCGTCGCGACCGCCGCGCTGTTCGTGCTGTCACGTCCCGCCGCGCAGACGTTCATGCCGATCGCGATGCTGCTGCGGTCGGTGCCCCTGGTGGCGATGACACCGCTCATCACGCTCATCGTCGGACGCGGTGTGGCGGTGGTGGCGGTGATGGGTGGCATCGTCGTGTTCTTCCCCGCCCTGGTGATGATCATGACCGGACTGGCCAACGCGCCACGGCAGATCAACGACGTCATCACCGTGTACGGCGGGTCGAAGATGACTGCGCTGCGTATGGCGGCGATTCCGGCTGCGGTGCCGTCGCTGTTCAGCGCGGCGAAGGTGTCCGTCCCGGGCGCCATCGTCGGTGCCACGGTCGCGGAATGGCTCGGCACCAACGAAGGGCTGGGAGCGACACTGCAGCAGGCACTTCCGGCCGCCGCCTACGACGAGCTGTGGGCGTCGGTGCTGGTGATCACCGTCGCTTCGATCGTGGTCTACGCGTTCGTCGGTGTCGCCGAGACCATCGTGCTCACCCGAATGGGCATGCAGCAGAACTGATCTTCCGGATCGGATTCCGGGGGGAGAAGAAAGGGAACACATGAGCAACTCGATGCGCCGCGCCACATTCGACCGGCGGTCCTTCCTGCGGTACTCACTGACGGCCGGGGGCGCGATCGGAGCGCTCGGCGCCACCGGGGCGCTCGCGGCGTGCAGCAGCGGCAGCGGTGATTCCGGGGGTTCGGGTGCATCGTCGATGAATCCGAAGGTTCAGCTGTCCTGGCAGAAGAACATCGAATTCGCGGGCGAATACTGGGCGATCGAGAACGGATACTACGAGGCGGAAGGCCTCGGGACACCGGAACTGCTGACCGGTGGTGGCGCCGGCACCGGCGTGGAGACCGGATTGACGTCGAACAAGGTGTGGATCGGTATGACCGCTCCGCAACTCACCGCGCCGGTGATCCTGCAGGGAGCCGCGCTGATGACCGTGGCGGCGACATTCCAGAAGAATCCCTTCTGCATCGTGTCGTCGGCGGAACGGCCGATCCGCACTCCGCAGGAGATGGCCGGGCGCAAGATCGGCGTTCAGGCATCCAACGAGAACGTCTTCAAGGCGTTGCTCACCGCCAACGGCATGACAGAGTCCGACGTGCAGAAGATCACCGTGCAATACGATCCGACGCCGCTGACCACCGGCGACGTCGACGGCTGGGTCAGCTACGTGACCAACGAGCCGATCATGCTGCGGTTGAACGGATTCGAGAACACCAACTTCTTGTTCGCCGACTTCAACCTCCCGCTGGTCGCCGAGACCCTCGTGGTGCGCCAGGAGACCATCGACAACGAACGCGACAAGGTGAAGGCCTTCCTCAAGGCCGACATCCAGGGCTGGTACGACGCCGTGGCCGACCCGGCGGGGTCGGCACGACTCGCGGTCACCAAGTACGGTGCCGACCTCGGACTCGAGGAGGCCGAGCAAACCGAGGAGGCCATCGCACAGAACGAGCTCGTCGTGTCGGAGGAGACCGACGCCAACGGGCTGCTCACGATGTCCGACGCACTCATCGAGGAGAACATCATCGCACTCGAAAAGGCCGGCTACTCGATCAAGCCCGAGCAGATCTTCGACATGTCGCTGATCGAAGAGGTGTACGCCGAGAATCCTGATCTCAAGCGTTGAGATCGGTTGTGGCGCGGCCGGTCTGACGGGCGATGTCGAGCAGATCCCGCGCCGGCCCGCGCAGCCGGATGTTCGACGACCACACGGCGCGCAGCGGCCGGATCATCCGCAGGCCGGTCACCTCCACCCGCACCAGCCGGCCTGCTTCGATGTCGTCGTCGACGGACAGACGGGACAACACCGCCACCCCCGACGACGTCAGGACCGACGACCGGATCGCGGTCACCGACCGCAGCTCGATGAGCGGCTCGGTCGGGATCGCACCCGAATCAGCCAGTGCGGCTTCGTACGTGACGCGTGTTCCGGAGCCGGGCTCCCGTTGGATGAGTGGTGTCGCGGCCAGTTCGTCGACCGTGACCGTGCGTTCCCGGGCCCACGGATGCGGCGGCGCCACGACCACCACCAGTTCGTCGCGGGCCACCAGCGCATCGTCGAGATCCCCTGTCGGGCCAGGACTCTCGATGAATCCGAGGTCTGCGTCGCCGTGGTGGACGGTGTCGATGACCTCGGCGGAGTTCATCGGGCGCACCGAGATCCGCACGTCGCTGTGGTGGGTGAGTGTGGTGATCCAGCGCGGGACCAGATATTCGGCGACCGTCTTGGACGCCGCCACGACCAGGGTGGCATGCCGCGCGTCGACGAGGGAGTCGACGCCGGCCATGAACTGCGCTGCGCGTTCCACCAGGGCGTTGGCCCATTCGAGCACGGCCATCCCGTTGGCGGTGACGTCGACGCCGCCGGCCGAGCGGATGAAGATCTCCACGCCGAGTTCGCGTTCGACACTGCGCACCCGTGCGCTGACGGCCTGCTGGCTGATGCCGAGATCTCGGGCGGCCGCACCCATGCTGCCGAGACGGGCGACGGTGACGACGATGTCGAGTGCCGCGATGTCGGGCAGCCGGCGGGCGACCACGCGTTCTACTCCTCGACGGGGGTCCCGCCGCCTTCGGTGTCGTCGGAGGGGGTCTCGTCGGTGTCGGGTCCGGGGTCGCTCCGCTCGTCGGAGGTGTCGTCCTCCTCGCGCAGCGGATCGTAGCCGTCGACCCCCTCGAGAACCGTCAGCTCCTGGTCGATCGCGGCGGAGACTGCCTTGGCTTCTTCTCTGATCTTGTTGATGAAGTCGGACATCGTCTTCTCCTCTGCTGCCGGTGGCAACGCCGCGGACCGGTGACCCTGGTTCCACTATAGGAGCCGATGCCTGGGACCCGGCGGAGCGAGCGGTCAACAGGGCGCGATGTTCTGGTTGAGCCGGAACAGGTTGGTGGGGTCATAGCGGCGTTTGACCTGGGCGAGGCGCTCATAGTTGCCGCGATAGGCGGCCCGGACACGCTCGTCGCCCTCGTCCATCATCATGTTGACGTAGCCGCCGCCGGCGGAGGTGGGATGCAGCTGCGCCCAGTAGTCGCGGGCCCACGCCGAGATCCTCGGCAGATTGGCCGGCGACGGGTCGATTCCGGCGATCACCCCGTTCCATCCGCCGCGCCGGAAGGCGAAGGCGGTCGCGTCCTCGGGGACCCGGGCGGCTGCTCCGCTGATGGGGTAGAGGTGCATGGTCGACAGTGGCGTGGGGATGTCCTCGCCGAACTGCCGGTGCACGGCGATGGCGTGGTCGGTGATCTCCTCGTAGATGTCGGCCTTCCAGTACCACTGCAGCCCGGACGGCAGCAGACCGTCGAAGGCCTGCTGCAGTGCGCGGTAGGGCATCGGCGCCATACCCGACAGCAGCGGCGATCCGAACTCGCGGACCGGCCTCAGGATCTCGTCGGCATCCGCGCGTGATCCCGAATAGCACCAGACGATCCCGCAGACCCGACGCCGCCAGAGCTCCTCGGGAAACGGTGCCGCGGACGGGACCTCGAGCACACCGATCCACCCGTTGAGTTCGTCGGGCAGCGACGGGAGGATCTCGCGGTACCAGCCGAACACCTCGTCGGCATCGGCGATGTCGTAGAGCACCGGCCCGCCGATGATCTCACCGTCGTCACCCACGCGGTGGCAACGGAACGTGAACGAAGTGACCACCCCGAAATTGCCGCCGCCCCCACGCAGGGCCCAGAACAGATCGGGATGCGATCCGCTGCTCGCCCGGACGAACGTCCCGTCGGCGAGGACCACGTCAGCCGACAGCAAGTTGTCGATGGTAAGTCCGAAATGCCGTGTGAGATAGCCGGTGCCACCTCCCAGAGTGAGTCCGGCTACGCCCGTGGTGGAAACGAATCCCGACGGGGTCGCCATCCCGAACGTGCCCGTGGCGTGGTCGACATCGCCCCAGGTGCATCCGGCGTCGACCCGTACGGTCGCTGCCACCGGGTCGACGGTGGTCGATCGGCGATCCCGGAAGTCGATGACCAGGGCGTCGTCGGCGACGCCGAAACCGGCTCCGTGATGGCCGCCGCCGCGGACTGCGAGCGGCATCGCGTGGCGGCGGGCGAAGTCGACGCAGGTGATCACGTCGGCGACGTCGGCGACTCGGACGACTGCGGTGGGATGCCGGTCGATGGCGCCGTTGTAGACCTTGCGGACGTCGTCGTAGTCGGTATCGCCGGGACCGATCACCGGACCTCGGACGGCCGCGCGTAGTTCGTCGGCGACGGTGCCGCCACCTGCTTCGACTGTGGACATGATCGGCTCCTTCTCCGGGGCGCCCGCCGGTGGGAGAATGGCGTGGGACGCGGTGTGCAAGCGACGCTACGGAGATCGGGTTCGTGCCGGAATGTCCTGGCTACCGGGGGTCTTGCCCGTTCGTCCGGGATCGCCCGGCGTCGGCGGAGGTGCGTGATGGACGTGTTGTCCGACGTGCTGCTCGCGGTGCGCATGACCGGAGCGGTGTACTACGACATCGACGCGCGGTCGCCGTTCGTCGCACAGAGCCCGCCGACCGCCGCGATCGCGGCGAAGGTGGCTGCGGACGCCGAGCATCTGATCGCATTCCATGTCCTCACGTCGGGTAGTTGCTGGGTGGAGGCCGTCGAGGCACCGGAGCCCGCAGCGTTGATGCGGGCAGGGGAGATCGTCATCTTCCCGTCCGGGGAAGGGAACATCCTGTCGTCGGCACCGGGCATGCGGGGGCAGCCGGACATGTCGCAGTACTACCGTCCGGTGACTGAGGCGCTGCCCTTCGTGATCGACATCAACGGGGACGCCGATTCCGAGCGATGTCGCATCGTCTGTGGCTACCTCGCCTGTGACAGCGGGCCTTTCAATCCGTTGCTGGACTCACTGCCCCGGATGATCCTGGCGCCGGTGTCCAGTCGGAGCTGGGGGTGGATGACCTCGCTGTTGGACACCGCGATCGCGGCAAGTGCTGATCGGGACGCCGGTCAGGAGGCGATGCTGGCGAAGCTGTCCGAGCTGATGTTCCTGGAGGCGATTCGTTCACACATCGACGGGCTGCCACCGGAGGCGCGGAGTTGGGTGGCCGGGCTGCGTGACCGGGACGTCGGTGCCGCCCTCCGGCTCATGCACGGCCGATTCGACGAGCAGTGGACCCTCGACCGGCTCGCCCGCGACGTCGGGATGTCGCGGTCGGCGTTCGCCGATCGATTCACCGCCTATGTCGGTGTGCCGCCGATGACGTATCTGTCGCGGTGGCGTCTCCAGCTCGCGGCCCGGCTACTGCAGTCCGGGGCGACAACGGTCGCAAGCGCTGCGAATACCGTTGGATATCAGTCGGAGTCGGCGTTCAACCGGGCCTTCAAGCGGCACGTCGGGGTGGCGCCGGGGGCGTGGCGTCGTGGAGTCGTTCGGATGAACGACGACGTGTCCGGCGCGGCGGACCCGTCGGTTCGAAACGGCTAGCCTCGATCCTGGCAGTTGGTGACCGCGGGGGACGGAGCAACACATGCGGGTGCGGGTCGTCGGATTCGTGATGATCGTGGTGGCGGCGATGACGACGGTGGGTGTCTGGGTGGGCGCCGGCTCGGCGGATGCCGCTGCGCCCCCATCGGTGCGGCTGTGTGCGACGTGGGCGGACGGCAAACCCTACGTCGGGCCGGTCACGCTGGTGACTCGGGACATCTTCGGTCCACGAAAGACACTGAACACCGCCCCGAGCGGCTGCATGATCTACAAGGGGCTGTTGCCGCACAAGGCTTATCAAGGCCTGGTCTCGTACACCAACGGGTCGTGCCACACCCATCGCCGGGCGGATGGGTCGACCTTCAGGTACGGCTCGGAGACACAGATCGTCGGGCGCACGCCGTGGAAGGTGACACCGCGTACGGGACAGGTGTATCTGGGCGAGTTCACGGTCCACGCCGTGACGGTCGGGTGCTCGTGACGCCAGACGCCAGTTGCCTCGACAGGTGACCTGACCGGCCGACACCCCGACCCTCGGGCGAGTGTCCCTACTCTGGTGACCATGCGTTTCGTCATCTTCGGGGCCGGCGCGATCGGCGGCGTCGTCGGCGGTCAGCTGTTTCGGGCCGGGATTCCGACGACCCTGATCGCCCGTGGGGACCACCTCGACGCGATCCGCGACCGCGGGCTCACCTTGGACCTCGCCGAGGGGGCCGAGACGCTCGCCGTCCCGGCGGTGGCGCATGCGTCGGAGATCGACTGGACCTCCGACACCGTGGTGTTGATCTGCGTGAAGTCCCAGCACACGGCGGCCGTACTCGATGACCTCCAGGCCCACGCCCCACTGACGACACCGATCGTGTCGGCCCAGAACGGCGTGGCGAACGAGTCCGCGATCCTGCGGCGATTCCCGAACACATACTCGATCTGCGTGATGCTGCCCGCGCTGCACCTCGAGCCAGGGGTGGTCGTGCAGGGATCGTCGGCGACACCGGGCATCCTCGACATCGGCCGCTTCCCGGTCGGGACCGACGACGTCGCCGCGGAGATCTCATCGGACTTCGCAACGGCCGGGTTCGAATCCGTGCCGCGTGCCGACATCATGGCCTGGAAGTACCGCAAGCTCGTCCTCAACCTGGGCAACGGTGTCGACGCCACCTATCGGCGTGACGGCGACGCCACCGCCGAACTGATGCGGCGCGTGCGGGACGAGGGAGAAGCAGTGCTGGTCGCCGCGGGCATCGACGTGGTCAGCGACGCGGTCGACCGCGAACGACGCGGCGACCTGATCGTGCGCCGCGACAGCGGTGAGGACAGCATCGGGAGCTCCACCTGGCAGAGCATCGCCCGGGGTGCTCCCGACAGCGAGATCGACTATCTGACGGGTGAGATCGTGCTGTTGGGCCGCCTACACGGGGTTCCGACTCCGGCGAACGAACTCGTCCACGTGGAGACGGCTCGTCTGATCCGCGAGGGGCTTGCGCCGGGCAGCCTGGATCCGCGGGCGGCGCTCGCCGCGATCAGCACGCTGTAGTCGCGCCGAGAGCAGCCGTGTCGGACTGTTCAGTCGACCTTGGTCAAGGTTGACCCGATGCTCGGGATTCCGTACGTGTAGGTGTTTCCCAGATATCCATACGGCGTCTTTGTGTAATCCGTACGACCCGCCCACAGCGCGACCGGGTTGTCAGCGGTGGATACGGTTCCGCCGTTCTTGCGTGGGAAGATGGTCGACGGTCCTTGCATGGGCGTGATCCCGTAGACGTCGGAGTACATCTTGTCCCCGACGATCTTCACATTCGACTCGGGAAAGATCGGGAACTGATGCCAGTAACCCTGGTGCTTGTAGAGCCCAGGCTCCATCTTCGCTTCTGCGTGACCGGCCCCGACGCTGATCCCCATGATGGCTGCGCCGCCGATCAGGGCCCCCGCGATGATCTTCTTCGTATTCACGAGGCACGACTCTAGGCGAAGCTCGGGCGCGGATGGCGGGTGTCCTTCGCGTGAATGACCCACACGCACACGGTGGAGCCGCCCAGGGGAATCGAACCCCTGACCTATTCATTACGAGTGAATTGCTCTACCGACTGAGCTAGGGCGGCGTGCTGCGCGCGGCAGCGCACACGAGTGTAGCGAGCGGGGTGGTGAGCGACCAAACCGGCCCGGCGCGGTGCCGGGCGGGCTCAATCATCCGGACGTGAGGTCTCGTCGTCCAGCCGCAGCAGCAACGCCCTCCCGCGCGGCGACAACTCGTAGCCCACGTCCAGGCTGTGGGTCAGTCCGAGCTTCTTCAACTTGCGCACGTCCAGCTTGAATTCCGCACGCTCCCTGCCGAGTTCGGCGGCGAGCTCGGTGGACACGACCGCCGGGCGTCGTGCGATGACGTCGAGGGTCGCCCGGGTCCACGGTCCGTACGAGGCCCGGGCATCCAGGCGGTCCAGCCGTGTGACGAGATCGCCCACATCGTCGTCGGAGAGGTCGGCGTCCGCCCGCAGCGCGATCCGGGGGTCGGGTCCCACCCATCGCAACCCGACCCGGAAGATCGGGTCGTCGTTCTTGCGGAGCTTCGAGATCACCTCCGCAGGTGACGCGAATCCCGCTCGACGTGCGTCGTCGTCGGAGATGTCGTCGGCGTCGGCCGGGTCGACGGTGACGATCTCGATGACCCCGGCAGAGCTGATGAACGTCGAGCCCGGCTTGACCCGCGGCGTCTTCCACCGGCGGAAGGCCAGGTCGATCGACCCGTCCGCCACACCTTGCGCGGTCCGCACCGGTAGCAGCACATCGTGAGGGTACCCAGGATCGGTCGGCGTCCGTAGGGTCGAGTCATGACCGGATCCAGTGGAACACCAGTCAGCGCTGCCGCGGCGACCGAGGCGCTCTCCGATCCGTGGCGGGTGATGGCCGACACCGTCTACGCCGCATTTCGCACCAAGAACATGGTGCGGGGTGGTGACTTCGTCGCCAAGATCATCGAGGCCGCGGAGGCGGCCGGGCACCATCCCGACGTCGAACTGCGGTACGGCTCAGTCCACCTCGCGCTCACCACGCACAGCGCACACCGGCTCACCGAGGCCGATGTGGCGTTGGCGAATCAGATCTCGGCGATCGCGAGTGACCTGGACCTCGAACCCGCGGCGGCGCCACCGGCTCGATTCGAACTCGGTATCGACGCACTCGACATCGATAAGATCCGACCGTTCTGGAAGGCGGTCCTCGGTTACGACGACGAGCCGGAGGAGACGTCGGTGGACATCTCCGATTCGGCGGGAATCCTGCCCGGGGTGTGGTTCCAGCAGATGGACGAGCCGCGCCCGGAACGCAATCGGGTGCACGTCGACCTGTGGGTGCCCCACGACGTGGTGGAGGAACGGATCGCTGCGGCGATCGGTGCGGGCGGCAGCCTGGTCTCCGACGACTTCGCGCCGGAATGGTACGTACTCGCCGACGCCGAGGGCAACGAGATCTGTCTGTGCACGTGGCGCGGCCGGGAGTGACTGAAATCTGCGTGCTCAGGCCTCTCCGAGGGGATATTCCCCTCGGAGACCTCTCACGACGCTGATTTTCGTCGCCGGGGCAGCCTATGGCGATCGAGATCGGTGATCGCCCGGATATCGGCCAGGGTTTCCTCCCACCCGTAGATCACGTCGTCGTAGGTCAGTCGCATGGGGAGCAGTTGCTGGCCCAGGGACTTGCGGTCGCGGCGCCTGTCCTTGCGGTAGTTCTCCAGGCTGGTGTGGTGCAGTTTGCTGTCGCACTCGATGAGGAGGCGCCCGACCTTGAGATCGACATGTCCGACCGCGACGATGGCGGGTTGAACCTCGACGTGAAAGCCGAGGGCACGAAGGCGTAGACGGACCGCGGACTCCGTGCCCGACTGCGAACGAGGATCGCATTTTGCCAGCATGTTCTCGATCTTCTTGCTCACCTGCGGCATCTCGGCGCGGAGTTCGTCGACGGTCATACCCGACTTGTTGAGCACCGAATCGGCGGTGATGATCCAGTCCTCGGCAGACATGCATTGGGCCGCGCAGGCCAGGGCGACCGGAAACGCGTCGATGGAGGTGAGTACGGGCAGTGGGCCGGCGGGCAACCGACAGAAATCCTGACGCTTGGTGCCACTATGGCGTGACGCCCTCACATGGAGGGTGTGGTAGCCCGGCGGGAGCCAGAAGCCGTGTGCGCGTAGCGCCGACACACAACTCAGGCAGCCTCCACGGCGCGCTGCTTCCACGCAGTCGGGGTCGGCTGCCGAAGTCGCGTACCAACCGTGGCGCGGCTGAGTCAACAAGCCGTTGCGGACCAGGCGCCGCAGAGTCGGATCGTCATAGTCGAGTGCCAGCAACTCCGCTCGGCTGTAGACACCGTCAGCGACGTCGGTGAGGTCGAGTCTCATGTGACTTCGACGCACGGGCGACCGATTCGGCTCCACGATGACGAAAATCGGCCCTGTCAGGAGTCGCCGAGGGGATATTCCCCTCGGACCGGCCTGACAGAGCCGATTTCAGTCAAGCAGCGAGTTACTCAGGCGACGCCCTCGGCCTTGGCGGCTTCGGCGACCGCGGCCGCGACGGCGGGGGCCACCCGGCCGTCGAGCGGGCTCGGCACGATCTTGTCGGCGCGCAGATCGTCCGCCACAACCGAGAAGATGGCTTCCGCCGCAGCCAGTTTCATGCGCTCGGTGATACGGCGGGCACCGGCGTCGAGGGCGCCTGCGAAAACGCCGGGGAAGGCGAGCACGTTGTTGATCTGATTCGGGAAGTCGCTGCGTCCGGTCGCGACGATCGCGGCGTGCTTGGACGCGACCTCCGGGTGGATCTCCGGATCGGGGTTGGACAGCGCGAACACGATCGAATCGTCGGCCATCGACGCGATCAGCGATTCGTCGATCTTGCCTGCCGACACACCGAGGAACACATCGGCCCCCGACAGCGCCTCCGCCGGTCCCCCGGCCAGGCTGCGCGGGTTGGTGCGCTCGGCCAGTTCCTGCTTGACCTCGCTCAGGTCGTCGCGGTGGAAGCTGACGATGCCCTTGGAGTCCAGCACCACCACGTCGGTCACGCCGGCGTGTTCCAGGATGTTGGCACAGGCGACACCCGCGGCACCGGCGCCGGAGATGACGACCTTGAGGTCACGCAGGTCGCGCTTCTGCAGTGCCATGGCGCCCTTGAGTGCGGCCAGGACCACGATGGCGGTGCCGTGCTGGTCGTCGTGCATCACCGGGCAGTCGAGCGCCTCGATGACCCGGCGCTCGATCTCGAAGCAGCGCGGCGCGGAGATGTCCTCGAGGTTGACCGCGCCGAAGCTGGGGCGCATGCGCACCAGTGTCTCGACGATCTCGTCGGGGTCCTGGGTGTCGAGGACGATGGGGATCGAGTTCAGCCCGGCGAAGGTGCGGAAGAGGGCGGACTTGCCCTCCATCACCGGCAGTGAGGCCCGCGGGCCGATGTCGCCCAGGCCGAGCACGGCCGAACCGTCGGAGACGACGGCCACCAGCCGATCGGTCCACGTGTACTTGTTGACCAGTGCCGCCTCGTTGTCGATCGCGCGGGATACCTGGGCCACACCCGGGGTGTAGGCGATCGACAGATCGCGCTGGGTGTCGATGGGCGAACGCAATTCCACCGACAGTTTGCCGCCGACGTGTGCCATGAAGATCTCCTCGTCGGTGATCGGCACTTCGTCGAGATTCGGCTCGTTGAACGGAGCCTGGCGGTGGGTGGGGACGTTGTCTGCCGTGCTGGCCACGGTGTTCCTCCTGGATTACCCGCGTCGGACAGCGGGTGCCTACGGTGGCGCCACGACGGTGGGGCGCCCCTTACAACTGCCGGTCCTGGGAGCGGAGCGGTGTGAGCTCCGCCACTAGAGCGAACCGTCACGGCCCGGATCACGGTTTTTCCCGGGCGCGGAACTCGCTCAGTGTCGCACCGTCTCCGCAAGCCGGGCAAGGTGCCCCCCGATTGATCGCTCGGGTCGATAAGGTACAACTTGTATCTATGTCGTGGGCAACCGGTGAATCGGCAGCTGAGCGCGTATATCGCGAGGTCAAAGGCCAAATTCTCACAAACGAGATCCCTGGCGGTGAGCTGATCAGTGAAGGTGACATCGCCACGAAGTGTGATGTGAGTCGCACTCCCGTCCGCGAGGCATTCCTCCGACTGGAGACCGAGGGCTGGATGCGGCTCTACCCCAAACGGGGAGCCCTGGTGGTTCCGGTCTCCGACCGCGAGGCACGCGACGTGGTCGATGCCAGGACCCTGCTGGAAGTGCACGCGGTGCGGGTCATCGTCGACGACGCGGATTCCCGGGATGAGCTCGTGGCGCGGCTCGAACGCAACCTGGCGGCCCACCGTGCCACCGACCCGGCCGACGTCGCGGAGTTCTCCCGCATCGACGCGGAATTCCATCAGCTGATCGTCGCGGCCGGCGACAACCCGCTGCTCGCGGACTTCTTCGTCAGCCTGGGGGAGCGGCACCGGCGGATGACGACGACCAGCGTGCGCCGCGACGACGCGGTGCCGTCGCGGATCCTCGACGATCACCGCGAACTCCTCGACGCGCTCGCGCGCGGCGACGCCGACGCATTCGCCGACGCCCTCGCCGCCCACCTCTCCGCCGTGCACGACCTGCGAAGGACACCTCCGGCATGACCCTCGACGTCACCGAACACTCCACCGTTCCCGAAACCGTGGGGCGCGCCACGAGCTGGACACCGGTCGCGGCGGCGATGTTCACAGCGGCCTGGGGCGGCAACGAGTTCACCCCGCTGCTGGTGATGTACCGCCAGGAAGGGAATCTGTCCGCGGTGGCCGTGGACAGTCTGCTGTTCACCTACGTGCTCGGCATCATCCCCGCGCTGCTGATCGGCGGACCGCTCTCGGATCGCCACGGCCGCAAGCTGCTGATGATGCCGGCCCCGCTGTTCGCGGCCCTCGGGTCATTGCTGCTGGCACTCGGGCCCCACTCGATCGGCTTGCTCACTGCGGGCCGGGTGGCGAGCGGAGTCGCGCTCGGTCTCGCGATGGCTGTCGGTGGCAGCTGGCTCGCCGAGATCAGCCGACGCAACGGCGACCGCGCGGGTGTCGGCGCCCGCCGCGCGGCGATGAGTCTGACCGCCGGTTTCGGCGTCGGTGCGGGTGTGGCGGGCGTCGTCGCCGAATGGGGCCCGTGGCCGACGGTGACCCCGTACGCGATCAACATCGTGCTGGCAGTCGGCGCGACGGTCGCCCTCAAGCGGGTGCCCGAGACGCGGGAAGTCGCGGCGTCTCGTGGGCGGCTCATCGACGATCTGCGGGTCCGCGGCGCGACGAACCGGCGGTTCCTGCTGGTGGTCGTCCCGGTGGCTCCGTGGGTGTTCGGCGCCGCGGCGTCGGCGTACGCCGTGATCCCGGCGCTGATGTCGGCGCGCACCTCCGGCGCACCGATCGCGTTCGCGGCGCTGTGCTGCGTGCTCGGCCTGGGCGCCGGCTTCGGTGTCCAGTCACTCGGCCGGCGGTTCGACGATCCTGGCCGCGCCCGCGGCCCGGTCCTCGCACTGATCATGCTCGCGGTCGGGATGGCGCTCGCCGCGGTCGCCGCCCACCTGCTCACGATCTGGATGTCGCTGCTCGCGGCAACCGTCCTGGGATGTGGCTACGGCATGGCGATGATCGCGGGATTGCTGGAGGTCCAGCGCATCGCGGGTCCGCGCAACCTCGCGGGTCTGACCGCGGTGTTCTACAGCGTGACCTATCTCGGTTTCGCCGTGCCGGTCATCCTCGCGTGGCTGTCCGAGACGTACCCGTCGATCACCTATCCAATGATGTTCGGTGTGGGCGTCCTCGCCGCCCTGGTCTGCCTGGCGATCGTCGTCGCTGGACATCGGACGGATCGGCGCCTTACGTCGTAGACGGCGCCGCCCGGTAATCTCGTCGGGGTTCGACACGACGCGGGAGGTTGCGGGCGATGGTGCTGGGGGCGTGGGTCACCGTGGTGACGGCCCTGATGCTGGTGGTGCCCGGCGCGTTGGTCGGTCGCCGGATGGTGCTGCCATGGCCGGTCGCCATCGCGGCCGGACCGCCGATCACCTTCGCCGTCGTCAGCGTCTTCACGGTGCTCTATTCCGCGATCGGTTTCGAGTGGAACATCATCACCGCGCTGCTCGCGCTGGTGGTCACGCTGCTGTTCTCATGGGCCTACGCCGCGATCCTCGCTCGCCGACGATTCGCCGGCCTGGCACCCGCGCCGGCCCCTGACGACGATCCGCCGTTGCGGTGGCGTTCGACGGCCCCGATGGCGGCCGGGATTGGGATCGGCACCGTCATCATCGCCATCACCTGTATCCGACCGCTGATCAAGAACACCTTCGCGGGTCTGGGCAACATCTCGCAGGTGTGGGATTCGTTGTGGCACGCCAGTTCACTGCGCTGGATCGACGAGACCGGCATCGGTTCGGCGCTGCGCATGGGTGAACTGATGAACTACGACACCCACGGGTTCAACTACTACCCGAACACGTGGCATGCGTTGGGCGCCATCCTGTTCCCGGTCACCGGTGCCGACCCGGTCGAGCTCTACAACACGTATTCGCCTGCCGTGCTGGCGATCACTGTCCCGTTCGGTGTCGCGTCGCTCGCGTACTGGTTCGCGCGGCACCGCTTCGGCACGTCACGGTCGGCGATCTTGGCCGGGGCGGCCGGCGCGGTGTCGGCGTTGTTCCCGTCGCTGCCCTACGTCGAGGTGCAGCTGACTTCGGTGCCGAACGCGGTGGGCGTGTCGATGGCCCCCATCGCCGCGGTACTGGTGATCAGTTGCGTCCGCGATCGTCGGCGGGTGCTGGCGGCGGCCGCGGCGATGTCCGGCGTCACCGCGACACACCCGTCGGGGCTGATCCTGGCCGGCGTGATCATCGGCCTGTGGCTGCTGCTCGAGGGCCTGTGGCGTCCGGCCTACGGCCGGTTGCGCGACCTGGGGACCCTCGCCGTGGCGGGGCTGATCACCGTCGTCGGCATCGCGCCCGTCGTGTACGGCACCATCAAGGTCGCCGACACCAACGAACTGCCGTTCTTCGACTTCCGCGAGGAAGGTGTCGGTGTGCTGACCGGCCTCGGGCAGGCGGCGTTCAACGGCACGATCCCGCTCGAAGACCACTACCCGATCTGGGGTCTGATCCTCCTCACCGTGCTGGGCCTCGGCGTCCTCGCGTGGATGCGGTGCTGGGCCGGGCTCGCGGCTTGGTTCGTGTTCGTGCTCATCACGGCGAACTCGGTGGTTGCACTCAGCGTGCTGTCGTACCCGCTCGGGGCGATCGGCGGCTACTTCTACAACTCGCCGCATCGGCTGACGTTCGTGGTGGCCATGTTCTCGGCGGCGGCCGTCGGCTGTGCGCTGGGCGCGTTGGCGGTCACCGTCGCGGATCGCGTCGCCCGGCGCCCACAGACGACGACGCGAGTCCGTCAGTGGGCTCTTCCCGCCGCGGTTGCGGTACTGATGGTGCTGATCGCGGGCGCCGGCGTGCTGCGCTACCCGGCCGATGCGCAGATCGCGTCCAAGGAACGTGGCGGCAAGTTCATCGGACCCGACGATCTTGCCGCCTACGATTGGCTGGCAGATCAACCCGACGCCGACGACGTGCTGGTGCTCAACAACCTCGACCAGGGCACCGGGTGGCTGTACCCCGCCACCGGCGTCACCCCGATGTTCCCCTTCTACCGGGCCAATGACTTCTCGCAGCGGCAGCGCGACCTGTTCTGGGGGGTGTCGCAGATCGGCGCAGACCCGTACATCGACGGCATCGTGCGAGATATGAACGTGCACTACGTGATTGACAGCCCGCCGAGCTATTGGGAGTTCCAGAACGGGGTGCCCGACCCGGAGAACGGCGTCCAGGGCGACCCGTTCCTCGCGTTGCGTCAGAACGGCGCGCCCGGCCTGACGCCGGTGTTCCAGCAGGGCAACGTCACGATCTATCGGGTGAACGAGCCCGCCGCAGCTGGGTGATCTCGATACGCGACTCACTTCGTTCGCCGCTACTCGATCAGCGGGTGGTGGCCGGTCGTCTCTACCGCTGGTTGAGTAGCCTCGTGCGAGCTTGCGAGCTCGTGGCGTATCGAAACCTGGTGTGCGGGATCTCGATACGCGACTCACTTCGTTCGCTGCTACTCGATCGTCGGTTGGTGGCCGGTCGTCTCTGCCGCTGGTTGAGTGGCCTCGTGTGAGCTTGCGAGCCCGTGGCGTATCGAAACCTGGTGTGCGGGATCTCGATACGCGACTCACTTCGTTCGCCGCTACTCGATCAGCGGGTGGTGGCCGGTCGTCCCTACCGCTGGTTGAGTAGCCTCGTGCGAGCGTGCGAGCCCGTGGCGTATCGAAACCCGGTGCGCGTGATCTCGATACGCGGCGAGCGATCACGCGTCCGGAAATCCCTTCGGGTTCTTCGACTGCCACCGCCAGGTGTCGGCGCACATGTCGTCGATCGTCTTGGTCGCGCGCCAGCCGAGGTCGGCGTTGGCCCGCGACGGATCGGCATAGGAGGCGGCGATGTCGCCGGCACGGCGCGGGGCGATCTCATACGGGATCGGCCGGCCGCTGGCCCGCTCGAACGCCTTGATCACCTCGAGGACCGAAACTCCCTGTCCGGTACCGAGATTCCACACGGACATGGGATCTTTGCCCGCGCTGACGGTGTCGAGCGCGGCGACGTGCCCGGCGGCCAGATCGTCGACGTGGATGTAGTCGCGCACGCCGGTGCCGTCGGCGGTGTCGTAGTCGTCGCCGAACACCGACAGCTTCTCCCGGCGGCCGACCGCCACCTGCGCGACGAACGGCATCAGGTTGTTGGGAATGCCGCTGGGGTCCTCGCCGATGTCACCGCTCGCATGCGCACCCACCGGGTTGAAGTAACGCAGCGCGGCGATGCGCCACCGGTCGTCACTCGCCGCCACATCGCGCAGCACCTGCTCGATCATCACCTTGGTCCAGCCGTACGGGTTGGTCGCCGACGTCGGCAGATCCTCGGTCATGGGTAGCTTCGGCTCGGCCCCGTACACCGTCGCCGACGACGAGAACACGAGCGTTCGCACATCGTGGCGGCCCATGGCGCGCAGAAGTGCGAACGTCGATCCGAGGTTGTTCTGGTAGTAGTCGAGCGGCTTGCTCACCGACTCGCCGACGGCCTTGAACCCGGCAAAATGGATGACCGCGTCGATCTGCTCGTGGGCGAAGAGGTGTTCGGTCTTGTCGACGTCGGCGAGGTCGATCGCATGCACCGGGATCGACGTGCCGGTCAATGCTTCGAGCCGGCCGATCACCGTGGGTTTGGCGTTGCTGAAGTCGTCGACGACCACGACGTCGTGGCCCGCCTCGACGAGATGGATGACGGTGTGGGAGCCGATGTAGCCGGCGCCGCCGCTGACGAGAACTCGCATGGCTCCACAGTATGGGCCGATCCTGGGGATCGGCCCCGGGGATCCTGTGTTGTCCGCCTCATATCCAGCGGATACGGTCGGCGTGTGACGCGGGCGGATGTGGAGTTCAGGTCGGGACCCGACCGATGCCGGGGATGGCTGTACCTGCCGGACACGGGCCGGCCTGCACCGATCATGGTGATGGCCCACGGTCTGGGTGCGGTCAAGGAGATGCGGCTCGACGCGTTCGCCGAACGTTTCTGCGACGCCGGCTACGCCTGCCTGGTCTTCGACTATCGGCATTTCGGCGCCAGTGACGGCGAACCGCGTCAGCTGCTGTCCATCCGGCGCCAGCTCGACGACTGGGCCGCGGCAGTCGCCTACGCCCGCACGATCCCCGACGTCGACCAGCGGCGCGTCGTGCTGTGGGGTACGTCGTTCGGCGGCGGGCACGTCATGGTGGCGGCCGCCCGTGACGGCGACATCGCGGCGGTGATCTCGCAGTGCCCGTTCACCAGCGGGACGGCGTCGGTCCTCGCGATGGACCCGATGACCACGGTCAAGGTGACGGCACGCGCTGTCGCCGACCTCGGGGCCGCGGTGTTGCGCCGCAAGCCGGTGATGGTCGCGCTGGCGGGCGAGCCCGGAGACGCCGCGCTGATGACGGCTCCGGACGTCGTGCCGGGCTACCTGCCCTTGGTTCCGGAGGGCCATCCGTTCACCAACGAGGTCGCGGCGCGGGTGGTGCCGACCATCGCACGTCACCACCCCGGCCGGGCCCTGGCGAACCTCACCTGCCCCGTGCTCGTCTGCGTGTGTGATCAGGATTCGGTGGCGCCGCCGCGGCAGACGGTGCGCTACGCCCGGCGCGGCCCGACGACACGGCTGATCCGCTATCCCGAGGGGCACTTCGACATCTATGTCGGCGACGCGTTCGAAGAGGTCGTCGCCGACCAGGTGGACTTCCTCGATCGGGTGGTTCCGCTGGAGTGACCCTTCGTGACGCATCCTCGCAGGCTCGGAGGCTCCTCAGGGGTCGGGTGGTGCGAGGGCCTCAGCCGATGACCTTCTCGGTGGTGGCGTAGGTCTGCTCGACGGCCTGCTTGTGCGGCTGCCACCAGTCGGGGTGGTCGCGGTACCAGTCGATGGTCGCCGACAACCCCGCTCGGAAGTCCACATATTGTGGGCGCCAACCCAACTCGGTGCGCAGGCGGGTGGAGTCGATGGCGTAGCGCCGGTCGTGCCCGGGTCGGTCGGTGACGAAGTCGAAGGCGTCGGCGGGTTGGTCGAGCAGCTCCAGGATGGTCTCGACGACGGTCCGGTTGTTCACCTCGCCGTCGGCGCCGATCAGATACGTCTCACCGATCTGACCTCGCTCGATGATGGTCCACACCGCATCGTTGTGATCGTCGACGTGAATCCAGTCGCGCACGTTGAGGCCATCACCGTAGAGGCGGGGCCGCACCCCGGAGAGCACGTTGGTGATCTGGCGGGGGATGAACTTCTCGATGTGCTGATACGGCCCGTAGTTGTTGGAGCAGTTGGAGATCGTCGCGCGCAGGCCGAACGAGCGCACCCACGCGCGGACCAGCAGATCCGAGCCGGCCTTGGTGGAGGAGTACGGGCTCGACGGGTTGTAGGCGGTGGACTCGGTGAACCGGGCCGGGTCGTCGAGGTCGAGGTCGCCGTACACCTCGTCGGTGCTGATGTGGTGATAGCGCACGTCGTGACGGCGGACCGCCTCCAGCAGCGCGAACGTGCCGACCAGGTTGGTGTGTACGAACGACGACGGGTCGGCCAGCGAGTTGTCGTTGTGCGACTCGGCCGCAAAATGCACCACCACGTCGGTGGCGGCGATCAGCGAGTCGACGAGATCGGCGTCGGCGATGTCGCCCTTGACCAGGTCGATCCGGTCGGCCACCGGTTCCAGGGTCGCCGGGTTGGCGGCATAGGTGAGCTTGTCGAGCACGGTGATCTGCACATCGGGTCGCTGCTGCAGGGTGCGCAGCACGAAGTTGGCGCCGATGAATCCGGCGCCCCCGGTGACCAGAACCCGCATGACCCGTTCCCTTCCCTCGGACGCCGATCACTGTACCGGGGCGTCGTGCGGGTGCACCTCTCGTCGCCGGCCCGGAGGTGCCACTAGGGTGTGGGTATGCGCGGCATCATCCTGGCCGGGGGTACGGGGACCCGCCTGCACCCGATCACGCAGGGTGTCTCCAAGCAGCTCGTGCCGGTGTACGACAAGCCGATGATCTACTACCCGTTGTCGACGCTGATGCTCGCGGGCATTCAGGACATTCTGATCATCACGACCCCGCAGGACAGTGCCGCGTTCCAGGGGCTGTTGGGCAACGGTGAGCAGTTCGGCATCAACCTGTCCTACATCACCCAGCCCTCCCCGGATGGCCTCGCCCAGGCGTTCGTGTTAGGGGCCGATCACATCGGCGACGACTCGGTCGCACTCGTCCTCGGCGACAACATCTTCTACGGTCCGGGCCTCGGCAGTCAGCTGCAGGGTTTCGAGAATGTCGACGGCGGAGCGATTTTCGCCTACTGGGTGGCCGATCCGAGCGCCTACGGGGTGGTCGATTTCGATGACAGCGGAACTGCGATCGCCCTGCAGGAGAAGCCTGCTCAACCCCGTTCGAACTACGCGGTGCCCGGCCTGTACTTCTACGACAACGACGTCGTGGATATCGCTCGCAACCTGAAGCCCAGTGCCCGTGGCGAATACGAGATCACCGACATCAATGCCCATTACCTCGACCAGGGTCGACTCGCCGTCAAGGTCCTTCCGCGCGGGACAGCCTGGTTGGACACCGGCACCTTCGACTCGCTCCTCGACGCAGGCAACTTCGTCCGTACCGTCGAGCAACGGCAAGGACTCAAGATCGCCGTGCCGGAAGAGATCGCCTGGCGACGCGGTTTCATCGGCGACGACGAATTGCGTTCGCGTGCAGAAAAACTCCGTAAGTCAGGCTACGGCGACTACCTCCTCGAACTGCTGGAACGCGGGAAAGGTTTCTGAATGAAGCTGCGGCCATTGTCGATCGACGGTGCGTGGGAGCTGACACCAGTGCAGCACGGGGACGATCGAGGGCTCTTCGCGGAGGTCTTCAAGGCCGACCTGCTGGCCGAGGCCATCGGGCATCGACTCGACCTGGCGCAGGTGAACCTGTCAGTGTCGGCGGCCGGTGTGCTGCGGGGCGTGCACTTCGCCGATGTGCCGCCCGGTCAGGCCAAGTACGTGACGTGTCCGTCCGGCGCGATCCTCGACGTCATCGTCGACATCCGGGTCGGCTCACCGACGTTCGGGACCTACGACACCGTGCTGCTCGACGACGTCGACCGGCGCGCGGTGTACCTGTCCGAGGGGCTGGGCCACGCGTTCTGTTCGCTGGCCGACGGTTCGACCGTCACCTACCTGTGCTCCACGGGCTACAACCCGACAGCCGAGCACGGCATCAACCCACTCGACCCCGAGTTGGGAATCGTGTGGCCGACCACCGCCCGGAACGGGTCGGCGCTCGAGTACGAACTGTCCGCCAAGGACACTGCCGCTCCGGGGCTGACGGAGGCGCGGGAGTCGGGGCTGCTGCCGTCGTATGATGACGTCGTGGCGTACGTGCGCGACCTCGCGGAGGCGTGATCTCGATACGGACCCTCGCAAGCTCGGGGCCTACTCGATCGGCGGGTGGGACAGCATCCGATCGGGAGATGGCTGGGTTCTCTCGACGAATTCTCGGGTTCTGTCGACCGCCGTGACAAGACTTGGGTGCCTAGTGTTTCTGCTGGTTTTCCGCGTCGCGCAGCGCCACGGCGCGGGCCAGGCGCGCGTACTTGATCTCCAACTCCCGGAACCGCAGGTAGGTGGAGACCGTGGTGAACGCGAATGCGACCACGAGCAGGAACAGCACCAGGTCCAGGCCGCGCTGGATGCCGACTTTGTTGGCGAGCCAGGTGATGTCGTCCTGACGGAGCATCGCGTAGAGACCGAACGCCACGAACGCGACGAACAGGATCTTCACCCCGGCTGACGCGCGGGCGGTGCCGCGATTGACCACGAAGAACGCGACCAGTGCCACCAGGCCGACGATGGTGAGGATCTGGAACCAGATCATCGAGCGCTCACTTCCTCATCCGCGGGTGCAGCAAACCGTCGGCAACGATGTTGACGCCGTTGATCAGCGACTGCCCCTTCGCCCGGGAGTAGTCGGTGTACAGGATGGTGACGGGCTGTTCGGCCACGCGCCAGTCGTGGTGATCGATGAGCGCGACGAACTCGGATGCGTGGCTCATCCCGGACATCACGAGGTCGAGATCGTCGGCAACCTTCTTGTTGAAGGCGCGTAATCCGTTGTGCGCGTCGGTGAGTCCGAGACGCCGGGTGCGGGGACTGAAGAACACCACGGTCCGCAGCACCATCCGGCGCAGCAGCGGGACCGACTCGCTGCGGCCCTCGGCGAACCGGGTGCCGACGATGATGTCGACGGGTTCGGTGCGCAGTCGCTCGATCATCGCGACGACATCGTCGACCTGATGCTGGCCGTCGGCGTCGAAGGTGACGAAGAACTTCGCGCCGGGTTGTGCGCGGGCGTACTCGACGCCGGTCTGGATGGCCGCGCCCTGACCGAGGTTGACGGGGTGCCGCACCAGGCGGACCCCGGCCGCGCGGATCTCGGCTGCGGAGCCGTCGCGGCTGCCGTCGTCGACGCAGACGATGTTGGGGAACGTCTTCGCCGCGGTCGCCGCGACCTCCCGGATCACCTCGGCCTCGTTGAAGACGGGTATCACCAGCCACACGTCATCGTTGCTGGTGGAGCCCGAGGTCATGTCGGTAACACTAGTAGTGCACCCGACCGCCGGCCCGTGACCCCCACGCCGGGTGTCCTACGCTGGGCGGGTGCCGATCGACGTGATGATGCCGTTCTACGGTGAAGTCGCGCAGTTCCGGCAGGCCGTCACCAGCGTCCTCGACCAGCGCGACGGCGATCTGCGGCTCGTCGTGATCGACGACTGTTACCCCGATCCCGAGCCCGCGCACTGGCTGGCCTCGCTCACCGATCCGCGGGTGCATTACCTCCGTAACGAGACCAACCTCGGCGTCAACGGCAACTTCCGACGATGCGTCGACCTCGTCGAGGCCGATCATTTCGTCGTCATGGGATGCGACGACGTCATGCTGCCCGACTACGTGGCGACCGTCCGCAGACTGGCCCGGCAACACCCCGACGCCGCGGTCATCGCACCCGGGGTGGAAGTCATCGACGATCGCGACCAGGTCGTGCATCCCCTCGGCGACCGCATCAAGTCGCTGCTGACGCCCCGCACAAGCACTGAACCGGTGGTCCTGCGCGGGGAGGCCATGGCGACGAGCCTCTACCACGGCAACTGGACCTATTTCCCCTCGCTGCTGTGGCGCACCGCCCCGGTCCGCGACGTCGGGTTCCGGCCAGGCCTCGACATCGTCCTCGACCTCGCGTTGCTCGTCGACCTCGCGGCGCGCGGCGGCGCCCTCGTCCATGACCCGACCGTCGTGTTCCGCTATCGCCGCCACCAGGCGTCGGTCAGTTCGGTACAGGCAGTCGACGGCCGACGATTCGCCGAGGAGAACGCCTTCTTCGCCGACGAGGCCCGACGGTGCGCCGACCGCGGCTGGAGCCGCGCTGCCCGCGCCGCACGTCTGCACGCGACGTCGCGGCTGAACCACGCTCAGTCGCGGGCGCTGGCCACCGCCGGACGCCTGCGCCGCGCGAGTCCCACGGCGTGAACGGCCATCCCGACGAGCGGTCCGCAGATCAGCGCGACCGTCACCCGGGCCACCGCATCGGCCGGTGACAGCAGCAACCCGACCGAGGCGAGAGTGGCGATCCACCACCCGGCGGCATACCAGCGGTGCGCGCCGACGGCGATGGTCGCGGCGCCCGTCACCGTCAGCAAGGCGAGGGTGGTCGCGCCGAGCGTGAATCCCGCCACCGCCAAGCCCGACAGCCGGAAGTCTTCGCCGAAGACGTTGCGCAGCAGCCACGGCCCGATCAGCCAGGCCGCGCCCGAGCCGGCCACTCCGATAGCGACGACCACCGCCGCGGGGATGCGGAGGGCGGCGCCGAGCCGGTCGGAGCCGTCGACGAACCGGGTTATCAGCACACCCTGAAAGCTGTTCAACGGCACCAGCAGTGGCGCCCGGGTCAGGGTCACCGCGAGCACCACCGCACCGACCGTGGCGGACGATGCGTCGTCGTCGGTGGCGGTGATGAGCACCGGGAATCCCATCACCAGAACAGCGCTCGCCGCGGCCGCCGCCATCGCGGTCAGGGTGTTGGTCGCGAACCGTCGCGACGAGACATCGCCCGGCAGGCCGACGGCCGCCCGTGCCGCCGACGACGTGAGGAGCAGGACCATCCAGGACACCGAACCGATGACCGTGATGACCAGGAAGGCGACCAGGTCGCCGCCGAACACCACGGCCAGCCCGGCGCCGACGAGCCGGATCATCGCGTCCACCGACAGCAGGGTCGCGAACACACCCCAGGCCACCGCCCCCGACAACGCGCCGGCAAGATGTGCGTAGACACCGAACGACGCGACGCCGACGGACAACAGCGCCACCGACAGCCACCGCTGCTCGTCGAACACGAGTCCGCTCCACAGCGGCGACGTCGCGGCGACGAGGACACCCAGCGTCACGCCGATTGTCGCGTTGACCACCCACGGGCGCGCCGTCGACACACGATCGTCGATACCGGCACGCACCGCCCGGGTCGTCTCCTGGAGTTGACCGTTCTGCGCGCCCGTGACCATGCCGTATGCCGCCCAGAACACGGCGAACACCGCGTAGCCGGCGGCACCGAGATGACGCGCCGCCAGCAGTAGGACCAGGTAGCCGGATACCGCGGCGATCACCGTGGCGACCGTGACCCGGCCGATGGCCCCGCCGGCCCGCGGTGTCGTCAGGGATGCGTCGTCGGACATCGCAGGTTCAGGACGGACCCGGGAACGCCGGCAGCGGGGCGCTGAACAACCAGTCGTCCCACAGCGCGGTCAGCGAGGTGGTCGAGTAGTTGGCGGAGAGCGCGATGAAGTCCTCGGTGGTCGCCGACCCGTACCGGTACTTGTCGGTCCAGCGCTTCAGCAGCGCGAAGAAGTTGCCGTCGCCGATCGTCAACCGCAGCGCGTGGAGCGTGAGTGCCCCGCGCTTGTACACCCAGTCGTCGAACATGTGCCGGGGCCCGGGGTCGGTGAGCGTGGCGCGCACCGGATTCGCCGCGAGCTTGTCGTAGTAGTGGCGCGCCCATTCGGCGGCGCTCTTGCCGCCGGACCGCTGACTCCACAGCCACTCCGCGTAACACGCGAAGCCCTCGTGCAGCCAGATGTCGCGCCAGCGGGCGAGGGTCACCGAATTCCCGAACCATTGATGCGCGAGCTCGTGCGCGACGAGACGCTCCGCACGCTGCGAGCCGTCGCAGTGGTTGGCGCCGAAGGTGGAGAAACTCTGGGCCTCGATCGGGATGTCGAGGTCGTCGTCGGTGACGACGACGGTGTAGCGCGGGAACGGGTAGGGGCCGAACATCTCCACGAACACGTCGATCATCTCGAGCTGCCTACCGAAGTCGACGTCGAGGTTCGGCACGAGTCGCTGCGGGAGGATCGCGTCCACCGGAATCGGCTTGGACGCCAACGTCTTCTTGACGTAGGGGCCGATCTGGATCGAGGCGAGGTAGGTCGGCATCGGCTCGACCTGCTGGTAGACCCACGTCGTCTGCGCGGCGCGGGTGCGTTTGGATTCGAGGACGCCGTTGGCCAGCGCGTAGTAGGGGCTGTCGGTGGTGATCGAGATGCGGTAGGGCGCCTTCGCACTCGGATGGTCGTCACACGGGAACCAGGACGCCGCTCCGTTGGGCTGGTTGGCGCACAACGCGCCTTCGGTGAGCTCCTCCCAGCCCACCTCGCCCCACGCCCCGCGGATCGGGCGTGGTGAACCCGCATATCGGATGACGATGGTCATCGCGCCGCCCGGTGGGACGGGCGCGTCGGGGGTGATGGAGAGTTTGCGGTTGCGGTGGCTGTAGCGGGCGCGTTTGTCGTTGACGGTCACCCGTGAGACGGAGAGCGGCGAGGCCAGATCCAGCGTGAACTTGCGCAACTGGACGTAGGACGTTGCGGTGAGCGTCGCCACCCCGGATAGTCGGTTGGGTGACACCTTGTACTCGAGGTCGAGGTCGTAGCGCGATATCCGGAAGCCGAGGTTGCCGTTGTCGGGCAGGTACGGGTCGAGTGCATCCAGCGGGGCGCCGAGGAGAGGCTGTCGTGGACTCTTGGCCGACTTTCCCGGCACTGACTCTCCTGTCTGTTCGCGAGCGGCGCGCGAGGACTCACCGGCACCAAATGTCCAACGACAGGCAGCTGCCGTCGCGGACACTCAGATTACCTGCCGGGTTCTCCGGGTACTCGGCGGCGAGCGATGTGAGAAGCTGTGTGATGAACCGGACCGTGGTCCGGTTGTAGTTCGGTCCAGTTGTAGTTCGGTCGGGTTGGTAGAGACGGAAGAGGAAGAAATGTTCGGCATACGCAGCGTGACGTTCTTCGTGGCACGCCTGATCCTCGGCATCATCTTCATCATGCACGGGTGGCAGAAGTTGCACACCAACGGAATCGACCAGACCGAGCAGGGTTTCGACGCCATGGGCATCCCGTGGCCGAACCTCGCGGCGCAATACGCCACCTGGGTGGAGTTCGTCGGCGGCATCCTGCTGATCCTGGGGCTCTTCCTGCCGATTGTGGCGATCCTGCTGATCGCGGACATGATCGGCGCGATCTACTACGCGCACTGGGATGCCGGCTTCTGGAACGCCGACGGCGGCTACGAGTTCAATCTCGCCCTGATCGCCGGCCTGCTCGCCGTCGGCTTCGCCCAGGCGGGTGCGGCGGCCGCGGACAACTACGTGTTCCGACGCAGGCGTCGAGGGGCCGTGGTCGACTGATCGCGACAATCCGCTGTTGATCGCGACAGTCTGCTGAGCGCGACAATCCGCTGATCGAGTAGTTCCGAGCCGCTAGGCGAGGAACGTATCGAGATCGCGCACCGGAGACCTCGATACGACCTCGCCTAGCGGCTCGGTCTACTCGGTCAACGGGGGTGGATGCGGCTCGGAACTACTCGATCAGCGGAAGGGGCGCCCCACGCGCTCCACGGCGCGTTCGATCAGCAAAGGGGGGCCCTCACGCACTCCACGGCGCGATCGGGTTCCCCTGCCAGCGGGTGTGGGCGGGCACGACGTCGCCGCGCATGACCAGCGATGCCGGGCCGACGGTGCTGGATTCCCCGAGACCCGACGCGGGCAGGGCCACGCAATGTGGTCCCAAAGTCGAGCCCGCCTCCAGCGTCACCCGATCGATCGCCATGACACGGTCGTGGAACAGATGTGTCTGGACGACGCACCCGCGTTGCACGGTGGCGCCGTCGCCCAGCGTCACGAGGTCGGCCTCGGGTAGCCAGTAGGTCTCGCACCAGACGCCCCGGCCGATCCGGGCACCGAGCATCCGCAACCAGAGGTTGAGGATCGGTGTTCCGGTGGCGGCGTTGGCGAACCACGGTGCGGCGACGGTCTCGACGAAGGCGTCGGACAGTTCGTTGCGCCACACGAACGAGCTCCACAGCGGATGCTCCGACACATGAATCCGGCCGACGACGATCCACTTCGCTGCGGCCGCGACACAGCAGGCGACGGCGCCGGCCACCAACAGCAGCACGCCGCTCAGCGCGGCGGCGACCCACCAGTGCACGTGCTGGGCGACGTACTGCAGCCCGAGCAGCATGAACAGACCGAGGCCGAACGACACCATCACCGGAATGATCCGCAGCGTCTCGACGATCGCCCTTGCCACCTTCAACTGCGTCGGGGGATCGAAGGTGCGTGCCGTGTCGGTCTCGGCGGCGGTGCGACGTAACCGGACCGGTGGGCTGCCCAGCCAGCTCGACCCCGACTTCGCGCGATCCGGCGTCGCCGACAACACCGCGACCAGACTGTTCTTCGGCACCTTTCGACCGGGCCCGGTCATCCCCGAGTTGCCCAGGAACGACCGTTTGCCCACCTTCGCCTCGTCGATGTGCATCCACCCGCCGCCGAGCTCGTAGGAGGCGACCATGGTGTCGTCGGCGAGGAAGGCGCCGTCGCCGACGATCGTGAACTTCGGCAGCACCAGGGCGGTGGAGATCTCCGTGCCGGCGCCGATCCTGGCGCCGAGGAGTCGGAACCACCACGGCGTCAGCAGGCTCGCGTAGAGCGGGAACAGGTAGGTCCGCGCCGAGTCGAGGAGGCGTTCGGTCATCCACACCTGCCAGCCGACGCGGGATCGGACGGGGTGATAGCCCTTGGTCAGGCCGATCGACAGCAGCCGCACCAGGATCGCGGTGAGGAGGGCGAACACGATCAGGCTGGTGATCGTCGCGGCCGGCAGCAGGGCGAGGCATCGCAGCACGACGCTGCGCAATCGGTCGGCGTGGATCGCCCACGAACCCATCACCGCGAGCCCGGCAGCGAGCGCGATGAGCGGGATGGCGGCCAGCGCTAACGACGACAGGCCGAAGATCGGCACCCACAGCGGACCGCGCGGCGGACGGTGATCGGGCCACGGGTGCGACGCCTTGCCGACCTTCACGGCCGGCGAGCCCGCCCAGTGCTGCCCCGCCTTGACGCGGCCGCGCACCGCCGAACCGGCCGCGACCTCGGCGTCGCGGCCGACCACCGCGCCGGGCAGCAGCGTGGACCGGGCCCCGATCGACGCCCCGCGCTTGATCACGATCTCGCCGATGTGCACGACGTCGCCGTCGATCCACCATCCGGCGATGTCCACCTCGGGTTCCACGGACGCGCCGTCGCCGATCGTGAGGAAGCCGGTCACGGGCGGAATGGTGTGCAGGTCGACGCCGCGGCCGACCGACGCCCCCAGTGCCCGCGCCAGGTAGATCATCCAGGGCGCGCCGGACAGGTTGGCGGCGCCGCTCGCATCGAGCAGCCGCTCGGCGACCCAGAGTCGAATGTGCACGTTTCCGCCGCGCGGATGAGTGCCGGCGGTGACGCCCGCCAGGAGCATCCGTGCGCCGGCGGCCGCGATCACCATGCGGCCGGGTGGGGTGATGAACAGCAGGAACGCGACGAACAACACCCACCAGTTCACGTGCACGAGCCACGGCACATCACGGCCGGCGCGATCGACGACCTCCACCGCGATGTTGTTCACCACGCCGAGCCAGGTCGCCCATTGCAGCCCGGTCAGCGTGGTCAGCGGCACCGTCAGCAGCAGTTGGGCGATCCCGGTGCTCCGCGGGGTCGGCGCGACGTCGCGGGTCTGCACCACGGTCGTCGGGGTCCGCTCGTCGAGCAGTTCGGCGAGCGACCCGAGGCGCGGATGGTCGTACAGGTCGGCGACGGTGATGTCGGGATGGCGCTCGCGCAGGGCGGTGACCAGCTGAGCGGCGGCGAGCGATCCGCCACCTTCGGCGAAGAAGTCGGCTCGCGGACTGTCGACGGTGACGCCGAGGACATCGGTCCAGCGTTGCGCCATCCACGCCTCGGTCTCGGTGAGGTCGTCGGCGTCACCGTCTTTTTTTGCCGAATCCACGCTCCCCGGGAGCGGCCAGGGCAGGGCGTCGCGGTCCACCTTGCCCGATGTCCGGGTCGGCAGTTCCTCGACCAGGGCGAGGCGGGGCACCATCGGCGCGGGAAGTTGTTCGGTGAGTTGTCGGTGCGCGGCGGCGACGTCGAAGTCCGGATGGGGCGACACCAGATAGCCGACCAGCAGGCTGTTACCCGCCGCCGACTTGCGGACCGCGGCGGCCGCGCCACTGACACCCGGAAGTTGTTGCAGTGCGTTGTCGATCTCGCCGAGTTCGATGCGCCGTCCGCCGACCTTGACCTGGTCGTCCGCGCGTCCCTGGAACAGCAGGCCGGCCGGATCGAGCCGCACCAGGTCGCCACTGCGATAGGCGCGTTCCCAGCCGAGGGTGGGCATCGGGGCGTACTTCTCGGCGTCCTTGGCCGGGTCGAGATAGCGCGCCAAGCCGACGCCACCGATGACGAGTTCGCCGACCTCGCCCTCGGCCACCGGCCGGCCGTCCGCGCCGACGACGGCGAGATCCCAACCCGGCAACGGCAACCCGATCCGAACCGGGCCGACGCCGTCGAGAGGCGCGGCGCAGGCCACCACCGTCGCCTCGGTGGGCCCATAGGTGTTCCACACCTCCCGACCGTCGACGGCCAGTCGTTCGGCGAGTTCCGGTGGGCACGCCTCGCCGCCGAAGATCAGCAGCCGCACTGCCTCCAAGGCTTCCGGCGGCCACAGGGAGGCGAGGGTGGGCACGGTCGACACGACGGTGATGTCGCGCTGCACCAGCCACGGGCCGAGATCCATGCCGCTGCGGACCAAAGACCGGGGCGCGGGCACCAGGCAGGCGCCGTGCCGCCACGCCAGCCACATCTCCTCACACGAGGCGTCGAACGCGACCGACAGCCCGGCCAGGACCCGGTCGTCGGGCCCGAGCGGGTCGTCGAGCAGGAACATCCGGGCTTCCGCGTCGACGAACGCGGCCGCGTTGCGATGGGTGACCGCCACTCCCTTGGGTGTGCCCGTGGAGCCCGACGTGAAGATGATCCACGCGTCGTCGTCGACGGTCGGTCTTCCGGCGGGGCCGGGTTCGCGGCCGGGCGTCACGTGAACTCCGTCGGCGTCGACGACGGCGTCCACGCCGGCCTCCCCGAACACCAACTCGGCGCGTTCGTCCGGGTCGTCGGCGTCGACGGGCACATAGGCCGCACCTGCGTACAGGGTGGACAGGATCGCCACGTACAGCTCGCGACTACCCGACGGCATCCGGATGCCGACACGCCCGCCACGGCCGATGCCGTGGTCGCCGAGGAACTCCGCCCCGCGCCGCACCAGCGCCAGCAATTCGGTGTAGGTGAGGGTCAGGTCACCGTCGTCGATCGCGGGTTCGTGGGGGTGCGTGCGAGCCGTCTCGTCGAGAACGTCGCACAGCGTGCGCGGTGCGCTGGCCTGCGTCGACAACAGGAATTGGGTCGGAATGACCACGTGTCACCACCATCGTTTCAGCGCGGAGCGGCAAATATAGCCGACGGGTCTCCGTAGTGTCTGTGACGTAGGTGAACACCTCGTGGCGTCGATCCGGGTGCGCACAGTCGGCGTGGCCGTGCGGGAAACCCGGAGCGAAACCGAGAACGTCGCGCCCGACCCGTGTAGTTTTCGCACTGACGTATCTCAGCATGCGACTGCCGTGCCGGCTGTGCAGGCCTCGGCTCGTGTGCCGCCGATCGCCGGACGACGAGGATTGAGCAATGTCGATCGTGCACCACCGGACACCGAGTCTCCTGTCCTATCCCATGTGGGTCGGTAGCCGCACCATGCTGCGGCCCACGTTGTCGCTGTGGCCGCTGAACACGCCCGGCATGGCCGGTCTGTTCCTGATCGACCGGGTCCTCGCCGTCGGCCCGAAGCCGGCCGGTGTGGTCCGCGAACGGATGACCCTGGCAGGACGTCCGGTCGAGCTCATCATGCCCGTCGGCCCGTCGCGCCGCGATTCGGAAACGGCCGTCCTGTACCTGCACGGCGGGGCGTTTGTGGTGTGCGGTCTCGGTTCCCATCGGTCGATCGCGAGCCGTATCTCGCGGGCGTGCGAGCTGCCCGTGTTCTCACTGGAGTATCGACAGTTGCCGTCCGCCGGCGTGGGGACCTCGGTTGCCGATGCGGTGGCCGCCTATCGCGAGCTCGTCGGCGAGCGCGGGTACCGCCGGGTCATCGTCGCGGGCGATTCCGCGGGTGGGTTCCTGGCGGGCAAGGTCGTCGAGGCCGCGCGCGACGAGGGCCTGCCCCCGCCGGCGGCGATGGTCGGCATCTCTCCGCTGTTGGATCTGGACGTCGGTACCAATCCGGATCGGTCGAGCCGTTCGGACGCCTACATCCCGCAGAGCAAGATGGCCGAGCTCGCGGCACTGTTCGGTCGGGGGCCCGTCGTGTTCAACGGCGTCCGACGGATCGCCGACGTCGTCGACGCAGACTTCCCGCCCACGGTCATCGTCGCCGCAGAGGGGGAGATGCTCGAGGCGGACGTGATCGACCTCGTGGAGAGGCTCACCGACGCGGGTGTCGACGCGGTCGCGCACAGCTACGCTTGGCAGGTGCACGCGTTCCCGGTGCTCACCACACGGCATCCGGAGAGTTTGCACGCCATCGACGCGATCGCCTCGTTCGTCGGCGACGCCATCCGAAAGGCCAAGAACGCTGAGGACCGGAAGGACCAACGGGCCGGCTGAGCCCGACGCGGTGACATCTGACGCGGGCACCGCTGGTGCCGCGGCGACCCCGTCGACGGTGCCCGGGGCCGTCGACGCCCGGTTCACCCTTGCTGCGGAACGAACGGTGCTCGCCTGGGTTCGCACGTCCCTCGGGTTCATGGCGGCCGGCGTGGCGATCGTCTATGTCGCCGCCGACATCGAGCACCCGATCCTGGAGACCGCCCTCGGACTGATGATGGTGGCGCTCGGCTGCGTCATCGCACTGCTCGGCGCCTGGCGGTGGCGCAAGACGATGCGCGCGCTCCGCGAGGGCGGCGAGATGCCGGGGCCCTCGCACGTCACGTTTCTGGTCATTGGGATAGTGATCGCGGCCGTCGCGATCGCGGTGGTCATGGTGGTCCAGACCTGAGATTGAGAGCTGTTCGATGATCAACAACGACTTCGCCCGTGGAGCCCAGAACGTGTCCCGGGGGATGACCATCGCCGGTTCCCTGATCCTGATGGTCTGTGTCGGGGTTCTCACGGTGGGCTGGTGGCGCGACGGCCGGTGGTTCTGGGTGGCGATCGGGATCGCCGTCGTCGTGGTGAACATCGTGCTGGTCGTGCTGCAGTTCCGTCGGCGCACGCCGCCGGACCCGAAGCCCGAGTCCGACGACCCCACCGAATGACATGACCCCTGCGCGGGAACAGTTCGCATCCGCCCGGATCGCGCGTCTCGCCACGGTCGGCGCAGGCGGAGTCCCGCACCTGGTTCCAGTGGTGTTCACGGTCGCCGACGACACGATCTACATGTGCGTCGATCACAAGCCCAAGCGCACCCGACAGCTTCGACGACTCGCCAACATCACCGCCAATCCCGCTGTGAGCATGCTCGCCGACCACTACGCCGAGGACTGGACCGCGTTGTGGTGGGTACGTGTCGACGGACATGCGGAGATCGTCGACGCGGACTCCGAGGTCGGCGCCGAGGCCATCGACCTCCTGGCCGCCAAGTACCACCAGTATCGCGCGAACCGCCCGGACGGACAGGTCATCGTCGTGCGGGCATTGCGCTGGAGCTCGTGGTCCGCATCGTCGTGAGGATTCTGTGGGCGCATAACCGAGTTCTATTGATGCAAATCCGGGTTCTGTCGGCGAGATTCCGGGTTCTGTCGGCGGACGGGCGAGCAGGCGTCAGGCGGTGAGTTCGCGGCAGGCGAGCTCCTGGCGTGCCTCGTCGGCGAACTGCGTGCGATACAGCTCGGCGTAGCGGCCGTTGCGGGCCAACAGGGTGGCGTGGTCGCCGCGTTCGACGATGCGGCCCTGCTCGAGGACCGCGATCTCGTCGGCCGCCCGGATCGTCGAGAGCCGGTGCGCGATGACGATCGACGTCCGGCCCTCCAGCGCTTCCGACAACGCCTCCTGCACAGCGGCTTCCGACGTCGAGTCCAGGTGCGCGGTCGCCTCGTCGAGGATCACCAGCGACGGCTGCGCCAGCAGGATACGTGCGATGGTCAGCCGTTGGCGCTCACCTCCGGAGAGCCGGTATCCGCGCTCCCCGACGACCGTGTCGAGCCCATCGGGCAGGGACGCCACCAGCTCGTCGAGACGGGCGCGACGCAACGCGTCCCAGATCTGTTCTTCGCGCACGGTCGGGTCGGCGAGCGCCAGGTTGGCCCGCACGGTGTCGTGGAACAGGTGCCCGTCCTGCGTGACCAGACCGACCGCTCGATGCACCGACGCGCTCTGCAGGTCGCGGACATCGACCCCGTTGAGCAACACCGACCCCGAGTCGACGTCGTAAAGGCGGGTCGCGAGGTTCGCGATCGTCGACTTGCCGGCTCCCGACGACCCGACGAGAGCCGTCATGCTTCCCGCCGGCACGTCCAGGTCGATGTTGTGCAGCACCGTCGAGCCGCCCCTGTTGTCGAGTTGGGCGACCTCTTCCAGTGACGCCAGGGAGACCTTGTCGGCCGACGGATAGGCGAACGACACGTCGTCGAACCGCACCGACACCGGTCCGCGGGGAACCGGCCGCGCGTCGGGCTTGTCGGCGATCAGCGGTTCGAGATCGAGCACTTCGAACACCCGCTCGAAACTCACCAGCGCGCTCATGATCTCCACCCGGGCGTTGGCCAGGGCGGTCAGCGGCGCGTACATCCGGGTCAACAGCAATGCCAGCGAGACCACCGCTCCCGCGGAGAGGTGCCCGGCGACCGCGAGCCACCCGCCCAGCCCGTACACCAACGCCAGCGCGAGCGCGGACACCAGCGTCAGCGCCGTCATGAAGTACGCCTGCAGCATCGCGCGGCGAACCCCGATGTCGCGCACCCGATCCGCTCGGTCGGAGAACTCGGTGGATTCCCGGTCGGGGCGGCCGAAGAGTTTGACCAGGGTCGCGCCGGGCGCCGAGAACCGCTCGGTCATCTGCGTGGACATCCGCGCGTTGTACTCGGCTGCCTCGCGCGACAACGCCGCCATCCGCCGCCCCATGCGACGTGCCGGGACGACGAACACCGGCAACAAAACCAGCGCGAGCAGGGTGACCTGCCAGCTGATCGCCAGCATCACACCGAGGGTCAGCAGGAGGGTGACCGCATTCGACACCACCCCCGACAACGTGTCGCTGAAGGCGCGCTGCGCGCCGATCACGTCGTTGTTGAGCCGGCTGACGAGCGCGCCGGTGCGGGTACGCGTGAAGAACGCGACCGGCATCTTCTGGACGTGGTCGAACACCGAGCGACGCAGATCGAGGATCAGCCTCTCGCCGATGTTCGAGGAGAACCACCGGGTCGCGACGCCCGCCGCCGCCTCGACCACCGCGATGGCCGCGATCAGCAGGGCCAACCCCGCGATCGCATCACTGGCACCGCCTTCGGTGATCAGGTTGACCACCCGCCCCGCCAACAGCGGCGTGACCACGGTCAACAACGCCGTGAGCACGGACAGCACGAGGAAGATCGCGATCCGACGACGATGCGGACGCGCGAAACCGCCGATCCGACGCAGCGTCGCACGGCGCTCACCCTTGAGCGCCCGCGCCTGCGGCGCATTCATCGACTTGTACATCGTGTCCCAGCCGACCGATTCCATACTCATGCCGACCACAGTAGAACTTAAAGTCCACTTGAGGTACACTGGCCGAGGTCCGCTGGCGGATGAACGCGCCGACGACCGGCTGAGTACGTTGGAGTCAGAGTGTTCGTCCGGCCGCGGCCGACAAGGAACGAGGTAGCAGCGTGGCAGCAGAACTCAAACTCGGACTCAAGGCGTCGGCGGAGCAGTTCGATCCGCGCGAGCTGGTGGAGATCGCCGTGGCGGCTGAAGAGCACGGTCTGGACTCGGTGACGGTCAGCGACCACTTCCAGCCGTGGCGTCACAACGGCGGACATGCGCCGTTCTCACTGGCATGGATGGCCGCGGTGGGCGAACGCACCGAGCGCGTGATGATCGGCACCTCGGTGATGACGCCGACCTTCCGCTACAACCCCGCCGTGATCGCGCAGGCGTTCGCGTCCATGGGCTGTATGTATCCGGGCCGGATCATGCTCGGTGTGGGCACCGGCGAGGCGCTCAACGAGTACGCGACCGGCTTCCAAGGGGAGTGGCCGGAGTTCAAGGAACGCTTCGCCCGGTTGCGTGAATCGATCCGGTTGATGCGTGAGCTGTGGACCGGCGAGGAAGTGAACTTCGACGGCGAGTACTACAAGACCCAGGGCGCCTACATGTACGACGTCCCCGAGCAGCCCATCCCGGTCTATGTCGCCGCAGGTGGCCCGGTGGTCGCGCGGTATGCGGGGCGCGCCGGGGACGGGTTCATCTGCACCTCGGGCAAGGGCGCCGAGCTCTATCAGGAGAAGCTGATCCCGGCCGTCAAAGAAGGTGCGGAGAAGGCCGAGCGTGACTTCGAGACCATCGACCGGATGATCGAGATCAAGATCTCCTACGACCCGGATCCGGATCTGGCGCTCGAGAACACCCGATTCTGGGCCCCGCTGTCGCTGACCGCCGAGCAGAAGCACAGCGTGAACAGCTCGACCGAGATGGAACGTCTCGCCGACGAGTTGCCGATCGAGCAGGTGGCCAAGCGGTGGATCGTCGCCTCCGATCCCGACGAGGCGGTCGAGAAGGTGAAGTTCTACACCGATGCCGGGCTCAACCACCTGGTGTTCCATGCACCCGGCCACGACCAGCGCCGCTTCCTGGACAACTTCGAGAAGGACCTCGCGCCGCGCCTGCGCAAGCTGTCGGTGTAGTACTCAGTCGATGACCGCGAGCATCACCGCTCGCGGTCATCGACTGGATAATCCGGTTCGGCCCGCGCAGCGGTGATCCGTACGGTCACCACGACCGGCCCGGCGACCGGTCCGGTCGATGGTGTGCGTCCGATACTTTGTTCCCATGGAGCGCGATCGCATGGTGGACGTCGGGGTGGCGTTGGTGTCGCGGTTCGGCGCCAAGGGCCTCAGCCTGACGTCGGTCGCACGCCAGGCCGGCGTCGCACGGGCCACCGCCTATCGGATGTTCGGCGGTAAGGACGCGCTCATCGCGGCCATCGTCGAACGCGAGGTGGTGACCTTGCGGGCCAAGCTCCGCGAATGGGCCGAGAACGAGTCCGACGCCGCCGCCAAGGTGCGTGTCCAAGTGCTCAATGTGCTGCCGTACATTCGCGAACACGAAGCGCTGCAGTACATCCTGCGCAACGAACCCGAAGAGGTCGTGCGGGCGTTGGTCGCCACCAAGGGTGCGTCGGGGCCGACGTTGATCCACCAGATCGTCGACCAGACGTTGCCCGACCTCGAGCCCGACATCGCCGAGCAGCTGAACCCCGACCCCCGGGGAGCCGCCGAGTTCCTGGTACGCACCATCTACTCGCTGATGCTGATCCCGGACAGTGCCCTGTCCGACGACGACATCGCCGATCTGGTGGTCCGCGCCATCGTGAAGTGATTTCGCTGCCGTGAGGTAACTCGCCCACCGGCGCGCGTGAGCGCACCGACGTGACAGTTACGCTGAATGTGTAACGCTCACGAGGAGGTGGGGTCGATGGCCGACGAGACGACCGATCACGACGACGAGACCGCATTGCCCGTCGTCCGAATGCGACGGCCACGATGGGGCGACCCCGGCGCCCCCGCGGAACTGCCGGCCGCAGCTGCGGCGCTGGTGGGCGCGGGCGTCGGCGCCACCGACGTCGTCGACCCGGACGACGTCGCACTCCCCGCGCCGGCGGTGCCCGACGCGGCGCGCGCCGCACTGACCGACCTGCTCGGTTCCGGTCATGTCACCGACGACCGCCGCGAACGCATCGACCACACCCGCGGCTACTCGACTCCCGACATCCTGGCCCTGCGGCATGGCGACGGATCGGATGCGCCCGATCTCGTCGTCACCCCCGGCTCCCACGACGACGTGCTGGGGATACTCACGATCTGCGCCGAGCACCGCGTGGCGGTGGTTCCGTTCACCGGGGGCACATCGGTGGTCGGCGGCCTGGCTCCGCAGCGCGACGGCTTCTCCGGCGTGGTGTCGGTGGACATGGGCCGCCTCGACCGGCTGGTCGCCGTCGACGAGATCTCCCGGACCGCGACCCTGCAGGCCGGACTGCGCGGGGTGCGCGCCGAAGAACTGTTGCGCGCCAAGGGGTACACCCTCGGACACTTTCCGCAGTCCTATGAGGGAGCGGGCATCGGCGGCTACGCGGCGACGCGCTCGGCCGGACAGTCGTCGGCGGGATACGGACGGTTCGACGAAATGGTCGAACACATCGTCCTCGCCACGCCGCGCGGCACCGTGGAGGTCGGCACCGCCCCCCGGTCGGCGGCCGGGCCGGACCTTCGTCAGCTGCTTCTCGGCTCCGAGGGGGTGTTCGGGATCATCACCGAGGTGACCGTCCGCGTCCGGCCCGCCCCGACGCACCGCATCTTCGAGGGCTGGCGGTTCGACGACTTCGACTCCGGCGCGGCAGCCCTGCGCGCACTGGCCCAGGACGGACCGATGCCCACGGTGCTCCGTCTGTCCGACGAGGTGGAGACCTCGATCAACCTCGCCGACCCGGGTGAACTCGGCGTCGACGCCGGCGGATGTCTGGTCGTCGTCGGCTACGAAGGCCGCGACGACGAGGTGCAACGACGACGTGCCGCCGTCACCGACGCGCTGCGTGCCGCCGGCGGCGTCTCCGCCGGGACGGAGCCGGGGGAGGCGTGGCGGACGGGCCGGTTCCGGGCACCCTACCTGCGCGATCCGCTACTCGACGCCGGCGTGCTGGTCGAGACGCTCGAGACCGTGACCTTCTGGTCGCGGCTGAATGACGTGAAGGCCGCGGTCACCGCAGCCCTGACCGACGCCCTCACCGACCAGGGCACCCCGCCGCTGGTGATGTGCCACATCAGTCACGTGTACGCCTCGGGCGCGTCCCTCTACTTCACCGTCGTGTGCCCACAGGCCGACGACCCGATCGCGCAGTGGTCGGCCGCAAAATCCGCCGCCAACACCGCGATCCGGCAGGCGGGAGCGAGCATCACCCATCACCACGGGGTCGGCCGCGACCACCGCGACGGGTACCACGACGAGATCGGGAACCTCGCGCTCGACGCCTTGCGTGCGGTCAAACACACCCTCGATCCGGAAGGTGTGTGCAACCCGGGCGTCCTGATCTGAGGTCGATGACGACGCTGCGAGCCCACCGGGACGGTGAACGGGGCGTGAATCAGCGCGCTGTCGCCGCCCGATCGCCGATAGGCTGAACCCCATGGGTGCAGACACCGTCACGTCGCGCAGCATCTACCTGGCCTCCGCCGAGGGGGACACCGGCAAGTCGACCATCGCGCTCGGGCTGCTGGCGTTGCTGTCCGCTCGGGGTGGCCGTGTCGGCGTCTTCCGGCCCATCTCGCGGGCCACGTCCGGTGAACGCGACTACATCCTCGATCTCCTCATGGACCGCGACTCCATCGATCTGCCCTACGAGGACCGCATCGGCGTCACCTACGACCAGGTCCACGCCGATCCGGAGGCGGCCATCGGCGACATCGTCGCACGATTTCATGCCGTCGAGGCACGCTGCGACACCGTCCTGATCGTCGGCTCCGACTACACCGACGTCGGGAACCCATCCGAACTCAGTTACAACGCCCGCATCGCGGCGAACCTGTCTGCGCCGATCATCCTGGCGATCAAGGCGTCCGAGCGCAGTGCGGTCGACATGGCCGGTATCGCCGAGTTGCTGCTGACCGAGATCGCGGCCGCTCACGCCACCACCGCGGCGATCATCGTCAACCGTTGTGCGCCCGAACTTCTCACGGTCACCCGACAGGAGGTCGAGAAATCCGGGGTGCCCACCTGGTGCCTGCCGGAGGAGCCGGTGCTGTTCGCGCCCACCATGGCCGAACTCAAGGATGCGCTCGGCGCGAACATGTACAGCGGCGACGAGGTCCTGCTCGACCGGGAGGCCCTCAACGTGATGGCCGGCGGCATGACCGTCGAGCACATCCTGGAGCGACTCACCGACGGAACCGTCGTCATCACGCCCGCCGACCGCTCCGACGTTCTCCTCGCGCTCGTCAATGCCAATACCGCACACGGGTTTCCGCGCCTGTCCGGGATCATCCTCAACGGTGGTCTGCGGCCGCACCCGATGATCGAGGCGCTCGTGAAGGGTCTCAAGCCCACCTTGCCGATCATCTCCTGCGGCCAGGGAACCTACGAGACGGCCCGCACGGCCGCACACACCCGTGGCCGGTTGGGTCGTGACTCCGTCCGAAAGATCGACGCGGCACTCGGGCTGATGGAGCGCCACATCGATCCGGAGGCCGTCCTCAAGGTGCTCGATGTTCGTGCCCCGTCGGTGGTCACCCCGCAGATGTTCGAGTACGGGCTGATCGCGCGGGCGCGGTCGGAGCCCCAGCACGTGGTGCTCCCCGAGGGCGACGAGGATCGCATCCTCCGCGCGGCAGGCCAACTCCTCCGTCGGGGCGTCGCGCGCCTCACGCTGCTGGGTCCGCAGGACAAGATCTACACGCGCGCACAGGAACTCGGCGTCGATCTCGATGGCGTCGACGTCATCGACCCGGCGTCGTCGGAACTGCTCGACGACTTCGCCGCGCAATACACCGAGCTCCGCAAGCATCGCGGAATGGACATCGAACGTGCCGCCGAGCTGATGCACGACGTGTCGTACTTCGGAACCATGATGGTGCACACCGGAATTGCCGACGGCATGGTGTCCGGTGCGGTGCACACCACCGCCCACACGATCCGCCCGGCGTTCGAGATCATCAAGACCAAGCCCGGCGTCAGCACGGTGTCGAGCGTTTTCTTCATGTGCCTCGCCGACAAGGTGCTGGCCTACGGCGACTGCGCCGTCGTCCCCGATCCGTCCGACGAGCAACTCGCCGACATCGCGATATCGTCGGCGCAGACGGCATCGCAGTTCGGCATCGATCCACGGGTCGCGATGCTGTCGTACTCGACCGGTCAGTCGGGATCGGGCGCCGACGTCGACAAAGTCAGAGTGGCAACGGATCTCGTTCGCGAACGCGAGCCCGAACTCCTGGTGGAAGGTCCGATCCAGTACGACGCCGCCGTCGAACCCAGCGTGGCGGCCACCAAGATGCCGGATTCGCCGGTGGCGGGACAGGCCACGGTTCTCGTCTTCCCCGACCTGAACACCGGCAACAACACGTACAAGGCGGTGCAGCGCAGCGCCAATGCGGTGGCCATCGGCCCGGTGTTGCAGGGGCTGAACAAGCCGATCAACGATCTGTCCCGTGGTGCGCTCGTCTCCGACATCGTGAACACCGTCGCCATCACCGCCATCCAGGCCCAGGCCGAGGCGGCGGCGACGAACAAGACGGCAGCGAAGGCCGACGCATGAGCGGGGGCACCGCCGGGGCGGTCCTGGTCCTCAACGCGGGGTCGTCGTCGCTGAAATATCAGCTGCTGCATCCGGACACGCACGAAGTGCTGGCCGACGGGATCGCCGAGCGGATCGGCGACCACGGCTCGTCCATCACACACGAGCAGGACGGTGAGTCCGAGACCGACGACGTGGAACTGCCCGACCATCATGCGGCCATCGAACGCGCGATGCGGTTCTTCGCCGACCACGGCACCGACCTGCGCAGCGCCGATCTCCGCGCGGTAGGGCACCGGGTGGTGCACGGCGGACGGACGTTCTATCGGCCGACCGTGATCGACCAGGAGGTGATCTCCGAGATCAAACGGATCTCCAGCCTTGCCCCGCTGCACAACCCGGCCAACCTGATCGGCATCGAGGCGGCCCGGTCACTGCTGCCGGACGTGCCGTCGGTCGCCGTGTTCGACACCGCGTTCTTCCACGGGCTTCCCGACGCGGCCGCGACCTATGCCATCGACCGTGGGGTCGCGAGTATGCATGCGATCCGGCGCTACGGATTCCACGGCACCAGTCACGAGTACGTCTCGGGTAAGGTCGCCGAGTTCCTCGGCCGGCCCGCCGAGGAGATCAACCAGATCGTCCTGCATCTCGGCAACGGTGCGTCCGCGTCTGCGATCGCCGGTGGCCGGCCGATCGACACGTCGATGGGTATGACCCCGCTCGAGGGGCTGGTGATGGGCACACGCAGCGGCGACGTCGACCCCGGCCTCGTCCTCCACCTCAATCGGGTCGCGAAGCTGCGGGTCGACCAGATCGACACCCTGCTCAACAAGCAGTCCGGCCTCAAAGGCCTGTGCGGCGAGAACGATTTCCGCACGATCACACAGAAGATGGACGACGGGGACGACGCCGCACGGGGCGCCTACGACGTCTACATCCACCGGCTGCGCCACTACATCGGGGCGTACATGATCGCGCTGGGGCGGGTGGATGCGATCACGTTCACCGCCGGGGTCGGGGAGAACGCGACCAGCGTCCGCGCCGACGCGCTCGCGGGCCTGGAGCGCTACGGCATCGCCGTGGATTCGGAGCGAAATGCTTTGCGCAGCAAAGAACCCCGCCGAATCTCCGCCGACGACACCGACGTCGCGGTGCTGGTGGTGCCGACCAACGAGGAACTCGCCATCGCACGGCAGGCCGCCGCAATCGCCCCCTGAGGCGCGCTATTCCCGGTCCCTGAGGAGCGAGCTTGCGAGCGTTCGTTTTTCGTTCCCTGAGGAGCGAGCTTGCGAGCGTCTCGAAGGGGCCCTTCGTGACACTCGGCTGGCGCCTCGTTCCTCAGGGGGCGGGTGGCTTGCTTGCGAGCGTTCGTTTTTCGTTCCCTGAGGAGCGAGCTTGCGAGCGTCTCGAAGGGTCGTGACACTCGGCTGGCGCCTCGTTCCTCAGGTCCGGCCGAGGCGCAGTCAGAAGATCGTATCGGGTCGAACGTAATTCGCGAGGTCGACGAGCATGAAGCGGTGATCACGATTGGACCGGGTCTGTCGGGCGAGGGCGCGTAGGCAGCGTTCGGTGCCGGCGCGCAGCCCCTGCTCGGTGAACGGGTAGCCGAGAAGCGTCGTCGGCTGCAGCGACGGATCGGTGTCCGGGTTCTCGTGCACCCACCCGAGCGCGGTGCCCAAGACGATGAGCAGCAGCCGCTGTTTGCGCGGCTCACCTTCGGGCATCATGCCGACCCGCCGCGCCGCCTCGACGACCTGATCGCGGGTGACGTCGGCGATCGGGCGCCCGTGGACGAGGGCGAGGACCGCGGTGGCGCGTGCGGTGTTGAAGTGCCGGCTGGTCGGCGGTACCTCGTCGAGCGGGTCGATCGCCGCCGTCACGTCGCCGGCGGCCACCGACAGCCGGGCCAATCCGAATGCGGCGGTGACGATCCCGTGATCGGTCAGCCACAGATCGTGATAATGGTGGGCTGCAACGTCGAACAGCTCCGCGATGCGCGAGTCGTGGCGCTCCGAGGGCGGCGACTCATCCGACAGCCAGCGGCCGATGAGCTCGGCGGTACCGGCCACGGCCAGCTTCGGCGCGACCTCACCGGGCATGGCCTGCAGCACATCGCTGAATCGTTCGTATGCCAGTTCCGGTTCGTCGTTCATCAGCGCGCAGATCGCCAGATACCACTGCACCCGCCACGAGTCGCCGTGATGGGCGGAGACGTCACGCAGCAGTGCCAGCGCGGTGTCCACGTCGTCGAGCTCGAGGTGGGCGCGCACCTCGGCCAGGTCGATCTCCAGCGACGGGTGCTTGCGTTTGCTGGCCCTCCCCAACAGCGAGGAGAAGCCGTCGGCCCGCGCGGCATGAATGGAGTCGAGGGTTTGCCGTGGGTCGGAGAACGCGGCAGAGGTCAGCATGCCCGCGGCGGGATCGGCCGGATTCACCAGCGGCAGTGGGAGGGCGCGGGCGATGTCGACCGGGTCGTAGAACGCCGCCTGCTCGGGATCGAAGAAGCCGTCGACCGGTGCCAGCAACAGGTCGGTCCCGAACGTCGACCGCTGCGGGGTGAACACCGTCGACAGCGAGGGGCGCGGCACTCCCGTGTGCACCGCGACGATCTCGCGCAGCACATTGAGGACCTGCGTGGTCATCTCGTCGGTGGTGGCGAATCGATCGGCCGGGTCCTGGGCGGTAGCACGTTGCAGCAGAAGATAATACGACGGATTGTCGCGGAAGACCGGGGTGTCCTCGGGACTCGGCAGTCCGTCGAGATACCGGCCGTTGCGCTTCGGCATGTCCACCGTCAGTGCGGCGAGGGTCCGGCCGATGCTGTAGATGTCGGTGACCACCTGCGGCCCCGTCTTGACGATCTCCGGCGCCTGGAACCCGGGCGTGCCGTACAGGTGGCCGTACCCGTTGATCGCCGACACCGCACCGAGATCGATCAACTTCACCTCGTCACTACCCACCATGATGTTCTCGGGTTTGACGTCGTTGTAGACCAGGCCGACGGAGTGCAGGTAGCCGACCGCCGGGAGCACCTCGAGCATGTAGGCCATGGCGTGCTCGACCGGCAGCAGACCGGTGCCGCCCTCGTCTTCCGAGGTGATCTGCTTGAGGGTCTGGCCGCCGATGTACTCCATCACGATGTAACCGAAACGGTCGTCGTACTCGTTGGCGTGCTCGACGAAGTTGTAGATCTTGACGATGCCGGGATGATTCACCGACGCCAGGAACTGCCGCTCGGCGACCGCGACGGCCTGGGCCTCGGAGTCCGAGGAGTTCAGCAGGCCCTTGAGGACGACCGGCCGATCGGACACGTTGCGGTCGATCGCGAGATAGATCCACCCCAGCCCGCCGTGGGCGATGGCGCCGGTGATCTCGTACTGGTCGGCGACCACCGTGCCCTGCGCGAGTCCGGGGACGAAGGAGTAGTGCGCCCCACAGTGCGGACACTCGCCGGTGAGATCGCCCTCACCGGGTCCGGAGCTGCGCCCCACCGCTTTTCCGCACTTCCAACAGCTGCGCTTGCCCTCGGCGATGACCGGTTCGCTCAGGACCGCATCCGCCGGTTCGATGTCGATGATCTTCGGCAGCTCGACGAGTCCGCTGCCCAGCCGGCGATCGTGCACCATCGATCGGTTGCGGGGAACAAGGCGGCGTCCGGAGCCGAGTGCGGAGATCACATCGGTCGGGATCGTCGACCCGGCACGGTTCGCGACGCGATCGGTGGGTTCGTCACCCTCGTACGCGTCGTCGTCCGCCGCAGGGCCCGGCGTGTACTGCGTGCCGACGTCGAGGTCGGCCAGATCCGCCTTCTGCGTGCCGATGTCGAGGTCGTCGGCCGACGCGGCCTGGGTCCCGACGTCGAGTTCGTCTGCGGACACGGCCTGCGTGCCCACGTCCGGGTCGTCTGCCGAGGCGGCCTGCGTACCCACGTCGACACCGCCGGTGTCCGGTGCGGACTCCGGTGCGTCAGTGGGCTGTTCGTGCTCGCTCATATCGTCTCGGCCGTCGTCACTCGATCGGTTTCTCCCCTATCAGTCTCGGTACACGGGTTGTGGAGGTCCGGAGGCGGGCCCCAGGATGGACAGCCACCGGTTGTACATCTCCTGCCATTCTCCGGTCAGCCGGAGTCGGTCCAGAACCCCGTTGACGAAGCGCACCATGTCGTCGCGACCCTTGGGGATGCCCACGCCGTAGAACTCCGCGCCCAGACTCGGTCCGACCAGCTGCACCCACGGGTCCTGTTCGGCGAGACCGGCGAGGATGGCGTCGTCGGTGCTCACGGCGTCTGCCTGTCCCTGCTGCATCAGAACCAGGCAATCCGCCCAGGTGGTCGTCGTGACCATTCTGGCACGGGGCGCGATGGCCTGGAGGCGCCCGATCGAGGTGGTTCCGCGTGCGGCGCACACCCGCTTGTTCGCCAGCCCGGCGGGACCGTTCACCCCGGAGTTTCGTGTCGACAGAATACGTTGATATGCAACGTAATACGGTGTCGAGAAGGACACCTCCTGAAGCCGGTCGCAGGTGATGCTCATGGTCTTCACGACGATGTCCACGCTGCCGTCGACGAGGGCCTGGGTGCGGTCGGCCGAGCTGAGGACCCGGAACTCGATGGTGGCCGGGTTGCCGAAGATCGCGCGCGCCACCGCCCGGGCGATGTCGACGTCGAATCCCTGGATGTCGCCGCTGATCGGATCGCGGAAGCTGAACAGATTGCTGCCGATGTCGAGTCCGACGATGAGGCGCCCGCGTTCCTGGATCTCCGCCATCGTGCTGCCCCGCGGCATCCGATTCGGCGGTGGCAGCGGCCCCGGTCGCAGGCTCACCGTCGCGTCACAGTTCTGCGAGTTCGGGACGGGCTCGCGGGCGACCTGGCTCTCGGCGCCGGGCGGCGTCGGGTTGACGCCGAACGCGACGGGCGGGGGCGAATCCGGCGCGGGGAAGCGGAAACAGGCTGTCGTCGATGCGCAGATCGCCAGGAGCACGATGGCGGCCGTCAGCAGCCGTCTGATCGAGATGCCCGAAGCGCGCCGTGCGGTCATCGGTACTCCCGGATACGCGGGATCAGCCCGAGCACCACCGCGGCGGCGGCGAAGAGGGTGAGCATGAGGATGCCCGTGCCGGTGAATCCCAGGACGCGTTGCGCGGTGTTGATGTCGTCGCGGAACTCGAGCCGGGTGGTGGTGATGGAGTCGACGAGGGCCCGGTCGAGGTCGCGGTAGGCCTGCGCGGTGGTGAGGCGTCCGTCACCGACGGTCATCATCCGGGCTTGGGCGAAGTTGCCGTTTGCCATCTCCTGACGGACCTGCGCGTCGAGCTCGCGCCACCGGTCGAGTACGTAGTTGGCGTTGTAGAGCTGCGCGTCGGTGACGGCGCTGGAGTCGCCACGGTTGCCGTCGACCCGATCGAGGAGACGTTCGATCGCCGCGGTCGTGTCGGCGAAAGTGCGGTCGAGATCGTCCTGATCGCCGCGCCGCACCAGGGACAGCGTCTCCGCCGACCGCGCCTGCTGCGTCAGGATGCGCGCCGACGTGAGTTCCCGCAGCGGGGCCGAGCCGTCGATGCGCGCATTGTTGGTGGCCGCGACCGACATCAGTCCCGACGTCAGCAACCAGACGGTGCCGACGACCACCGCGATCAGCGCCGCGAGTACACCGATGTTGAAGCGTCGCCGGGTGCGTTTGGCGAGATAGCGGGTGGTCATCACGAGGCCGATGATCAGTGCGATGAGCGCGGCGTACACCCCCCACGGGGGCTTCGTCAGGGCGCTCTGTGGGTCGGCGATCGCCATCGAGCGGCGTTGATACAGCCGCTGGGCCGCCGGCAGGATCCGCTCCTGCATGAGCGACGACGCCTCGCCGAGGTACGCCGAACCGACCGGATTGCCGAGTCGGTTGTTGGTCCGGGCGACCTCGACGAGTCCGCTGTAGACGGGGATGCTGATGGCGAGCGTGTTGAGATCGGCGTCGATCTCGCGGTCCGCGGTACTGGCGGGCGCATCACCGACGTCCTCGGCCGAGCCCGCCGCGATGACGAGCGACGACGACGCCGTCGCCAGCGCGTCGGAGTACCGGGTCCGCAACTCCGGCGATTCCAGACCGCCGGAGATGAACGCTGAGTTCGCCGAGGCGTCGGCGATCGACAGCGAACTGTAGAGAACTTGCGATGCCTCGGCGAGCGGTTCGGTCCGGTCGATCATCAACCGCAACGTCTGCGTCCGGTTTTCCAGCGTCGTGGAGGCGTAGAACCCGGTCGCGAGGCAGGCGACGGCGAGGATCACCAGGATCAGGATCAGCTTGCCCGGGCTGGTGACCGCGTAGTGGCGCAGCGTCGTCAACGGCGACTGCGCGCGCTGCCGAGCCGACGACACCAGATCGCGACGATCGGACAGGACCTGCCGGATCGGGGGAGCTGTGGGACCGGGTCGGATCGTCCGACCGGCGCGGGTGAGCGCGGTCCGCATGGGCGAGACGTCGCCGGTCACGTCAGCTGCCTTCCGAACTCTCCATGATGCCGGCGTCACTTTCCGTTCGTGCCGGTCGCGCCGGCGTCGAGTTCACGGTTCTCCACCTTGTCTGTCGCCGCGGGCAGTGCAGATGTTTCGCCCACCGCCGGACACGGGTGCGGCGGTCCGATCATCTGCCTCAACCCTAGCTCTCACCTGCGTGCACGGCTCGGTGGGAGGGGCGTGTCCCGCGACTCGCCGAATCGGGTCACCCCGATCGACGCACACGGTGAATTCCGGGTTCGCGCACTGGTCACTGTCGAATGACTCACATACGGTGGGTGTCGTCCGGCCTCGGACTCATGTCGGGGTGCGTCACGAATTCAGGAGGCAGGGTGCGCGGAGACGGCGACGGTTGGGTGGTCGATCCGGACGGTTCACGCTACTGGGGCCGTAACGGGGCGGCAGGCCTGTTGCTGCGGGCACCGATGCCCGACGGATCCATCGCGATCCTGCTCCAACACCGGGCCGTGTGGTCCCATCAAGGCGGCACCTGGGGGCTGCCGGGCGGCGCCCGCGACTCCCACGAGAGCGCGATCGACACCGCGATCAGGGAGGCCGACGAAGAGGCCGGGATCGGTGACAGCGAACTGCGCGTGGTCGCCGCGCTGGTGACCCACCAGGCGCCGAGCGGCTGGACCTATACGACCGTGATCGCCGAGGTGGACGAGCCCGTGCACACGATCGCCAACTTCGAGTCCGCCGAACTGCGTTGGGTGCCGGAGGGCGACGTGTCGAACCTGCCGCTGCACCCCGGATTCGAGAAGGCCTGGCCCCGTCTGCAGGAGCGGATCAGCGCGCTCGACCCGCAGAGCTGAGCAGCCGATTGGCGCCGGCGATCAGGGCGTTCACGTTCGCGTCGTCGGCGGTCGGCCCGGTTCCGTAGGCCCAGCACTGGCGGTCATCGTGCTCGCACAGCAGGAACGTCATGACCATGTCGTCGACGACGTACTGATGCAGGCCGACGATCTGCACCGGCGCGCCGAGGTCATACAGCATCGAGGTCAGCGCCCCGATCGGGCCGGCCGCGGTGGCCTGCAGGGAGATGATCCGGTCGGCGAGGGCGATGGTGGCCCGGCAGGTGACCGAGTCCTGATGGTCGCGGGTCGAGGTCCACGTGCCGAGCCGGATGGCTCCGCGCGGCGCGAACTCCTCGAGGAAGTCCTGCCAGTTCAGGCCGGTCGCCTGCTCACGTAGACCGCGGGGCAGTGGGCGGCCGAATCGGTCGTGGAACGGGTCGCATCGCGACGGCTCGTATGTGCCGGGACTGGGATGACCATGACTGGGATGACCATGACTGGGATAACGCTGAATGGTGTGCATCGGATCTGAATTCTCATCGGAGATGGAGACCGACGGGCAGGCAACGCAGGCGACCCCGCAGCGGGGGGTCGGTCGAATCAGACCCCGCTGCGGCGGGTTACGAGCGCGCTCTGCTTGCACATCATGATGGCGCCAACCATAGACCTCGCCCGTTCCGGGTAGCAACCGACTTATCGGCCGAACGGGCGACGCGTGGGAGCTCAGAAGCGGCCGCGGAGTTCCGCCGCCGCTGTTGTGGCGTCCTCGGCCGCGGTGATGGCGCGGACCACCACGGCTCGTCGCGCACCGGCGGAGGTGACCGCGTCGAGGCGATCGGCGTCGATGCCTCCGATGGCGAACCAGGGTTTGTCGGTCCCGGTCGCCGCAGCCGCCGCGACCAGGTCGAGGCCGGGTGCCGACCGGCCCGGCTTCGTCGGGGTCGGCCAGCACGGTCCCACGCAGAAGTAGTCGACATCGTCGTCGTCGACAGCGTGCCGCATCTGGTCGGTGTCGTGCGTCGAGATGCCGATGGCGATCCCGTCTCCGGCCACCCGCCGGGCCATGTCGGCGGGCAGATCGCCCTGGCCGACGTGCAGGACATCTGCCCCGGCCAGCGAGGCGATGTCGGCACGATCGTTGACGGCGAGCAGCGCGCCACGGCGGTCGACCACCTCACGTATCCGCCCCAGGATCTCGAGTTCCTCTCGCGCCTCGAGCGCACCGAACGCCGCTTCCCCCGGTGAGCCCTTGTCGCGCAGCTGGACGATGTCGACCCCACCGGCCACCGCGGCGGACACGAAGTCGACCAGGTCGCCGCGCTCACGGCGGGCGTCGGTGCACAGGTACAGACGGGAGTCGGTGAGGCGCGCGATCCTCGTGGTTCGGATGTCGGTCACGATGGTCACGCTAGTGCGTCACCCCACTGCTGCCTGAGGAGCCCGCGACGAAGGAGCGTGCGTCACCACCGTTGCCTGAGGAGCCCGCGACGAAGGAGCGTGCGTCACCACCGCTGCCTGAGGAGCCCGCGACGAAGGAGCGTGCGTCACCACCGCTGCCTGAGGAGCCCGCGACGAAGGAGCGTGCGTCACCACCGCTGCCTGAGGAGCCCGCAACGAAGGAGCGTGCGTCACGAAGGCCTCCCTCGTCCGGCCGTGCGGCACGGACATGACGAAAATCTGCGTCCTCAGGCCGCTCCGAGGGGAATAGCCCCTCGGACGGCCCTCACGATGCAGATTCTGGTCACCGCTACTCTGGAGGAGTACGACACGGGAGTCCGGGGTACGCCGGGCTGAGAGTGCGGAACGACCCTCCGCTGACCGTTTGACCTGATCCGGGTAATGCCGGCGAAGGAAGGATGATCTGCGTGGCGCATGCCGACACACACCATCGAACAACCCGTGAACTCGCCGTCGTCGGCGGCGGCGTCATCGGCCTGACCTGCGCATTGGCCGCGATCGATGCCGGTTGGCGGGTCCGCGTCCACGACGCCGGGACCGATCGTCGGGCGGCCTGGGTGGCGGCGGGGATGTTGGGCTCGTTGGGAGAGGGGCACCCCGGCGAGGACGCTTTGCTGGAGTTGTCGGTGGAGTCGGTCCGCCGTTGGCCGGCCTTGCTGGCGCGGCTGGACGACCCGCAGATCCTCGCGGCCACCGACTCACTCTTCGTCGCCGCCGCGTCCGCCGACGCCGAGCACCTCAGGACCCTCGCCGACTTCGTCTGGGCGCGACAGCCTCGGGCGCACGACGATCTGCGGCCCGTCGGCCCGAGTGAGATCCGACAGCTCGAGTCGGGACTGAGCTCGCGACTGCACAGCGGCTTTCTCGCCACCGGCGAAGGCGCCGTCGACAATCGTCGGCTGCTCGGTCGCCTGCGGACGGCGATCACCGACAGCGGAGGGGACATCGTCGACGACGAGGTCACCGATCTGTCGGCCCTCGACGCCGACGAGATCGTCGTCGCCGCGGGACTGGGCAGCCGGGCGCTCGCCGCAGATCTCGGGTTGTACGCCGCCAAGGGCGAAGTGTTGCGGCTACGCCGCACCCGCTGGTCGGTGCCGTCGCCGACGCATGTGGTGCGGGCTCGCATGCACGGCCGGTCGGTGTACCTGGTGCCACGCCACGATGGTGTCGTCGTTGGCGCGACCCAGTACGAACCCTTCGACGAGACCGCGGTCGCCCCGGATGTCGGGGGCGTGACGGACCTGCTGTCCGATGCTGTGGAGCTGATGCCGGGCCTTCGGACTTACGAACTGATCGAGGCCGGCGCCGGACTGCGGCCCTGTTCCCCCGACGGTCTGCCCGTCGTCCGCCGAGTCGACGAGCGGGTCGTCGTCGCCACCGGCCACGGACGCAACGGAATCCTGTTGGCGCCGTACACCGCTGACGTGGTGACGACGCTATTGGGCAACGACCGTGCCGAGAGCGTCGCCGGCGCCGCGAATGATGGAGGAGTTCGATGATGACGATCACCGTCAACGGGGAGGCCCGGGAGATGAGTACCGACGCCTCCGTGGGGGATCTGGTGGAGGCGATGGGGTTGCCGCAGCGTGGGATCGCGATCGCCGTCGACGGCGAGGTGGTGCCCCGAGGCCGGTGGGACCGATCGCTGCACGACGGCGCCGGGATCGAGATCGTCACCGCGGTCCAGGGAGGATGACATGACGACGGACAGCACGACCGAGAACATGACGATGACCGAACGCGACACCCCACTGCGGATCGCCGAGCGCGAGTTCACCTCCCGGCTGATCATGGGCACCGGAGGTGCGGCGAATCTCGCCGTGTTGGAGCGTGCCCTGATCGCGTCCGGAACCGAGCTGACGACCGTCGCACTCCGGCGGGTCAGCCCCGATTCGCGGACCGGGATGATCGAGTTGCTGCGTCGCCTGGGCATCGTGATCCTGCCGAACACCGCCGGATGCCACACCACCGCCGAAGCGGTGCTGACCGCTCAACTGGCGCGGGAGGCCGTCGAAACCCATTGGGTCAAGCTCGAAGTGGTCTCCGACGAACGGACCTTGCTGCCGGACCCGATCGAACTGCTCGATGCCGCGCGCGCCCTGGTCGACGACGGTTTCGCCGTCCTGGCCTACACCAACGACGACCCGGTGCTCGCCGCTCGGCTACAGGACCTCGGCGTCGCGGCGGTGATGCCGCTGGGCTCGCCCATCGGCACCGGACTCGGAATCGCGAACCCGCACAACATCGAGATGATCGTCGCCGACAGCGCGGTGCCGGTGATCCTCGACGCCGGGATCGGCACCGCGAGCGACGCGGCCCTTGCGATGGAACTCGGTTGTGATGCAGTACTTCTCGCCTCGGCGGTCACCCGCGCCGACGACCCGGAACGGATGGCCGCAGCGATGCGGCATGCGGTGATCGGCGGCCGGTACGCGGCCGGCGCGGGCCGCATCCCGAAGCGCTTCTGGGCGCGGGCATCCTCGCCTGCTCGGGCCTAGGAAAGGTCGGGCCTCCTCGGATCAACCAGCACAGGTTCGTGATTGGGCGGTCTCGGTTGGGTGTCCTGTCGGCGTTCATCGAACAGGACTTCATCGAACAGGACTTCATCGAACAGGACTACGGTGCGGTGCAGTAGGGTGTCGACACAATGGGCAGCAACCTGGGGGATTTGACCTGCAATGACGACTGCTGAGTTGGCCGAGAGGCGCGTTCTGGCCACCATTGGTATCGGGCGAATCGTCTGGGGTGCCACGACCGCGCTTGCTCCGCGCACTGTCCACCAGACGCTCCTCGCGATCGAGTACCCGGGCCCAGACCAGGGGATTTGGATAAAGGCCTTCGGGATCCGCGACATTCTCCTGGGTGCCGCAGCGCTGCACCCCGACAGCACGGTTCGGCGGGCGACGCTGAGAGCTGGGATCGTGATGGACATTCTCGACGCGGGGGTGGTGGCTGCGGCGGCTCGGCGTGGACTCCCAAGGCGAGCCGCAACGATCGGAATGCTGCTCGCAGGCGGTACGGCCATGTTCGCAAGCGCCGGACCGCAGATCATCAGAAAACTCGGCTGATCAGCGGGTCCTGTCCGAGGCCAGACCGGTCAGGACACCCGGGCCGGTCGGGACACAGGGGCTGCCGGCGCGTCGTCGACGAGCTGGTGCGTGACGTCGTAAGCCGCCCGCATCCGCGCCATCTCCGCGTCGCGCACCCGGTACCCGCGACGGGAGATCCGTTGTGGTCCACCGCCGACCACCATCCGGAGGTGTCCGAGACCCGCCAGGGCCGGGCCGGCGGCCCGGATGACGTACTTGAGCCGGGTGTCCGGAATGTGCAGTGCCTCCGCATCGGTGTCGCCGAGGAACACCCTTTGCAGCCCGTGCACCAGGGTGGTCGCCACCTTTCGGCGTGCTGCGTCCGGGCCGGGAAAGGTGTTGGCCAACTCGGGAATCAGGTAGTCGTCGGTCAGTGCGACCACGAACTCGCGGTCGTGGTCATCGGGTCCCGGCGAGGTCAGCCGATACAACTCCTCGATGCGGATGTGATCGGCCGCATCGGTCGGATTCAACTCACACATACCGATCACGTGCCCGACGTAGCGCCACAGGTGATAGATCGCGTCGAGGTCGTCGTTGCTCAGCCGCACCCCGAGGCTGCGCATCGCATCGAGGGCGATGTGGCCGAACTCTGCCATGGTGAATGCCATGTACGGCTGCGGGATCGGCACGCCCCACGCCGCTTCGTCCCAGATCCCGGCCCGGTACAGGCCGCGACGCACATGCGCGTGGATCATCCGAACGCGGACGGTGTAGGCGAATCCGGCACCGTCGCGCCGCATCCCGCCCGGGGTGATGACGTGGCGCAGCCACTCACCGACCTCGACCGACCGGACCGCCGGCATCGACGCGTAGCGGCCCGTCTGCACCAGCGGTTTGCCGGCGATGCTGTTGCCCGCACCGCGCAGCAGCGACGCGGCGGCGAGCACCACGCCCAGTGCCGCGGTGTGCCGGATCAGCGCGTCGGCGGCGCGGTCAAGCCGTGCGTGATCGACCCACTCCGGCTCGTCGTCGAGGAAGGCGAACAGCTCGCGCAACGACTCGGGTGCGTGGTCGACGGCGCCGATGCCGTGTTCCAACGCGACGCGGACCGCGTCGGTCGACGACGATCCCGGAAATGTGTCGTTCACGACGGCGTCGGCGAGCTCGTCACCCCGCCACATTTCCGAGAGCCAGCGCTCGCCCACCGGCCCGTAGCGCGCGACCGCGAGGTCGGCGTTGCACAGGTCCTTCGGCATCGGCTTCATGCGAACCAGTGAAACACGAGGAATCCTCACTTACTATTCACTTTCATGGCCGGAACATCTGGGCGCGGTTCGCGACCTGCCCAACGGGCCCGTCCACAGCAGGAGCGCAGCGTTGAGATGCGCAAACGCCTCCTGTCGAGCGCCGTTGACCTGCTCGCACGTCGACCCGGTAGGCGCCCGACGACCCAGGAACTCGCCGACGACACTCACGTCAGCATCGGGACCGTCTACCGATACTTCGCCGACATCGACGCGGTCGTCGAGGAGCTGAGGGCTGCGGCGATCCGCGACATCACGACCGCATTGGCCACGGGCGTGGGACGCGCGATGGATGCCGAGCCGATGACGGCGATGGTGACCGTCGTGGAGGCGCTGACCACGTCTTTCGAGAAGCACGATCCGGTGCTTCGCGTGTCGTACTCGACGTCGGAGACCGAGTTCGGAGAGGCGTGGGCGGAGGTCGAGGGACCGCTCGTCCCCTTGGCGCGCATCCTGCCCGCGCGCCTGCGGCCCGACCTCAACCCGGCCGAACTCGACGACCTCGTCTTCATCACCATGGGTGCCACCGCGAACCTGTGTCTGCGGATCGCGCTGTTGCGGCCGGCGAACTCGGACCGTGACGCGCTGATCGCCACCGCGGCCCGCATGCTGCTCGCCGCGTTGGTTCCGGCGGACGCGACGTGAGACCGGTCAGATCATCTCGATCGGCCACACCTCGGTGCGTTCCACGCACGCATCGCGACGTTCCGACATCGATGTCCGTCGCGGATCCACCATGTAGGAGTCGAATCCGGCGGTGTCGGCGAACTCGATGATCTGGGTCTCCACGGGGTGCGACGAGTCCGACTCGACGCGGCGTGCCCGCGCGATCACCCGCCCGCCGTGCTCACCGACGAGCCGCAACACATCGTCCTCGTAGGCGTGGAGTTGCTGTTCCCGGCCCGCGACGGACCACAAGAGGACGGCGAAGGTGACCGGCACGTGTCCACGCTATCGCCGGCACGCGGTCCGCGGAGGTCAGAGCCGTAGATGCGTCTCGTCCGTACTTCCGGCCTCAGGCGTGAGGCCGGCGGCGTTGTCTGCGTCGGACCGCTCGTAACGCGCGGCCGCGGCAGCGGTGGTCGATGCGAGGCCGATCAGTGCGCGTTCGAGGACCGCGGTGTTGTCTTCGAGTCGGGTGGCGAAGTCCGCGAAGCCAACTCGCGCGTGCGTCGCCCAACCTGCACCACAGTCGCGAACAACCGAGTCCTGTGATCGCAGCTGGGGTGTGGAACTGTCTGCGGTCTGCATGACCGAACGCGACGCCGCCCACAGCACGGCGGGGTCGACTTCGAGTCCATCGCTGCTCATCAGATCCCCCTCATCCGGACGAATGCTCGGTGAACTGGCCGAATGTGCCCGACTATACTTCGGCGCGGTCGCGGCATCATGCGGCACATGGGGGTGGATATGCGCAGTCGGGGGGCCGTGATGGCCGGTGTGATGGTCGCGCTCGGCGTTGCGGTGGGAGGTTGTGGTCCGGTGAACGAGGCGACTTTCTCGGGCGAGGACTCCGCGGTTCCGCAGGAACGGGTCGATGAGCTGAACGCACAACTGCGATTGTTGCCGTCGTTGGAGGCCACGGTCGACGACTACCGTCGCATGGGAGATGCCATCGCCCGCGAGATCAGTGGGATCACGCCGACCGTTGTCTGGCGGCCGCATCCGACGGCGGGAGATGACGAGACTTCCTGCGGGGGTGAATGGTTGGCGACTGATGGTCGTCGAGTCATGCTGCAGCTCTGGATTTCCGACAGCCCCATCCCCGACAGCGACTGGCCGCAGGCACTGGAAGTCGCACGCACCGCCGCCGCCGCGAAGGACATCACCTTCCAGTCGACGAACAGGGACCGCCCGGCCGATCACGACGTCGCGTTCACGAATTCGGCGGGGGCCAAGGTGTCACTGGGTAGTGAAACAGCGGCGGTGCTCTCGATCCGTACGCCGTGCCGCCTACCGGCCGACGCAGGCTCACCAAGCGCCGTGAACCCGTGATCGGGCGACATCACCACCGCCACTCATCAGGCTCTTCTTTCGTTCGATCGGAGGTTGTCCGGCAACGTCAGAGTTTGCTTCACTGTAGCGATTCGAGTGCTGGGAAAGGACCCGTGGGGGTGGTGATGAGGCGTCGGGGGAGCCGGATTGTCTGTGTGCTGTTGGCGGTGTGTATCGCGGTCGGGGGGTGTGACGCGGTGAACGAGGCGACGTTCTCGGGCGGTGACACCGAGGTGCCGCAGGAGCGTATCGATGAACTCGACGCCGAACTCCGGGCAATGCCCTCGCTGGAGGCGACCGTCGACGAATACCGGCAGATGGGTGACTCGATCACCGAGCAGATCACGCGGATCGCACCGACTGTCGTCTGGACGCCGGACCCGCAGCACGGGGACAACCTGAACACGTGTTCCGGCGACTGGTTGCCGACCGCGGGAAGGCAGATCCAGCTCCGCCGATGGACGTCGGCCGCTCCGATCCCCGATGCCGCCTGGGGCCAAGCACTGGAGGTTGCCCGCGCTGCCGCGGCGGAGAAGGGCATCACGGTCGAGACGACGAATCGCGATCGGCCCGGGGACCACAGCGTCGCGTTCACCAACGCCGCGGGTGCAAAGGTCAACCTCGGCAGCAAGGTCGCAGCGGTGCTGTCGGTCCGTACGCCGTGCCGCCTGCCCGAGCACGGCGATTCGTCTGCCCCACCCGAGTCCTGAGCCGATTCGTCGATGGACCTCACAGCGATCGACAGATGGAACACCGCGGCCCTGGACACGATGGCCGACACCCTCGGATCGCGGGTCACCACGGTCGGAGAAGTCGAAGGTGCGCTGCGGACGGCGGCGCAACTACCTGGGTGGTTCTCCGAGGGCGGTGACAGTGCCCGCTCGCTCTACACCGTGACCGCAGACGATCTCCGCGACGAGGCTGCGGTCCTCGGTGCGGCGCAGCGTCTCGCCACCGAGACCAGCGCCGCCGTCAAACACCTCCAGGCCCGTCTGGCCGCCTTGCGGAGCGATGCCGCCGCCGAATCGATGACCATCAACCCGGACGGCAGCGTCGTGGCCGCGCCCAAGGACGGGACGGAAGAGGAGCAGGCTGCCCGCGAGTCGAAACGTCTCACTCTCGAGGCGTCCGCGAAAGCGCTGATCGCGCAGGCGGCAGACGTCGATGCCGATGCCCAGCGGGTCTTCACGCAGATCCAGGCCGGTGAGATCTCCGCCCGCGGTGCGGCGACCATGGAGGAAGCGACTCGAGCGGGCGCCGACCAGGGTGGTCTGACTCCGCTCGAACCCCCTGCGGATGCTCCGCCCCGGGAGGTGACCGCGTACTGGGAGGCGCTGACCCCGGAGCAGCAACAGCAGGTCCTGACCGATCACCCGGACTGGCTCGGCAATGTGGACGGCATACCGATGCCGGTGCGGCACACGGCGAATGTGTCGTTGCTCGACCGCGAACAGAAGCGCCTCGAGGATCGCCGCGACCGGTTGCGGCGACAGATCGACGACCACTGGTTCGACGGGACCTTCACGAACGAGGACGCCGAACTCGAGCACGTCGAGAAGAAGATCGCCGATGTCGAGAAATTGCGGCAGATCATCGACGCCGACCCGTGGAGCCCGGACAATCTGGGCGGAAAGATGCTGGTCCTGATGGACATGCAGTCGGGGGAACAGGGGAAAGCGGCGATCGCGATCGGCAATCCCGATGACGCCGACCACATCTCGGTGACCACACCCGGCGTAGACACGACCATCCACGGCAGCTTCGACTCGATGATGGGTGAGTCGGAGAACATGCGCGACGAGGTGCTCGACGAACTCCAGCGTGAGGGACGCGGTGGACAGACGGTGTCCACCATCTCCTGGCTCGGATTCGAACCGCCCGTGTCCGACGGCAGCAGGCCGCCAGGTTGGTACCTCGGCGAGGCGGCGCAGCAGGACCGTGCCTCCGACGGCGCCGACGACCTCGCCGACTTCTACCGCGGACTCGCGGCCACGTCCACGAAGGACGACCCGCACATCGTCGCGTTGGGCCATTCCTACGGTTCGGTCACCCAGGGCCTCGCGCTGCAGGAGCCTGGCGGCCATCCCGTCGACGACGCGGTTTTCTACGGTTCACCCGGCTTCGAAGCGAATGACGAGCCGGAACTCGGCCTCGAGCAGGACCACGGCTACGTCATGCAGGGCGACGACGACTGGATTCGGCACACCCAGTCGAAGGGCCCGATCGGTACCAACGGGCCGGCGCCCAACGAAACCGACCTCGTGCAACTCGACGTCGACGCCCGCACGACACCGGACGGTGTCGACCGCGAGGGTGCCTACGAGCACCCTGACTACCCACGCAATGGCGCGAACGGCGAACTGAGGGTGTCCGGGTACCTGATGGCGCGCATCATCGCCGGGCTGCCACCTGAATGACCCGACACGCCGAATGACCCGACACGCACAGACGGTCGGCGTTCTCCGTCGTTCACCCGCGATGTCTAAGGTCGAGGACGTGCTGAGAGTCGAGAACCTGACAAAGGTCTTCGGGCAGGTGCGTGCCGTCGAGGACCTCACCTTCGAGGTCCGGCCAGGGGTGGTGACCGGATTCCTCGGGCCCAACGGGGCCGGGAAATCCACGACCATGCGCATGATGCTCGGACTGGACCGTCCGACCTCGGGCATCGTCACCATCAACGGGCAGCCCTACCGTGGCCTGGACCATCCGCTGCGGCAGGTCGGCGCGCTGCTGGACGCCGGCTGGATTCACCCCAACCGCAGCGCCCGGTCCCATCTGCGCTGGATGGCGGCATCCAACGGCATCCCGAAGCGGCGGGTCGACGAGGTCCTCGAGATGGTCGGACTCTCGTCGGTGGCGTCCAAACGCGCCGGCGGATTCTCGCTGGGCATGAAGCAACGTCTCGGTCTGGCCGGCGCGATGCTCGGCGATCCGCACACCCTGCTGTTCGACGAACCGGTCAACGGGCTCGACCCCGAGGGCATCGTCTGGATCCGTGGATTCATGCGCAACCTTGCGCGCGAAGGCCGCACGGTGCTGGTCTCCAGCCACCTGCTCACCGAGATGTCGCTGACCGCCGATCACCTCGTCGTCATCGGCCAGGGACGGTTGATCGCCGACTGCTCGGTCGGGGAATTCACCAGCCGGGCATCGAGCAGCGTCCGCGTGCGCAGCCCGCAACTGCCCGAACTCCACCGCGTCCTCGCCGAGGCCGGCCTGTCGGTCAGCCCGGGAATGGCGAACGACGGGCGGCCCGTCCTGAACATCGCCGACGTCGTCACCGACCAGGTCGGCGACATCGCGGCCCATGCCGGGATCGCCCTGCACGAGTTGACCGGTGCCACCGCATCGTTGGAAGAGGTGTTCATGTCGATGACCGCGGGTGCGGTGCAGTACCAGGGCGGTGGGCCACACGGACCGGCCGGCGCGCCCACGCAGGGAGGGCCGCGATGATCGCGACCATGGATGCCGAGCGCATCAAACTGACGTCCACCCGATCCCCGTACTGGTGCGTCGCGATCGTCGCGATCCTCGCCGTCGGCCTCGCGCTGGTGACGGCGTTGAGCACCAGCGGATCGCTCGGACCCACCCCCGGACAGGCCGCATGGACCGCACTCGTCGGCCTCAACTCTTTCGGCGTGCTGGTGCTGATGATCATGGCGGTGCTGGCCGTCACCAGCGAATACCGTTTCGGGACCATCCGCACCACATTTCAGGCGGTGCCGACCCGGTCGCGGGTGCTGATCGCGAAGGCCGCGGTGTTCGGTCTGCTCGCCTTCCTGGTCACCCTCGTCCTCGCCGTCGTGGGTGTCGTGCTGGCCCGTGCGGCCGGTGGCGCCGCGACCGGCATCGACCTCGGCGATTCCGTGGTGCTCCGCCAGCTCTGGGGCACCCCGTTGTTGGCGCTGTTCTACGTGCTGATCGGTCTCGGCGTCGGCGCGATCGTCCGGCACACGGCGGGCGCGATCGTCATCGTGCTGATCTGGAATCTCGCCATCGAGGGCATCCTGTCGATCCTGCCCAGGGTCGGTGACGCCATCGCTCCGTTCCTGCCCTTCGCGAACGGCTCCCGCTTCCTCAACCCGGAGCTCGGCGGCGTCGACTACCACTGGAACGCGTATGGATCGTTGATCTACTTCGCGGTGTTCGCGATCGTCCTCTTCGCGCTCGGCATCGTCGTCACCGACCGTCGCGACGCCTGAGCGCCGCGTCGCCGGGCGGGCACCCACGGCGGTACACATACCCTGACCTGTGTCACCGATGACCCGGTGAGACTAAACTCTCCGCCATGTCCTCCGATTGGCCTCTGGTCGAGCGCGAGAAAGAGTTCCGCATCATCGAAGCCGCACTGCGCGGTGAGACGAATGCGTGTGGTGTTGTGCTGACCGGCGATTCGGGTGTCGGCAAGACCACCCTGGCGCGCCACGTGACCTCGGCCCTCGACGGCGGCGTGCGGTGGGTTGCGGGCACCGAATCCGCGCGCAGCATCCCTCTCGGCGTGTTCGCGCACCTGGTGGGGCCGGCGACCTCCAGTGACCCGGTGACCTATCTGGCGGCGGCCCGCGAGTCGCTGCTGGCCGACGGCAACGTCGTGATCGGCGTCGACGACGCCCACCTGCTCGACGAGCTCTCCGCGACCCTGCTGCACCAGTTGGCCATCGACCGCGCCGTGCACATCGTGGCCACGGTCCGGTCCGGCGAGTCGGTCCCGGACGCGGTGACCTCACTGTGGAAGGACAACCACCTCACCCGGATCACGCTCTCGCCGTTCACCAAACGTCAGAGCGTCGAGCTGATCGAATCGGTGCTCGGCGGACAGCTCGAAGGCCTGTCGGCCGACCTCATGTGGGAGGCATCCGGCGGCAACGCGCTCTTCTTGCGGCACCTCGTCGAGGGTGCACGGCAGGCCAGCACGCTGCGGCAGGTCAACGGCATCTGGCAGCTGCGCGGTCGCGCCGCCATCACCTCGGAACTCGCGTCGCTGCTGGAGAGCCGCATCGAGCAGCTCGACGACCCGGTCCTCAAGGTCCTCAAATATCTGGCCCTGTGTGAACCGCTCGACATCGACGTCCTCGGGGATCTCGCCGGCGACGAGGCGGTGGAAGAGGCGGAGATCGCCGGTCTCGTGCGGATTCTGCGCGACGGTCGACGACTCACCGTGCAGTACAACCATCCACTGTTCGGTGAGGTCATCCGCCACCGGCTCGGGCTCGCGTCGTCGCGGCGGCTGCGCGGCAAACTGGTCAAGGCGCTGCAGGGCCGCGGCACCGACACCGCCGCCGAACGCATCCGACTGGCCGACCTCGCGCTGGAGAGCGATGTCGCCATCGATCCGGGCTTGATGAGCGCTGCCGCGCGCGACGCCCTGGCCTTCGCCAATGCCCCGTTGGGTGAACGATTCGCGCGCGCCGCCGTCGCCGAGGGCAGCGGTTTCGCCGCCGCCGAACCACTGGCCCGGTCGCTGATGTGGCAGGGCTACGCGGTCGAGGCCGACGACGTCCTGTCCGGATTCCGGCCCGATGACCTCAACGAGATCGAGCTGGTGTTCTGGGGCGGCCTGCGGTTCGCCACCGTCTTCTGGGCGATCGGCGACGCCGATCGCGCCGACGAGATCCTCGCCATGCTCCAGGAGAAGGTCACCGACCCCAACCTCGCGCTCGTTGTCACCGGGATCGCGTCGACGTGTGCGATCTTCGAGAACCGCGTGGAGGACGCCATCGCGTTGTCCGACGAGGTGCTCAACTCGCCCAACCCCAGTCCGTGGGCGGTGGCGTGGGGCGTGTTCGGCGGCAGTCTGGCCCTGGCCGTGACCGGTCGGGGCAACGAGGTCGCCGCGCTGGCCGCACGCGCGCGGGTTGCCGAAGCCGTGACCGACGGTCTGCTCCGCTTTCCCGCGGGTCTCGGTGAGATCCTCGCCCTCACCCTCACCGGCCAGTTGGACGAGGCGGCGTCGCGCGCCGACCGCTACGTGCATTTCTCCACGGTCGGGCAGTATCTGGGCTGGGGGATGGCGGGCATCCTCGTCTCGGTGGTGGACATGGCCCGCGGGGACAGCGCATCGGTCGGCCGCCGGATGGAGCAGACACTGGCCACCCTCGACAGCGGTCGCGGCGTCGCCGAATCCTGGAACTATCCGGCGATGTTCTATCTGGTGCAGGCGTTGAGCGCCGGCGGCCAGGTCGACTCCGCGGCGCGCGAGTTGCGGAAGGCCCAGGACAAGTACGGACGGCACATCGCGGTGTTCGGTCCGATGCTCGCCATCGCGAAGTCGTGGCAGGAGGCCGCCGCGGGCACTGTTTCGCTGGCCGTGCAGACCGCGCTGAAAGCTGCCGACGACGCGCGTGCGTCCGCCCAGTTCGCGATCGAGGCGGAGGCGCTGCACTCCGCCGCACGGTTCTCCGACGCATCCGGCGCCGCCCGGCTGCAGGAGTTGGCCACGCGGATCGACGGCCCGCTCGTGGGTCTCTACGCCCGGCATGCGGAAGCGCTGGAGGCGCGCGACGCGGTCGAACTCGATTTGTGCGCAACCGAATTCGAGAAACTCGGGTTCAAGCTCTCCGCTGCCGACACGGCCGCGCAGGCAAGTGTGCTGCACGAGGCCGACGGCAGTCGGGCCGCCACCGTGGCGTCCGCTGCGGTGGCCAACCGTCTCGCCTCGGAGTGCGGTGGCCTGCGCACCCCGGCGCTGGTGGAGGCTGCACAGCCATTACCGTTGACCACCCGTGAGCGGGAGATCGCGAATCTGGTCGCCGCCGGATTGTCCAACAAGGAGATCGCTCAACGGCTCACCGTGTCGGTTCGCACGGTCGAGGGCCACATCTACCGGGCGTGCACCAAACTCGACGTGGCCGACCGTTCCGAGATCGCCGCGCTGCTGCTCAAGGCGAACTCACCCACCGCCTGAGTCCGCGGACCTCAGACAGCGCCGCACCTCGTCGTCGGACACCTGGCGGAAGTCGTCGTAGGAGCCGCCGACGGCGTAGAACGGCTCCGGGGTCGTCACGCACACCACGTCGTCGACGTGCCTGTCGCGGCCGAATCGGTCCAGCACATCCCGCGGGCCGGTCGGTACGGCGACGATCGCCGCACTCGCCCCGGCGGCGTGGACGGCCCGCAGCGCCACCTCCATCGTCGACCCGGTGGCCAAGCCGTCGTCGACCAGCACGACGATCCGTCCGGCGAGTGAGACCGGTTCGCGCCCTTCACGATAACGGTGCTCCCGGTCGACCCGGATGCGATCTTCGCGGTCGACGATCTGCTGGAACTGCTCCGCCGAGACACCGAGCCGGCGGGGCACGTCGTCGTTGACGACGATCTCGCCCGCCGCGATGGCGCCCATCGCGAACTCGGGATGGCTGGGCGCGCCCAGCTTGCGCACCACGAGCACATCGAGGTGGGCGCCCAGCGCGGTCGCCACCTCCCGGGCCACCGGTACGCCACCGCGCGCGAGACCGAGGACGACGACCTGATCCGCCGAGGAGACCAGCGTGCGATCGTTGCTCAGTCGCCGCCCCAGTGCAGCGCCGGCGTCGAGCCGGTTCGCGAAGGTCCCACCACGCGGCGACATCACGTCACACCCGGATCGCCGGGCCGACATCGAGGGCGAAGCTGGGCACGTCGGCCAGGTTCATCTTCGCCTCGTAGGTGCGGTCGTAGCCGGTGGCGCAGATCCGCCAGCCGTGTTCGGTCCGCCGATACCGATCGGCGTAGAACGCGGCACCGAACAACATGAACTGGAAGTCCGGCACGATGACCCGGTCCTGCAGGTACCAGCGCCCGGTCGCCTCGTCGCCCTCGACGTCGATCTCCGGATGGGTGACGCGGTGCTCGGTGATCACCGCGGGGCCGACCGACGTGCGCATGAAGTCGACGAGTTCGTCGCGCGTGGTGAAGCTCAGACTCGACCCGTACTCGCCGGTCACGTCGGCGGTCAGTGTCTCGGCGAACACATCCCAGTCCTTCGTGTCGAGGGCACGGAGGTAGCGGTACTTGAGTTGCTTGATCGCGTCGAGATCGTCCATGAGTCAACATCTACCGGGTCGGTGATCGCGGCGGGAGGATTTGGCCGACCGGATGCGGGTGGTAGGCCGTGGCGGCAGATGAGGCGGTTGACAGTGTCGGCCCCTGACGCGAGTGTGGACCGCATGACCTCACCCGTCGGCGACGCCGATCACCAGACCGCCCGCAAGGCCTACGAGACCCTCGAGCCGTTCCACGTTCTCGCCTACTTCAACCGAGGTCACCGGGCAGCCCAGGAGGACACCGGGCTCGACTCGCGTGCGTTCTACGTGGGTGCCCGCGGCGCGCCGATGGGTGACTGCGACGCTGCGCTCGTCACCGCGGCCTTCTACAACTTCTCCCCGGAGGTGATCGTCCCGGCCTGGACCGCGGCCCGGGAGGTCGGACTCGACCGGGTCGCCGCCCGGCGTGACCAGATGCTCGACGAACAGCTCCGGGCCGTGCTCGGCGACCGCATCGACGACGCCGAGATCCGCGAACTGGAGAAGCGTTACCGCGAGATCGCTGTCGACCTGCCGATGGGTGGGCGTCCGCTGGCGGCCGGGTGGGGCGCGTCGGCCGTCCCCGACGTTCCGCACGTCGCGCTCTGGCATGCCATCGCGATCATCCGGGAGTGGCGCGGCGACAACCACATCGCGGCGCTCGTCAACCATCAGCTCGGCGGGATCGACGCCGTGGTGTTCCACGAGGCCGAACTCCCGGACCCGACCGTCCAACGTCGCGTGCTCGGCCGCAAACTGGTCCAGCTCACCCGTGGCTGGTCCGACGAGGAATGGGAGGCCTCGGTCGATCGCCTCGCCGCCCGCGGTGTGGTCGAACGCACCGACGACGGCCATCGGCTCACCGATGCGGGCGCAACGCTCTATGGGGCCATCGAGGACGAGACCGATCTGTTGTCGGCACCCGCGTGGTCCGGTAGCGGAGTCGACGACCTGCTGGCGCGCACCCGCCCATACGTGAAGGCCGTCATCGACGCGGGCATCCTGCCCGGCACTCGCAAGAAGGACTGACGCGTTCTGGCCGCAGTTCCGGAGTCCGGCTTGGACCTGGAACTGCGGCCAGAAGCGGAAGGTGCGGCCGGAACGTCAGGACGCCGACTCGGACCGGGACTCGGATTCCGTCTCGCGGCCGCGACGCCAGCCGCCCTTCATGGGTGGGGCCTCGCCGAAATGGTCGGGATCGCCGGCGCCGTACCAGGCCACCAGCACCGCACCGACCACCGCTCCGGCGAAGCCGACGATCGCAAGCCACTCGAGGCCGGGTTTGGCGGCGTCGCCGAGGAAGAGTACGCCGACCAGGCTGGGGCCCGCGGTCTCACCGACCACGAGCACGGCGGTGACCCCGTTGACGGCGCCGATCTGGAGCGCGACGGTCTGCACGAAGAAGCCGACCGCACCGGCGACCGCGATCGTCCACGCGGCCGGGTCGCGCAGGAGGACGACCGGGTCGAAGGTGGGCTGTACGCCGTCGAGGACACGCACCGCGATCGCGATCATGCCGAACAGCAGGCCCGCCATGGCGCCACCCACGATCGCGGCGTGCTTGCCCAGTCGGTAGACGCCGAACAGCGCGAATGCGCAGAGGATCAGCGTGGCGACGAACAGCTCCCAGTGGAAGATGGCACTCTCGCCGCCGCCGGTGTGTTTCTCGGCCGCCAGCCCGAGCAGGCACAGCGACAGCACGACGAGCCAGATCGCGACCCAGTCCCGCAGATGCAGCGCGATACTCAACATGATGGTGCCGAGCAGTGCGGTGACCACGAGGTTGGCCGAGACGATGGTCTGCGACAGGAACAACGGGAGGAACCGCGCCGCCAAGGCGCCACCGGCGAAACCGATGACGACCAGCAGGGTGCCGAGGATGAAAGCCGGGTCCATGAATGTCGACGTGGTGGAATGCAGCGACGGACCGCCGGCGGCGTTCGTGTGCCGCGATTCGGTCCCCTCGTCGCGAGCGGTCATCGCGACCCGGCGTGCGCCGAGCGCACGCAGCACGGTCGACATGCCGTAGGCCACGGCAGCCAGACACGCGGCGATGACGCCGATCACGAACATTCGACAACCTCCTGCACTGGTCTCGACAGGCCGGGCCACACGACAGCATTGTGCAACGCTGCCTTCTGAGTGCCTATTCCTTTTTCGAGCGATCGGATGACTCAGGTATCGGATGACGCAGGTATCAGATGACCCGGGTACAGGCAATACAGACACAGACACCGTAGACCCCGACACCGACAACAGAACCCGAGAAGGGTCTCCCTACACTCACGTCGGTGGGCACTTCCGAGCGCAAGCACGTCCTGATCACCTTCGGGCGGTCGTTTCTGACCCTCGAATTGGCCCGATTGATGTCGGCGGCCGGTCACCGGGTCGCCATCGTCGACAGCATCCCGATCGGGATCACCAGGTTCTCCCACGCGACGTCGGCGTTTCATCGAGTGCCGGCGCCGAAGTTCGAGCCCCGCGCCTACTGTCACGCGCTGGCGAAGATCGTCGCCGACGAGAAGGTCGACATGGTCATCCCCATTCACGAGGAGACCGACATCCTGTCGATGATGGTGGACATCTTCCCGCCGGAATGCGAATTGTTTCTTTCCGATTTCGACACGGAGAACCGTCTCCACAACAAGTTCGAGTTCCAGGAACTGCTCACCGCACGGCGCATTCAGACGATGAAGTACGCCGAGGTCCGGGGGCCGCAGGACGTGGCCGCGCTCGATTTCGATGCCCCGTTCGCTCTCAAAGAATGCTATTCCCGAGGCTCACAGACGGTTCACAAAGTGTCGCCGGGGGACTCGCTCGACTGGTTGGAGTTCGATCCGCTCAATCCGTGGCTCGCGCAGGAATGGGTGTCGGGGACGCAGTACTGCACGTACTCGGTCGTGCACGACGGCCGCATACATGCGCACGCGACGTATCCGGTCGACTACGCCATCGGCGGCAGTTCATGTCTGAACTTCCGGTCCGTGCAGCATGACGGGATCTACGCGTGGATCGAGGACTTCGTGCGCGAGATGAACTTCACCGGGCAGGTGGGGTTCGACTTCATCGAGCATCCCGAACGCGGTCTCTACTGCATCGAATGCAATCCACGTGCGACGAGCGGCATCATGATGTTCGCCCCGGAGGACCGGGTCGATCGGGCGTTCTTCGGGGAGAACGACGACGTGATCACCCCCGATGCCACCGTGGACAAGATGATCGGGTTGGGCATGCTGCTCTACGGCTGGCGCAAGGATTCCCGGGGTGACCGGAGTCTGTGGCAGTTCCTCCACGACTTCCGCGGTGCGCGCGACGTCGTCGGTGCGCCCGGCGACAACCGGCCGGCACTCATGCTGCCGCTGGCATATCTGGGCATCATGCGGAGCTGCATCAAGTACCGGGTGGGTCTGGCCGAGGGCTTCATGCACGACCACACCTGGGACGGTCTGCGCATCTCGGAGTGAGGGTCAGGCCGTGACACGTGCGCCACGGACATAGACCTCGGCGATGGCGGGTTCACGCAGACCCATCAGCAGCGCGAACAGGGTCTGGTCGCGGGCTGTCCGGTCGTCGTCGGCGCGAACACCATGCGCCAGAATCGCTTCCAACGGTGCCCAGCGCTCGGGCCGGATCACCAGGAAGTCGGCTTCCTTGCCCACGTCGAAGTTGCCGAAGCGCTCCTCCATGTCGAGCGCTCGGGCGCCGGCAAGCGTTCCGGTGAACAGCATTTCGGCCGGATGAATCGCCACACTCGCATCGCCGGGCTCGCTGAGATGCACCTTGAACGCGTCGGACAGGACGCGCGAGATCAGCCATTCGTCGCCGGCCCCCACATCGGTGCCGGCGGCGACGGTCACCCCGGCCTCGACGGTGCGACGCCACGGCATGGTGCCCGAGCCCAAGAATAATTGCGACACTGGACAATGCGCGATCGAGGTACCTGTCTCGGCCATTCGGGTGAGCTCGCCGTCGGTGCAGTGCACCGCATGTGCCATCACCGTGCGCCGACCCAGCAGGCTCTTGCCGCCCACGCGGCCGCCCGGCAGAAACTTCCCGTCGTAGGTGTCGAGATAGGAGGCGACCTCGAAACTCCGCTTCACCATGTCGATCTCGCCGGTCCCGGGTCGGTTGTTCTCGTTGAGGTGGGTGTGCACGTACACCCCTCGATCGCGCACGTCGTCGTACAGTTCGCCCAGCGCGGCGAGGGTGTCGGTGGTCACCGACAACGAGAACCGCGGCACGATCGCGGCGTGCAGAAGGGCAGTGTCCACCGATCCGGTGTCCGCTGCGTGCCATCGGTCGATCTCCGCGGCGGTGAGCTCGACGGCATCGCGCTCGGAGGTGAGCAACGCCTGCGCCGACGGTCCGCCGACCGTCTGGATGCCCCGGCCACTGATCAGCCGCAACCCGACGCGTCGTGTCTCGGCGAACAGCGCGTCCTGGGCGTGACTGAACGCTGACCCGAATACCATCGCCGCTGTGGTGCCTGCGGCAATCCGCCGGGCCGTGAAGTCGCGGGCGATCTGCTCGGCGAACGCCGGATCGGCGAGCCGCGCTTCGGCGGGAAAGATGCACGAGTCCAGCCACTCCAGCAACTGGCCGCCTCCATAGGCGTCGACCGAGTACGTCTGCGGGAAGTGGATATGGGTGTCGACGAAACCGGGGATCAGGAAGGCGTCGCCGTGGTCGTCGATCACCTCTGCATCGTCGGCCGGCCGCCCCTCACGCGGCCCGCAGTAGACGACCGTGCCCGCGTCGTCGACGACGAGCGCGCCGTCGGAGAACCACGCCAACGAGTCGTCGGCGCCGAAGACCGTCGGGCTGCCGGCGACATGGAAGATCTGACCGAGATGAGTGGTGCTCACCCGGAACACGAAAACACACACGGACCGAAACGGCCGGATGAGTGCTCTCGAATCGTGGTCACCGCTGTTTCTGTTCGACGACCCAGCGCTCGGCCTCCGTGTAGGCCTTCTCGAGTGACTCGAAGAGCACGCCGGTGGCGAGGAAGACGTTGTCCGCCCCGATGTCGTCGAGCAGCCCGGCCCGCTGCATCCGTTGCCGCAGGTCCGGTGGGACCCCGGCAATGATCAAGCGCCCGCCGCTCTCCCGGAGGATGTCCGCCTGACGCATGAGTAGCTTCTGCACTGTCGCCGACGGGACGCCAGGCAGTGTCCGCACGCTCAGGATCAGCACACATCTGGTGGCCCGCTCTGCGACTCGCGGCCACTCGCCCGAGATCCGTGGAACCTCGGCGAACAGTGACACCCCCGAGTAATGCAGCACCGTCACCGAATCCGACACGAGTTCGGCCGGTGGATCCGCGGTGTGCCAGCCTTCGGAAGTCCTGACCAGGCTGATCAATTCCGCTGACCTGGCTGCCTGTACGCAGTAGAGGACGAGCGAGATCGCCGCACCGACCAGGATCGCGTTCTGCAAGGGGATCTGGGTCGTCGCGACGAACGTCACCACCATGGCGACAGCGCTCAACGGGGCCGAGCGCCAGACCAGAAGGACGTCGTCCCAGCGACCAGCGATGAGCTCGAAACCGATCACGAAGAGCAGGCCGCCGATCACGGCCATCGGGATGATCTGGGCGACCGATCCGACGGCGAGGACCAGGACGAGCAGCCAGGCGCCGGCGAAGATGCCCGCCCACCGGGTCTGTGCGCCGGCCGATACCGCAACACCGGTGCGCGAGAGGGAACCGCCTGTCGCCAGTGATCCGAAGAATCCGCCGATCACGTTGGCGGCACCCTGCGCGGCGAAGTCGCCGGATGCGCTGGGCCGGGACTTGTCCGGGTTCGGGACGGCCGCCGAGATACCCGCGGCCTGCGCCAATGCCACGAGTGCGATGGCGAACGCGCCCAGCATGAGTTCGGGCAGCTTCGTCAGGTCGGGCACGGTGACCGGCGGGAGGCTGTTGGGGATCTCGGCGATGTCGCCGACGGTCTCGATGTCGGGGTCGATGATCGCCGAAATCGCGGTGACGAGGACCAGGGCGATGAGGATCGCGTAGGACTCGATGGACTTCACGAGGCGGAACACGGCCCACACCGCGACGGTTGTCAGCGAGATGGTGACGGCCGCGACAGACCACTGGGAGATATGGGCGGCTGCGTCGACGAACTTGACCAGCGTGTTGTGCGAAGTCGGGTTGTACCCGGTCACATCCTTGAGGACGCCGCTTACGATCTGGACCGCGATGCCGAGGGTGAAGCCGGTCATCACCGCGCTGGAGACGAAGTCCATGATCGCGCCGACCTTCAGCAGGCCGAACAACAGCATCACCGCGCCCACGGCGATGGTCAGCATCGCGATGTTGCCGACGTCGGTGGGGTCGAGGTCGGCAGCTTCCAGCACGCTCTTCGACGACAACGCGATCGCGCTGGTCAGCGTCGTCACCATCAGGACGGTGCGTGAGAACACCGAACCGATCAAGGTCGACACCATGCCGGAATACAGGCCGTTGACGGGATTGAATCCGCCGATGCTGGCGTAAGCCATGCCTTCCGGGATGGAGAACAGCGCGGTGACAAGACCCGAGACCGCGTCGGCCGGGCGTGGCCGACCGAGACGGAGGCGTGGACGCTTGAGCCGATCGGTCAGGACAGCCACGGGAGAATCCTAGAACGTGGTGCCGATCATCGGCGGTCCGGCGATGTCGCCTGCGAGGCCCGGCTCATTCACTCGCTCACTTCGACGACGTCGGGCAGCGTGTACTCGCGGGCGAGCACGCTGTCACCCGGCTTGTAGACGCGGAAGAGGAAGTTCCACCCGTCGGTGATGTCGAGCCGGTTGGGCTTGTCGCCGACGACATCGGCGGAGCCGAAGTAGACGGTGAACGTGCCGTCGTCGTTGTACTGCGTGGTGGCGGGACTGAGGGTGGCGTTGTCCGAGTGGAAGAACGCGTCGTTGCCGTAGACGGCGATCGACCAGAACGCGTCACACGGTGGCACCGTGTAGGTCGCGGAATACGCCTTGGTCGCATCACGTGGCCCGGCGTAATTGATGTACACGGCCTCGTGTTCGGGAAACAGTCCCCACGCGCCGGCGACGGCGAGATGGCGGGTCGCGTCATCGGTCTCACCTCGGCGACCCATCCAACCGGTCGGGTACTGCGTGAACGTGCGGAATTCCTCCTCGTATTGTGCTCGCAAGGCGAACATCGAGGCGTAGTCCCAGTCGGCTGGGACGAAGGTCTCGGCGCTCTTCGCGTCGATCTCGAACTGGTGCAAGATGCCGACCACGTGGGCGATCTCGTCCTCGTCGTGCATGTCGTGGAGTTCGACTCGCGGCACCGCGACGCAGTATCGGGTGGGGGAGGTGATCTCGTGCCAGCCCGGTTCGTGGAAGATGTCGACGGTGTAGTGGTCGTTGTCGATCACCATGAGCGAGATGTAGCGGCCGTCGGTGACCTCGGGGACGTAAACTCTTGCCCCCTCAGCGGTGTCGATCACGCCGCCGCCATACAGCGTGTCGCGATTCATCCGCACCACCGGCTGCTCGTCGGTCGGGACCGGTCGCGCGATCAGATAGAACTCGTTGACTTTCCCGCCGGCGCGTTGCTGGAAGACGGCGAACCGGCCGTCCACCTCCGCGCGGATATAGCTCTCGGGCGTCACGGTGGTGGTCATCGTTTCTCCCTGTCATCGGCGTCGGTGCCGTGGACAAGCCTAGTGCCGTGACGGTGAGTTCTGCTTCGGGTGGCTCGCGTTCGGGTACGTTGCTTACCGGCGATGTCCTCGTGTGAAGGGATTGACATGGGTTCGGTAATCGGTGATCTGCTCCCGTTGGCCGTCGGTGTCGCGATATCGCCGATCCCGATCATCGGCGCGATCCTCATGTTGCTCGGTCGCCACGCGCGCACCACGAGTATCGGGTTCATGATCGGATGGATTGCCGGAATCGCTGTCGCCACAACGGTTTTCGTTCTGGTGGGCGGGGCCTTCGGCGACTCGACATCGACTGCGGGTGGCTGGATCAAGCTGGTCCTCGGTGTCGTGCTGCTCAGCGTCGGACTGCGGCAATGGCGGTCGCGAACAGGCGATCACGCGACACCGAAGTGGATGGCCGCCATCGACGACATGAAGGTGCCGGCCGCCCTCGGCTTGGGTTTCGCGTTGTCGGCGATCAATCCCAAGAACCTGATGATGTGCATCGCCGCGGGCGTCACGATCGCGGCGGCCGGCCTGTCGGCGGGCTCCGACACCGTCGCGGTGATCGTGTTCACCGTGCTGGCGGCGACCACCGTGGCGGTCCCGGTGATCGCATACCAGGTTGCGGCGCAACGACTACGTGAGCCATTGGATCGCCTCAAGGTCTGGCTCGAAGCGAACAACTCGACGGTCATGGCGGTGCTGATCCTGGTGATCGGATTCGTGTTGATCGGCAAAGGTATCTCCGGGATCAGCTAGTCCCCCCGCGTCGGGGCGTCAGTCCCCGCCCTGCCGACCACCCACTGTGTGCACCACCACGACCTCGGGGTCCCACGGCACGAGGTCGTCGACGGTCGTCTGCAGGTCGTCGATCGGCGGGAGTTCCTGCGGCGCGAGCACACTGACCGTGACCGTGCTGCCACTCCACGACACGTCGGTGACCTCGCCGCCGGTGTCGCCGGCGTCCGTGAGCCAGCTGTCGGCGGCGGCGGCGATCTGACTCGACCACAACGAGGACAGCGAGTTGATGATCATCGGCACGGCCACCACGATCAGCGCGGCCGTCAGGATCACGTACACCCGTCCGCGCCGCGGCGCGGCCTGCCCTTCGTGGGTGGCCTCCGTGACGGCCTCGCGCCCATAGCCCGCCGTCGTGAACACGACGATGCTGGTGATGATCATCGCGATGACGTTCGACGCGAACAGGACGAATGCGCCGAGCGCCAGCGACGGGGAGCCGGTCCCCAGGCAGACTCCGACGACACCCAGCGGCGGCACCAGCGAGATCGCGATCGCCACACCGGGCAGCACGTCCCCGACGTCTCGTCGTGTGATGGCGATGGCGCCCGCGAATCCGGTGGCTATCGCCGCGAACAGGTCGACCAGTGTCGGCGAGGTCCGTCCCAGAACCTGAGAGTTGGAGAGCACGCTGATCGGATCGGGCATCAACTGGGCGAACAGCCACCCGAAGAACGTGACCAGGACGAGGCCGCTCAGCACGTAGGTGAAACTCGACAACACCAGCCGGGCCCGGGCCGTGACGATCCCGAGGCCGATTCCGAGGATCGGTGTGGACAGCGGCGCGACGATCATCGCCCCGATCACGGTCGCCGTGCTGTCGGCGAGCACACCCGAGACGGCGATGATGCCGGAGAGCGTGAGCATGATCCAGAAGGCCGAACGCTTCGACGACCTCTCACCCGCGTCGAAGTCGAGTCGTTCGCGGAGCTCGTCGAGTGTGCGTCGTTGCGAGTCGGGGATGAGGTTGAGCACCGCGGCGGCGCCTTTCTGTTCGTGCCACACCACCGTGGTCGGTGTGCCTTCGTCGGTGATCTTAGGCAGACGCCCGGGAGCAAAGCCGACCGCGCGCCCGAAAGTGGCCCGAATGTGACTCTCGCAGCACGAATTCCCGCACGTGAGATACCCGCCCTCGGATGTCGGCCTACGCTCGATGCGTGGTGGCCACGGGTTCGCGGACCGAGGACGGTGTGGCGCCGCTGCGCGCCCCCATCGTTCTGGCCGCGCTGATCCTCGTGGCCGGTGTCGCGAACATCAATCTCGCCGTTGCCAATGTGGCCCTACCCGACATCGGTGAGGCGCTCGATGCGAGTTCGACACAGCTGAATCTGATCGCGGTCGGCTACTCGCTCGGCCTGGCGGCGTCGGTGCTCTACTTCGGCGCCCTCGGAGATCGTTACGGACGCAAACGAATGCTGGTGTACGGCATGACACTGTCGATACCGGCGTCGCTGGTGGCCGGTCTCGCACCGAATTTCGAGGTGTTGTTCGGTGCCCGCGTCGTCGGAGGTATCTCGGCGGGCCTCGCCTACCCGACGACGCTGGCCGTGATCACCGCTCTCTGGTCAGGTGCCAGGCGCACCAAGGCGATCGCGGCGTGGTCGGCGTTCGGAGCCGCGATCTCGGCGTCCGGACCGGTGCTGTCGGGCGGGCTGCTGGAGGTGTTCGACTGGAACTCGGTGTTCCTGGTGACCCTGCCGCTCGCCGTGGTCGCGCTCGTCGGTGCGTGGTTCGTGGTGCCCGCCGACGACGGCGACGCTGCCGCCACCCCGGACAACATCGGCGGCATCCTGTCGATCGTCCTGGTGGGCGCCACGGTGCTCGCGCTCAACTTCGCGCCGCTCGGGAACATGGTGACGGCCGTCCTCGTCCTCACCGCGATCGCGTTGGTCGCGGCCGTCGCATTCGTCATACGTCAGCTGCGCGTCCGGGTGCCGCTGTTCGACCTGCGCATCGCGCGCCGAAGAACGTTCTGGGTCGCCGCGGTCGGCGGCATCATCGTGTTCGGCACACTCATGGGCGCCATGTTCATCGGGCAGCAGTTCCTGCAGAACGTGCTGGGTTACTCGACGCTGGAGGCGGGGGCGATGATCATCCCCGCCGCCGGCGCGATGGTGGTGGTGGCTCCGCAATCGGCGAAGCTGGTGGAGTCCATGGGCTCGCGATTCACCTTGCTCGTCGGCTATGTCTTCATCGTCGCCGGACTCCTGGTCGCATTCCTCACGTGGGACGAAGGGGCATCTGTCTGGGCGGTCATCGGCGCGTACCTGCTGATCGGCATCGGTGTGGGTTTCGCCGGTACCCCTGCGTCCCATTCCCTCACCGGTTCGGTTCCGGTGCAGCGTGCCGGGATGGCGTCGAGCATGTCGGATCTGCAGCGGGATCTCGGTGGGGCCATCATGCAGTCACTTCTCGGCGCCATCCTCACCGCCGGCTATGCGAGCGCGCTGTCGGATTCCATCGCGTCCTCGCCGGAGGCCGACCAGGTCACCGCGCAGACCGAGGCCGCGCTCACCAAGTCGTTCTCGAGCGCCGAGGTATTGGCCTCCCGCTACCCGCAGTACGCCGAGCAGATCATGGACGCCGCCCGAAATGCGTTCGTGGACGGAGATTCCCGCGCATACGGTGCTGCGATCATCGTGGTCGTCCTCGGCGCGGTCATCGTGGCGTTCGGGTATCCGAACCGCGCGAAAGAGCGTGAGGCGATGGCCCGCTACGCGTCGCAGCAACGGCTCACCGACTGAGCCGCACCAGCCGTTATCTCGATGTCCGAAATGTGACGATAGGCGTTGTCACGTGTCTGATGAACGCGTGACTTTCTGGACATCTGACCCACGTTGCGGTGCGGGTGACATTCGGGGACAGAACATTTGGGTTCCCAGAACAGCTTGACACGGCTGTAAGGCAGCAGCTACGTTGCGAGTGGTTCAGATCACAATCTGTCGATCGGGCCCCCGAACCGCCGCCGGCGGTCCGGCGCTCAACTCTGAAAACTCGAAGCCCTCCCGGGTCGAACAGTCGTGCCCGGAACCGGCGGGAAAGGCATGTGAGTATGCGTAGGAGAACTGGTCGCGTGTTCGCGGCCGCCGTGGCCGCGGCATGTGCGTTCGCCCTCGTCTCGTGTACCGAGGACAGTGGCGACAACGGGGGTGGTGCCGCAGACGAGAGCGGCGTCGCGGCCAGCGGCGAGCCGATCAGGGTCGGACTCTTCAATCCGTCGCAGGGACCCGGCACCCAGCCCGGCGTCACCACCGGCAAGGAAGCCGCACTCGAGTACATCAACAACCAGATCGGCGGAATCGCCGGCCGCCCCCTCGAGATCATCGACTGCGGCATCGACCAGACCGCGCCGGAATCGACGATCTCGTGTGCGAACCAGTTCGTCCAGGCGGGCGTCGTGGCGGCGATCGACGGGTACAACTCGGAGTCGCAGGCGGCCGTCCCGATCCTGACCTCCGCCGGAATCCCGATGGTCGGTCAGATCCCGTTCAACACGGCCACCGGTGCAGCCGCGGACAACCGCGTCTACTTCGGACCTCCTGCCGCCGCATTCCTGGTCGGCTTCATGCAGTCGCTGCGTGAGGCGGACAAGACGTCGCTGACCCTTGCGAACGCCGACCTCCCGCAGGCACACCAGGTCTTCGACACCTTGATGGTGCCGCTTGGTCAGCAGCTGGGCATCGACGTCAACGGCATCTACTATCCGCCGGCGGGACCCAACTTCACCGCCTTGGCGACCACGCTCTCCGACGGTGACCCGGCCGCTGCCGGTCTGATGACCTCACCCAACGACAACACCTGCACCCAGTTGGCGCAGTCGCTGCGGTCGGTGGGATATCAGGGCACCATGTTCATGGCCGCGTGCACCGAGTTCATCGACACCATGGGTGCCGACGCGGTCGGCGCGCAGACCTACTCGCCGATCTGGCAGCCGCCGTCGATGGAGTCCGCTCCGGAGCCCGCGAAATCCAACCTGGAGGTCGCCGAGGGTTATGTCGAGGACACCGAGGGAACCGGCGGCTTCTACGCCTACGGCACCTTCGCCACGCTGGTCGACTTCGTGAACGGTCTCAACACGGCCAACGTCACCGATTTCACCGGACCTAACGTCCTGGCAGGACTGAAGGGGCTCACGGACTTCCAGAGCTTCCTTGGCCCGCAGCTCACCTGCAACAAGCCGACGACGCCGAACTGCACCACCGAGATGTTGCTGTTCGAGGTGACCGGTGACCGCACCACCGAACCGGTTGGCGGTGGCTACATCACCCCGAACCCGGACGTGCTCCGACTGATTCCGGGCGCCATCTAGCGCAACGGAATCCAGCGCAACGGTGATCAACGGGTCGGGGGGGGGGGGGGGGGG